>JANOXU010000142.1:0-6042 GCA_031418595.1 Burkholderiales bacterium
CCCGCGCACAACGACGCTGCTGTGGCCGCGCTTCTTGAATCCGGCATCGGCGCGGCCTTCTTCCATGGCACGCCCAAGCCCGAGCCGAAAGCGGGTGAGCGGCCGTTCTGGGAAGTGCCGCATCCGCGCGCCGAGCTGGAACGCCTGCTTAAAGCACACCAAGGGCGCGCTAACTTCAGCGTGCATGCCGCGGTGCTGGGGCCGCACTATTCAACGCTCGAAGTGGCGCTGCGCGACTTTCGCATGGCGCGTGAACTCGATGTCATCGCCTCGCTGCACCAAGGCGGCGGTGCGGCGCGCACGCCCGAAGGCTGGGCCCGGCTCGAAGCCGAAGGCCTGCTCGGCGCGAACGTGAACATCGTCCACGGCCATGCCTTGAGTGACGAGCAACTGACGCGCTTTTGTGAACTGGGCATGAGTTTTTCGGCGGCGGCTGAAAGCGAAATGTCGCAAGGCCATGGCCACCCGCTCACCGGCCGGCTGCGCGAGCGCGGCCGCGCGCCTTCGCTGGGGGTTGACTTGGAAAGCGTGATGAGCGGCGACATGCTCAGCCAGGCGCGCATCGCGCTGGGCATTCAGCGCAGCCTGGACAACGTGGCCTATCGCGAAGCGCATGGCAGCATCCCGCCCACCTCAACCGTTAGCACGCGCGAAGCGCTGGGTTGGGTCACCACCGAAGGCGCCCGTATGCTGCGCCAAGAGCGGCGCATCGGCTCGCTGGCCGCGGGCAAGCAGGCTGATTTGGTGCTGATCCGCGCGACTGACCTGAACATGCAGCCGGTGCATGTGCCGATCAGCAGCGTGGTCATGCAGACCAGCCTGGCCAACATCGACAGCGTGATGATTGCCGGCGTTTGGAAAAAGCGCGCCGGCAAACTGCTGGGTGTTGATCTACAACTGCCTTTGGATCGCCTGCGCGCCAGCGGGCAACGCATTGCCGCGGCGCTGGGTCTGAGCAACGAACTTTCCTAACCAGGAGATTGATTTGAAAACCATCATGGTCACCGCGGCGTTGGTGCTTTGCGGCTTGCTCGGCCCCGCCGCGGCGCAAACCTACCCGGCCAAAACCATCAAGTTCGTGGTGCCGTTCACCGCCGGCAGCGCCACCGACATCGTGGCCCGCACCGTGGCTGAAGCCATGGCCAAGGGCCTGGGGCAGCAGGTCATCATCGACAACCGGCCCGGCGCCGGCGGCACCATTGCCGCCGGCCAGGTGGCAAAAGGTGATGCCGATGGTTACACCGTGCTGGTGCATTCATCGGGCCATGCGCTCAACCCCGCCATCTACACCAACCTGAGCTACGACACCCTGCGCGACCTGACCGGCATCACCGCCCTGGCCAGTCTGCCCAACGTGCTGGTGGTGAACCCGGCCAAGGGCTGGAAGACGCTGGCCGATCTGCTGGCCGCGGCCAAGGCCAAGCCAGGCGCGCTGAACTACGCCTCGGCCGGGGTGGGCAGTGGCACGCACATGAACGCCGAGAAATTCCGCCTGCGCGCCGGCATCGAGGCCCTGCACGTGCCGTACCGCGGCACGCCCGAGGCGATGACCGGCGTGATCGGCGGCAGCAACGACTGGTTCCTCGCACCCCTGGCCGCGGCCTTGCCGCTCATCCGCGACGGCCGCCTGCAAGCGCTGGCGGTGAGCACGGCCGCGCGTTCGGCCGCGCTGCCGCAAGTGCCCACCTCGGTGGAAGCTGGCGTGGCCAACTCCGACTACACCTTGTGGATCGGCATGATGGTGCCCAGCGCCATGCCCGCTGCGCTGCAAAGGCGCTTGCATGAAGAAGCGCTCAAGGCCCTGGCCAGCGCCGAAGTCAAAGAGCGCCTGGCCAGGATGGGGGCCGAGCCGTACCCGCTGGCGCCCGAGGCGTTCAACGCCTTCATTCGCACTGAAATGGAAGCCGCGGCGGTGATCGCCAAGGCGGCGGATTTGAAGGCGCAGTAGTGCTTCGCGTCGTAGCGCTTCGCACCGTATCGCTTCAGCGCAGCGTGCGAAAGAACTTGCGCACGTCGCCCACGAACAGATCGGGCTGCTCAAAGGCCGCAAAGTGCCCGCCCTTGGGCAGCTCGCTCCAGTGCTGGATATTGGGAAAGTTTGGTTCCATCCAGCGCCGCACCGGCGTGACGATCTCTTTGGGGAACACGGCCACGCCCGTGGGCACGCGCACCAACTGCGGCTTGCGCCGCGCGCCGAAGCTTTCCCAGTACAGGCGCGCTGAAGACGCGGCGCTGGCCGTGACCCAATACAGCATCACGTTGTCGAGCAGCTCGTCGCGGCTGAAGAGGCTTTCAGGGTCGCCATCGCAATCGGTCCAGGCCCAGAACTTTTCAAGAATCCACGCCGCCTGGCCAGCGGGTGAATCGGTCAGTGCGTAGCCCAGGGTCTGCGGCCGTGTGGTCTGTTGTTTGGAATAGCCCGAGTCCCACTCTTGGTAGTGCGCAATGCCGGCCAGGGCACGTGTGTCCTCGGGCGTGGGCTCGCCGTCCAACTTCGGCTTGCTGCCCATGGCCAGGGTGATGTGGACGCCGGCGCAATGCGCGCTGTCTTGCGCGCCGATGGCCGCCGTGACGGCCGAGCCCCAGTCGCCACCCTGCGCCCCGTAGCGGCCGTATCCCAGGCGCGCCATCAGCTCCGCCCAGGCGCTGGCAATGCGCTCCACGCCCCAGCCGGTGGCGGCGGGCTTGCCCGAAAAGCCAAAGCCGGGCAGCGTAGGGCACACCACATGAAAGGCATCGGCTGCGCTGCCACCCTGCGCCGTGGGGTCGGTTAACGGTGCAATGACTTTCTGAAACTCCACCATCGACCCCGGCCAACCGTGGGTGATGAGCAGGGGCATGGCCTGCGCGTGTGGCGAACGCTGGTGAATGAAGTGAATGCTCAGCCCGTCAAGCTCGGTGGTGAACTGCGCGAAGCGGTTCAGCAGCGCTTCGCGCGCGCGCCAGTCGTAGGCTTGCGCCCAATGGCGGCACATGTCTTGCACCCAGGCCAGCGGCGCGCCCTGGCTCCAATCAGCCACCGTCTGCGCCTCTGGCCAGCGGGTGTGGCGCAGGCGCTGGCGCAGGTCGCTGAGCACGTCGTTGCTGACGGCAATGCGAAAGGGGGTCATGGGTCACTCCGCTTTGGTGTTGGCTCGCGATGGGGCACGCGCCGGCGCAACGTAACACGGTTTGAAGATCAGCGTAGTACACTGAACCAATGGCCTCCAATCACCTCACGCTTCGCCTCACCGAGCAGGACACTTTGCTGGTCGATCTGCTGCGCGCGCAAACTGGTTTGAGCAAGTCTGATGTGGTCAAGCATGCGCTGCGCAGCCTGGCCGGCCAAGTCACCATGGCTGCGCCTGCGCCGCCCAGCCTGTTCGACTTGGGCGCCCACCGCTTCGGCAAGCACGGCAGCGCAGCCAGGCAGTCAGCGCAGATCAAGGCCGTTGTTCGTGGTCGAGTGCAGGCCAAGGCCGCATCGAGAAGCCGGGTCGAGGCGTGAGCCCACTGGTGGTGCTGGCTGACAGCGGCCCGCTGGCCGCGCTCTACAACCGCCGCGACAAGCATCACCGGCGCGCGGTTGAGTTCTTCCAGGCCCACGGTGCCCACCTGCGTTTGCACACCACCTGGGAAGTGGTCAGCGAAGTCATGTATTTTTTGGACTTCAGCGCCGCCGCGCAGAGCGACTTTCTGCTGTGGCTGCATGCCGGTCATGAAGGCGGTTTGCTGACCCTGGCACACCTGGTGCCGGCTGACCTGCCCGGCCTGGCCACCATGATGCGCAAGTACGCTGACCGCCCCATGGATCTGGCCGACGCATCACTGGTGTGGCTGGCCGACAAGACCGGCATCACCGACATCATCACCATTGATCGCGCCGACTTTGCGGTTTACCGCACCAGCAAACGCAAGGCATTTAAGAATCGTTTCACCTCACCAGCGCCATGAATGACATGCCCGATACCCTGCAAGACGAGTTGCTCATCCGCCGCATGTTCGAACGCTGGGTCGTTTGGCGTGATGCCGGTGATTGGGAGCGCTTTGCCACCGTCTGGCACCCCGATGGCGTGATGATGGCCACCTGGTTTCAGGGCCCGGCGGCGGATTTCATTCGCGTCACGGGCGAAGGCTGGGCCAAGGGCGTGAGCATCCTGCACTTTCTGGGTGGCTCGGCCATCGAGGTGGCCGGTGAACGCGCCATCGCCCAGACCAAGATGACGATCTCGCAGCGTGGCATGGTCGCCGGCGAGAGCGGCCCGGTGCTGTGCGATGTCGTGTGCACCGGGCGGTTTCACGACTTCGTGCAAAAGCATGATGGCCAATGGAAGTTGCTGCTGCGCCAGCCCATCTACGAGAAAGACCGCATCGACCCGGTGGACCCCGGCGCCGTGCTCAAGCTCGATGCAGCAGCCCTGGCCGCGTTGCCCGCCGGCTACCGCCACCTGGCCTACATCCAGCAGCGCATCGGTTACCAGGTGAAGCTGGACATGCCCATGCTGCAAGGCGCACAGGTTGATGCGCTGGTCGCACGCGCGCGCACCTGGCTGGCGGGCGGTTCGCTGGGCGCTTGAGGCGGCCCAGTCCCGGCCTATGCGGGACAGTCCGGGGCTGCGCGGCTCGGGCTTGTGCCCACAATCGGCGCTCGCCCAGCGGCCGATTCACCGGCGAGGCGTTCACTTTCGGGTTCCACCTTCATCATGCCAATCTCCCAAGACGCCCTCGACCAACTCTTCATCAAAGCCCGCACCGCCAACGGCTTTCTCGACAAACCCGTGCCTCTCGATCTGCTCAAGCAGGTGTACGACGTGGCCAAGATGGGCGCCACCAGCATGAACACCCAGCCCACGCGCTATGTGTTCTTGCTTTCACCCGAATCGCGTGCGCGCTTGTTGCCGGCCATGGTGCCGGGCAACCTTGAAAAGACCCGCAGCGCGCCGGTGAGCGTGATCGTGGCCACCGACACGCGCTTTTACGAGCACCTGCCGCAAACCTGGCACAAGCCCGGTGCGCTGGAAATGTTCTCCGGCAATACCGGCCTGGCCGCGGCCACGGCGCAGCGCAACGGCACGCTGGGTGGCGCGTATTTCATGATCGCCGCGCGCGCCTTCGGGCTTGATTGCGGACCCATGAGCGGCGTTGACCTGGCCAAGGTGAATGCCGAATTCTTCAAAGACGGCCGTGTGCAGGCCAACTTCATTCTCAACCTGGGCTATGGCGATGACTCCAAGCTCTTCGAGCGCAACCCGCGCCTGAGTTTTGACGAAGCCTGCATCGTTCTGTAACGTTCCACATCACTGAACAGATTCAAAGACGCCATGTCGCAACATTCGATTGAAGACCTCGCCCAGGCTGTCATTGCGCGCATGGACGCCGCGCCCAACCCGCGCTTCAAGCAAATCATGACCAGCCTGATCACCCATGCCCACGCCATGGTGCGCGAGGTTGATCTGCGGCCCGATGAATGGATGGCCGCCATCCAGTTCCTCACCGCCACCGGCCAGAAGTGCGATGACAAGCGGCAGGAAGTCATCTTGCTGTCCGACACGCTGGGCATTTCAATGCTGGTGGTGGCGCTCGACCAACTGCGTGGCGAGATTGCGGCCAAGGCCAGTGGCACCCCAGCCACCGAAGCCACTGTGCAAGGCCCGTTCTATGTTGAAAGCCCGCCCGAGTTGCCCCTGGGCAGCGACATCGGTGTGGGCGAACCCGGCGAGCCGGCCTACTACAGCGGCCAGGTGACTGATGTGGCCGGCAAGCCCATCGCCAACTGCATGCTCGATGTCTGGTCAAGTGACGGCGACGGCTTTTATGACGTGCAGCGCGACCACAAGCCCGGCATGCATTTGCGTGCGCGCTTTCGCACCAATGCCAATGGCAACTACCGTTTCTGGTCAGTCAAGCCCTGCAAGTACCCGGTGCCGGTTGATGGGCCAGTGGGCACCATGCTGCTGGCCATGGGCCGCCACCCCTTCCGCCCGGGCCACATGCACACCATGCTGCAAGCGCCGGGTTACCAGAAGCTGACCACGCATCTGTTCGATTCGACCAGCGAGTACC
>JANOXU010000143.1:0-10685 GCA_031418595.1 Burkholderiales bacterium
GCAACAGGAGGCCTGCGTAATGCTGCGAGCCGACAGACCACTGGTAAGCCGTGTGCGGGAAATCCGCATGCACGGTTTGAACGGGGGCGTTGGCTCTGAACCCGGCCTTCGGGCCGCTTAGGAACCAACGTCTACCAATGATCACCCGCGAACCCACCCTAGAGCGCCTGGCCATTGCGCAAGGCTTGTTGCTGGACCCGTTCGGCCTGAGCGAGGCCACGCTGGCGCAAGCGCTGGGCTTGATCGGCGAGCACCGCATCGACGACGCCGACCTGTACTTCCAGACCACCCGCCATGAAGGCTGGAGCCTGGAAGAAGGCATCGTCAAAAGCGGCAGCTTCAGCATCGACCAAGGTGTGGGCGTGCGCGCCGTGGCCGGCGAGAAGACGGCGTTCGCCTATTCCGACGACCTCTCCGTGGCCTCGCTGCTCGACGCCGCGCGCACCGTGCGCAGCATTGCCGCGGCCGGGCAAAACCGCAAGGTGAAGGTGACGCCGAAACTGCGTGTCGCACCCAGCCGGGTGTTATATGCCCCCACCGACCCGATTGCCACGCTCGACAGCGCGCAGAAGGTGGCGCTGCTTGAGTCGATCGATAAGCGCGCGCGCGCCCAGGGCCCGCGCGTCAAGCAGGTGATGGCCGGCCTGGCCGCCGAGTACGACGTGGTGCTGGTGGCCCGCGCCGATGGCACGCGCGCGGCCGATGTGCGCCCGCTGGTGCGCGTGTCGATCACCGTGATCGCCGAACAAGACGGCCGCCGCGAAGTCGGCACCGGCGGCGGTGGTGGGCGCTTCGGCCTGGGCTACTTCCAAGACGCGGTGCTCGACACCTATGTTGACCAGGCCGTGAACGCGGCGCTGACCAACCTCGATGCCCGCCCCGCGCCGGCCGGGCAGATGACGGTGGTGTTGGGCCCGGGCTGGCCCGGCGTGCTGCTGCACGAAGCCGTGGGCCATGGCCTGGAAGGCGACTTCAACCGCAAGGGCTCGTCAACGTTTGCCGGGCGCATTGGCCAGCGCGTGGCGTCCAAGGGCGTGACCGTGCTCGATGACGGCACGATTGCTGACCGCCGCGGCTCGCTCAACATCGACGATGAAGGCCACGCCACGCAGCGCAACGTGTTGATCGAAGACGGCATCTTGAAGGGCTACATCCAGGACTCGATGAACGCCCGCCTGATGGGCGTGAAGCCCACCGGCAACGGCCGGCGCGAGAGCTACGCCCATGTGCCGATGCCGCGCATGACCAACACCTACATGCTCAACGGCACGCATACGCGCGACGAGATCATTGCCAGCATCAAGCGCGGCGTGTACGCCACCAACTTTGGCGGCGGCCAAGTTGACATCACCAGTGGCAAGTTCGTGTTCTCCGCCAGCGAAGCGTTCTGGGTCGAGAACGGCAAGATCCTGTACCCGGTGAAGGGCGCCACGCTCATAGGCAACGGCCCCGAGGCCATGACCCAGGTGAGCATGATCGGCAACGACATGCAGCTCGACACCGGCGTGGGCGTGTGCGGCAAGGAAGGCCAGAGCGTGCCGGTGGGCGTGGGTCAGCCCACCCTGCGCATTGATGCCATCACGGTGGGCGGCACGGCCTGAATTTTGGCTTGCGCCGCGCCGCTGTTTCCTGCGCCGGCCTTGCAACGTGAAGGGCCGGCCGCACCTTGCGGTAGGTTCAACAAAAGGTTGCAAGCATGTTCAAGCGCATCTCCGCCCTGTGGCTTTTGGTTCGCGGCGACGCCAAGCGTCTGTGGTACGCCCTGAAACACCCGCAAGCGCCGCGCTGGCTGAAGGCCGGCACGGGGCTGGTGTTGCTGTACCTGTTGTCGCCGGTGGATCTGATTCCCGACGTGCTGCCGTTCTTCGGCGTGCTCGACGACCTGGTGATCGTGCCGGCCGCGATCCGCTGGATGCTCAACCGCTTGCCGTCCGAGGTGGCCAATGCGGCCTCAGCGCGCGCGGCGGGCCATCCAGACCCGACCCGTGCCACGCAAGTGGTGGACGAAGTGCGTTGAACCCGCCCGCCGCTCAGTGCAGCTTGCTGGGCGGCTTGCCGAACTTTTCAGGCCGGGAGACGTTGCCGTCGCGGTCCACCCGGCCAGCTTGGCTGGCGCGGCGAATCAGCTCTTCAGCGGCCTGCGCGGCATCGTCGGGCAAAGGCTTGGCCTTGCGGCGCGGCCGCCGCAGCGAACGAAAACGTTCACGCAACCGGTGCGCCGCAGCGCGCATGCCCGCGTCGAGCTGCATGCGGGTGCGCGGCTTCAACACCAGGCGCACCAGCATCAGCAAGCACGCCAACACGGCCACGACAGCCAGGGTCTTTTCGATCATCGTCATGCCTTCGGCAAACGCCAGGGTTTCTTAAACCAGACCGCGCACTTCGCGCACCGCCAGGCCCAGTAAGGTCAGGTCGGGGCTCGGCGCATCGGTCAATTCGCCCAGCAAGCGCCGCGCGCGTTGCAGCTCGCCGGCTTGGCTCTGGGCCCACTCGGCCAGGCGCTGCGCCGCTGCGCCTGAGCCCAGCGCCAGCACGCGCAACGCCAGGCCGCGTTGCGCGGCGGCGAGGTCGTCGCTCAAGGCCAGCTTGGCCTGCACCGGCCAGTGGCCTTCACCCGCCAGCGCGGCAATGCTTGCTTGCAGGCGCGCCAGCGGCAGGTGCTCATTCAGACCGCCGAACACCTCGGCGGCCAGGGCCGGCGCGCAGCCGGCGGCGGCGGCGGCTTCGGCAATGTCCAGCGCCGCAAACAGCTCGTCTGCACGGTCGACCTGCGCCGCCAGGCCCGCCGGCACGCCATGGTGCTGCCAGCGCAGCGCGCGCGCCGGTGGCGCAGCGCTGTCGGCCAGGGCGCGGCTGCGCAGCAAGGCCACCACCGGCGCGAAGCGGCTGATCAATTCATCGAGCGGCTGCGCCAGGCGCTTGCCGCGCAAGAACCACATCGTGGCGCGCTGGCCCAGGCCACCCAGGGCGCCGATCAGTTCGGCCTGCACCGCGTCGGGCACCAGGTTGTCCAGCGCGTCGATCTCCTGCCACAGCGCCACAAAACCAAACACTTCACGCGCCGCCAGGTAGGCGTGGGTGATGCGCGCCGGCACCTCACCGGTGGTTTCGCTCAGGCGGTGCACAAAGGTCGCGCCAACCCGGTTTTGCATGCTGTTCACGACATGGGTGACGATGATTTCGCGCTTCAGCGGGTGCTGGGCAATCCACGGGGCAAAGCGCTCGCGCAGCAGCGCCGGGAAGTAGCGCGCCAGCGTGCGCGCCACCCAGGGTTCTTCGGGCAGCGCGCTGGCGATCAGCTCGTCAACCAGCCACATCTTGCTGTAGGCCAGCAGCACCGCCAGTTCAGGCGTCGTCAGGCCCTGGCCGGCGGCCTTGCGCGAGGCGATCTCGTCATCTGCCGGCAGGTATTCAATCGCGCGGTCGAGCTGGCCGCAGCGTTCCAGGTGCCGCATGAAACGCGCCTGGCGTTCGAGCAGGCTCACGCCCTGGCGCGCCGCCACACTCAGGGCCTGGGTCTGGAAGTAGTTGTCGCGCAGCACCAGGGCGGCCACGTCATCGGTCATGGCGGTCAACACCGTGTTGCGCTGTTCAAGGCTGAGCTCGCCCGCGGCCACCGCCAGGCCGAGCAGGATCTTGATGTTCACCTCGTGGTCAGAGGTGTCCACGCCGGCGGAGTTGTCTATAGCGTCGGTGTACAGCCGCACACCTTGCTGCGCGGCCTCGATGCGCGCGCGCTGTGTGAGCCCCAGGTTGCCGCCTTCGCCCAGCACCTTGCAGCGCAATTCATGGCCGTTGATGCGCAAGGCGTCGTTGGCGCGGTCGCCGGCATCGGCTTGGGCTTCGCTGCGCGCCTTCACGTAGGTGCCGATGCCGCCGTTGTAGAGCAGATCCACCGGCGCTTTGAGCAAGGCGCTGATCACCTCGGTGGGCGTCAGCCGCTCGGCCTCGATGCCCAACACCGCGCGGGCCTGTGGCGACAACGGCACCGACTTTTCAGAGCGCGCCCACACCCCGCCGCCGGCCGAGATGAGGGCGCTGGTGTAGTCGGCCCAAGATGAACGCGGCAATTTGAACAAGCGCTCGCGCTCAGTGAACGACGCCGCGGCGTCGGGCTCGGGGTCGATGAAGATGTGGCGGTGGTCGAAGGCAGCGAGCAGCCGCGTGTGGCGCGACATCAACATGCCGTTGCCGAAGACATCGCCCGACATGTCGCCGATGCCCACCGCGCTGAAGGGTTCGCGCTGGATGTCGCGGCCGAGTTCGCGGAAGTGGCGCTTGATGCTTTCCCAGGCGCCGCGCGCGGTGATGCCCATGGCCTTGTGGTCATAACCGGCGCTGCCACCGGACGCGAAGGCATCGCCCAGCCAGTGCCCGTATTCGGCCGAAATGGCGTTGGCATGGTCTGAGAACGAGGCCGTGCCCTTGTCGGCCGCCACCACCAGATAGGGGTCGTCGGCGTCATGGCGCACCACGTGGGGCGGCGCACGCACCACGCCAGCGGCCAGGTTGTCGGTGAGGTCGAGCAAGGCGCGCAAATAGTCTTGATAGCAGGCGATGCCTTCTTTCAAGTAGGCCTCGCGCTCGCTGGCCGGTGGCGCGCGCTTGAGCACGAAGCCGCCCTTGCTGCCCACCGGCACGATGACCGTGTTCTTCACCATCTGCGCCTTCACCAGGCCCAGCACCTCGGTGCGAAAGTCTTCCGGCCGGTCACTCCAGCGCAAGCCACCGCGCGCGACCTTGCCGCCGCGCAGGTGAATGCCCTCGAAGCGCGTGGCGTAGACAAAGATTTCCACCCACGGCTTGGGTGCGGGCAAGCCCGGCACGGCGGCGCTGTTGAACTTCAGGCTCAAGTGCGCGCGGCGCGGGCCGGCCGCACCGGTGTGGCCCACGCCGGTGCGCCAGAAGTTGGTGCGCAACGTGGCCTGCACCAGCGCGAGCAACTGGCGCAACACGCGGTCCTCATTCAGGTTGGCCACGCGCTCCAGCGCCAGGTTGATGGCCCGGGCCTGCGAGGCCGCGCCTTGTTCGTCGTGCGCGGCCGGGTCAAAGCGCAGCTTGAACAGGCCCACCAGCATGCGCGCGATGCGCGGGTGCGCGGCCAGCGCCGCTTCAATGCTGGCCTGCGACAGAGCAAAGCCGATCTGCCGGCAATAGCGCGCGTAGGCGCGCAGCACAACGATGTCTTCACTGGCCAGGCCGGCCAGCAGCACCAGCCGGTTCAGGTCGTCGTTCTCGATCTCGCCGCTGGCCGCGCGCACGAAAGCCTGCTCGAACTGCGGCGCCAGGCGCGCCGGGTCGAGTTCGTCGCTGATCTGCGCTTGCAGATCGAAGTCGTGCAGCCAGACTTCATCGCCGCCCGCACCTTCAATGCGGTGATGGTGCTCGCCCAGAACGCGAGCGCCCAGGCGTTCGAGCATCGGCAAGCTCTCGGACAGCGCCAGCGCCGGGCCCTGGCGGTAGACCTTGAAGCGCACCGGTGCGGTGGGCGCGGCGCCGCCGTCAAGCAGCAGGCTGGCTGTCAGCGGCTGGGCCGGGCTCAATTCGGCGAGCTTCAACACGTCGGCCACGGCCTGCGCGGCGTTGTTGCGTTCGCGGTAGTCGCCAGGCAGGGCGGCGGCCCACTGCTTGTGCAGACCCAGGCCGAGGCCTTCGCCCAGCGCGGGCACCAGGGCTTCGCGCAGGCCGTCTTCCCAGCGCCGGGCGGCGCTTGCCAGCGCCTGCTCCAGCGCGCGCTGGTCGACCGACACGGCCTGGCCCGCGGCGATGCGGATGTTGAAGTGCACCCGGGCCAGCAGCGCATGGCCCAGGCTCACGTCGAAGTCGGCCTGCGTGCCGCCATATGCCGCCATCAACAGCGTCTGGAACTTCACCCGCAGCGCGGTGGAATAGGCTTCACGCGGCACGTACACCAGGCACGACACGAAGCGCTCGTACGGGTCGCGCCAGGTGAACAGGCGCAGCCGCTGGCGCTCGCCCAGCGCCAGGATGCCCAGCACGGTGTCGTAAAGCTCGTTGTCGCTGATCTGGAACAGGTTGTCGCGCGGATAGGTTTCCAGCACATTCACCAGCGCCTTGGCCAGGTGGCCGCCTGGCGCGAAGCCGGCGCGCTGCGCGATGGCGCGCGCCTTGTCGCGCAGCAGCGGTGTCTCGTCCACGCGCGAGCGGTAGGCGCTTGATGTGAACAGGCCGATGAAGCGGTGCTCGCCGATCACCTGGCCGGCGGCGTCGAAGCGCTTGACCCCCAGGTAGTCGGTGTAGCCCGGCCGGTGCACTTTCGAGCGCGTGTTGGCGCGCGTGAGCAGCAACAGCGGCAGCATGCTGCGCGCCTCGGCCCGGGCGCGCGCGGGCAGTTCGGCAAAGCTGGTCGAGGGCGCTTCTTGCGATGCGCTCAAACCAAGCACCCCCAGCGCACTGCCGGGCACCACGTGCAGTTGCGCATCATTGCCCTGGGCCACCAGGTCGTGCTGCAAGTAGCCCAGCAAGGTGAAATGGTCTTGCGCCAGCCATTGCAGGAAGGCCGCACTTTCGGTCAGCGCGTCTTCGGGCAACACCGCGGCGCGCGCCAGCAGCTCGTCGCGGGCTGTGAGCAAGCACGCGCGCATGGTTTGCCAGTCGCGCACCGCGGCGCGCACCTCGGCCAGCACGCCGGCCATGCCGCCGGCCAGCTCGCGCTCGGCAGACTCGCCGATGACCCGGTCGACCTCAATGCGCATCCACGACTCCAGCACCGCCCCGGGCGGCGCCGCGTGGCGGCTGTGCAGGCCCAGCAACTCGCCCGCGGCATTGCGCTGCACGGCCAGCACGGGGTGATTGATCAGGTGCAGTGACAGGCCCTGGCGCGTGATCTCCATGGTGGTGGAGTCGACCAGGAACGGCATGTCGTCGTTGATGACTTCCACCACCGTGTGGCGCAGTGCCGCCGTAGCCGTGCCGCCCGCGCCTTGCACCAGGCGCAACTGGGCTTGGCCGGGTGGGCGCTGGGCGCCGGCCTGCAGCAGCGAGGCCAGCGCGGCGAACAGATCGGCGTCGCTGCGCGCGGCCAGGTCGTCGGCGTCGAGCCGGGCCAACACTTCGCTGGTCAACGCGGCGAAGAGCGGCAACTGCGCTGCGGGCAACTGCGCCGCGGCCAGGCTGATCACACGGGCCTGGCGCTCACTGCGTGCTGCGTCGTTGCTCATTGGCGTGCCTTCATGCTGCGCATTCAGCGATTCGCCATTCGGGCTCATACGGCGCTCTCCTTGCCAGGCCACGCATGGCGGCAAGTATCGCCGCGCCGGAACCGGCCGCGCCACGGGCTGGGGCCATGCTGCGTGCTACATTCGCCGCCATGCACCGCGCCCAAGTCTGTTTTACGAGCTATGCGTTTACGGCCCCACCTGGCGGCTGGACATGTTGGCGCACGTAAACAAAGCAGCGCAGCAAACCCAGAAAACCGCCGGCACCCCCGGCGGTTTTTGTTTTTCAGCGTCCCCATCGACACCCATAAGGAACCCGTCATGACCAGCAAAGCCAGCCCCAAAGAGCCCTGGTATGTGCCCGGCGACAAGACCGGCGAGACCGACGACCAGCGGATCAAGGACGTGACGCCGCTGCCCCCGCCGGAACACCTGATCCGCTTCTTCCCGATCGCCGGTGGCGCGGTGGAAAAGCTGGTCGGCAACACGCGCCAGGCGGTGCGCAACATCCTGAACGGCCAGGACGACCGGCTGCTGGTGGTGATCGGCCCGTGCTCGATCCACGACCCGGCCGCGGCGCTGGAATACGCCCGGCGCCTGCGCGAACAACGTTTGAAACATGCCGGCACGCTGGAGCTGGTGATGCGGGTGTACTTCGAGAAGCCGCGCACCACGGTGGGCTGGAAGGGCCTGATCAACGACCCCTACCTGGACGGCAGCTACCGCATCCATGAGGGCCTGCGCATCGCGCGCCAGTTGCTGGTGGAGATCAACCGCCTGGGGGTGCCGGCGGGCAGCGAGTTTCTCGATGTGATCAGCCCGCAGTACATCGGCGACCTGATCGCCTGGGGCGCGATTGGCGCGCGCACCACTGAAAGCCAGGTGCACCGCGAGCTGGCGTCGGGCTTGTCGGCGCCGGTGGGTTTCAAGAACGGCACCGACGGCAATGTGCGCATCGCCATCGACGCCATCCAGGCCGCGGCGCGGCCGCACCACTTTCTGTCAGTTCACAAGAACGGCCAGGTGGCGATCGTGGAAACGCGCGGCAACCCCGACTGCCACGTCATCCTGCGCGGCGGCAGGACGCCCAATTACGACGCGCCCAGCGTGGCCGTGGCCTGCCAGGAGATCGAAGCGGCCAAGCTGCCCTGCAAGCTGATGATCGACTTCAGCCACGCCAATTCAGCCAAGCAGCACCGCAACCAGATCGAGGTGGCACGCAGCGTGGCGGCGCAAGTCGCGGCGGGCAGCCGCTGCATCTTCGGCGCCATGGTGGAAAGCCACTTGCACGACGGGGCGCAGAAATTCAGCCCGGGCAAAGACGACCCGGCCGCGCTGGAATATGGCCGCAGCATCACCGACGCCTGCCTGGGCTGGGAGGATTCGCTGCAAGTGATCGACACGCTGGCCGCGGCCGTGAAGGCGCGGCGCGGCTGAGGCTCACTTTTCAGCCAAGGCCTGGTCGCGCTGTTCCCAGCGCGCATACATCCCGGGTGCGCGGCCGCCCGGGGCGGCGCGCCAGGTGGCCAGGGCCGCGCTCGCCGCGGTGCGCATGGCTTCGGGCTGGCCCAGTGCGGCGTGTGCCGCGGCTTGTTCACCCCAGGCCATGGCGCGGGCCCAATGGCGCACCGCGTTGTCGCTTGCCGCGTTGGCATGGGGTTCGGCCATCAGCAAGGCGGCCTCCCTGGCGTGGGCCAGGGCGGCGGCAGCCTCGGTCGGCGGCATGGCCCGGGCCAGCCACAACAAGGATTCGGAGCGTAGCCGGGCCAGGTAGAAGTCGCCGCCCGCGGCAGCCGGCAAGTCAGCCAACAGGGGTTCGAACAGATGGCGTGCCTGGCTGTGCTGGCCGGCGGCCATCAACGAGCGCCCCAGAGCCAGCGGCAATAACTTCAAGTCTCGCGCCGCGGATTTGTTGGCCGGGTCGGCAGCCACCGTTTCGCGCGCAATGCTCGCGGCGGTGTTGTAGGCCGTCTGCGCGGCTTCGTGTTGGCCGTTGAACGACAACGCCTGCATCAACAGGAATGCGGCCGAGGCGCGTTGGTGCCGATAGTGCGCGTTGCCGCTGTCGCGCAGCGCCGCCTCGTCACGCAAGGCCTGGGTGCGCTGTGCCCAGGGCAGGGCCCGCGCAAATTCGCCGGCCAGCACGAGCGAGTTGGCCAGGTTCTGGCAGGCCCAGGCGTACTGGTGCGACCACAGCGCGACCTGCGGTGCGCGCTCATGCAGTTGCGCCATCAACAGCGCGGATTGGCGCAGGTGCACCTGCGCTTGCAGCGGCCGGCCCAGGTTAGCGCTGATGCCGCTGCCGCCCAGCACCAGGCCGATGTGGCCTTCCAACGTGGCCAGGCGCGACAGCGTTTCCATGTCGGCCGGGTTCGGTTTGAGCGCGCGCTCCACCAGCACGCGCGCCTGCGTCAAGGCCTCCAGGCCTTGCGCCAGGCGTTCGCTGCGCACCATGAGCGTGCTGCGCAGGAACCACATGTCGGCCGCGCCGAGCAGCGCCTGCGCCGGCAGCCCGGGCGTGGCCACATAGCGTGGCAGCAGGGCCAAGGCCTTGCCCAGGTTGGCTTCGGCCTCGCTCAGGCGTTCCTGGCTGGGCGAAAACTGCTCGCCCTGCAACACGGCGACGCGAAAGTAGCTCTCGGCCACTTCGCGCGCCAACGCCGGGTCGAGCATGGCGGCGCCTTCGGCGCGCAGGCCATCGAGGTAGCGCACGGCGTCGGCCAGCAGGGCTTCTCGCGTGGCCGTCGATCCCGGCAGGCTGGCGATCTGGTCGTGGTACTTGAAGACCAGGCCTTTGGCCAGTTGACGCACCTCGACGAATCGACGCTCCGACTGCGCCCGAGCCAGTTCGGCGCGCTGCGCCTGCCACAGGGCTGCGACCAGGGCCGCAACCACGCCGGCCAGGCCGAGCGCACCGACGCCGACACTGGCACGATGGCGTGCCACGAACTTGCGCAGCAGGTAGCTCAGGCTGCCTGGCCGTGCGCTCACCGGGTAACCGGCGAGGTGGGCGCGGATGTCGGCCGCCAGGGCCTCGACGGTGGCATAGCGGCGCTCGAGCGGTTTCTCCAGTGCCTTGAGCAGGATGTTATCGAGGTCACCCACCAGGCGCTTGCGCGTGGCCAACCACTGCGGGTCGGCGATCAGACCGGGCGACAGGCTGCTCGGCCGGGTGGGGGCGTCTTCGAGCACGCTGCGCGCAGCGGCCTGCGGCGTGGTGGCGTCGCGGCCATAGGGGCGCAGGCCGGTGAGCAACCGGTACAGCAACACGCCCAGGCTGTAGATGTCGGTGCCGGTGCCGACCGGCTCGCCACGCACCTGCTCGGGGCTGGCGTAATGCGGCGTGAAGGGGCGCTGGCCTTGCTGCGTGGTGGCGGCGTCGTCCTCGCCGGCTTCGAGTGCCTTGGCGATGCCGAAGTCGAGCAGCTTGACCTGGCCCTGCGCATCGACCAGCACATTGCTGGGCTTGAGATCGCGGTGAACCAGCAACTGGCGGTGGGCATAGGC
>JANOXU010000144.1:0-27321 GCA_031418595.1 Burkholderiales bacterium
TAGCGAAATCATAGTTCTACTTCAATCTCGAATGAAAGAAGAAGACAAAAGGGAGGACAAGAGAGAGAGGGAGGTAGAAGAAGCTCGCGCCGATAGAGCGAGACGAGACTTCGCGATAAATCAACGCATCGAAGAGAACGCGGAACGGTTTGAAAATTTCGTGGAATCACTGCGAACGAACGGTCGTCAAGCTTTTAATTCGAGGAAGAGGGAGGCAACTGATGCGCTTCAGCAGATATCAGCGTCAATGGAAGTCCAAGACGCAAACGATGAGGGATTTTGTTACGAGCCGCACCGCGGAATTAATTTAACAACAGGACAGGTAATCGAAGGGGAAGCGGAAGCAACACACCACATCCACGCCGATGCCGAGCTTGCGCGCGGCGGTGCCGTCGCTCAGGCCGCTGTAGCGCGAGTCGTACAGCGGCTCGCGCTGCAAGCGCTCGCGCAGCGGCGCGTTGAAGTTGCGGATGAGTTTGGTCGCCAGCTCAGTGGCGTTGGTCGTGGCTTGCTCGTTCATGCCGGGCAGCTTAGACGCGCAGCCTGACGGCGACAATCCGCAGTGATGCTCACCCACACCGCCGCCCTCACCGCCACCGACCCCAGTGCCATCCTGCAACAGGTCTTCGGTTACCCGGTTTTCCGTGGCCACCAGGCCGCGGTGATCCAGCATGTGGTGGGCGGTGGCGACGCCCTGGTCCTCATGCCCACGGGCGGCGGCAAGAGCCTGTGCTACCAGGTGCCGGCGATTGCCCGCCACCGCGCCGGGCAGGGCGTGGCCATCGTGGTCAGCCCGCTCATCGCGCTGATGCACGACCAGGTGGGTGCGCTGGAAGAAGCCGGCGTGCACGCAGCGTTTCTGAATTCCACGCTCGACGACGACGCGGCGCGCCGGGTCGAGCGCGAGATGCTGTCCGGCGCGCTGGTGCTGCTGTATGCCGCGCCCGAACGCATCCTCACGCCGCGCTTTCTGGGCATGCTGGAAAGCCTGCACGAGCGCGGCCTGCTCAGCCTGATCGCCATCGACGAAGCGCATTGCGTCAGCCAGTGGGGGCACGACTTTCGCGAGGAATACCTGGGCCTGAGCACGCTGCACGAGCGCTTCCCTGCCGTGCCGCGCATTGCGCTGACCGCCACCGCCGACGACCACACCCGCGCCGACATCGTGCAGCGCCTGGCGCTGGGCAACGCGCAGCAGTTCGTCAGCAGTTTCGATCGGCCCAACATCCGCTACACCATCGTTGAAAAAGACGGCGGGCGCGATCAACTGTTGCGCTTCCTGCGCGACGAGCACGAGGGCGACGCCGGCATCGTCTACTGCCAAAGCCGCAAGAAGGTGGAAGACACGGCCACGTTTTTGCAAGCGCAGGGCTTTGACGCGCTGCCGTACCACGCCGGGTTAACGCCCGAGATGAGGCGGCGCCACCAAGACCGCTTCTTGCGCGAAGACGCGGTGGTGATGGTGGCCACCATCGCCTTCGGCATGGGCATCGACAAACCCGACGTGCGCTTCGTGGCGCATGTGGACCTGCCCAAGAACATCGAGGGCTACTACCAGGAAACCGGCCGTGCCGGGCGTGATGGTTTGCCGGCCGACGCCTGGATGGCCTATGGCCTGTCAGACGTGGTGAACCAGCGCCGCATGATCGACGACGGCGAGGCCAATGAAGACTTCAAGCGCCTGCAGCGCGGCAAGCTCGAAGCGCTGTTGGCCCTGGCCGAAGCGCATGGCTGCCGGCGCATGCGGCTGCTGACCTATTTTGGTGAAAGCAGCGAAGCCTGCGGCAACTGTGACAACTGCCTGAGTGCACCGAACACGTGGGACGCCACCGAAGCCGCGCGCAAGGCCTTGAGTTGCATCTACCGTTTCCGCCAGCACGGCATGAGCTTCGGCGCCGGCCACTTGATCGACGTGTTAAGGGGCAAGGCCACCGACAAGGTCACCCAGCATGGCCACACGCGGCTGTCCACCTACGGCATCGGCGCTGATGTGAGCGAATCGCAATGGCGCGGCGTGCTGCGCCAGTTGATCGCGCTGGGCCACATCAGCACCCAGGGCGAATACAACACACTCGAACTCAGCGACAGTGCGCGCGGCGTGCTGCGCGGCGAAGAACAGGTCTGGCTGCGTGTGGCCGTTGATTCGCCACGCAAGGCCAAGGTGGCGCGCCGCACACCACGCGGCGAAGCCAAGCCGCCACCGCTGCCGCTGGATGATGAAAGCCTGCAACGCTTCGCCGCCCTGAAAGCCTGGCGCGGCGAAGTGGCGCGCGAGCACAACCTGCCGGCCTACGTGGTGTTCCATGACGCCACGTTGGCCGAAATGGCGCGCCAATGCCCGGGCTCGCTGGATGACTTGGCCGGCATCAGCGGCGTGGGGGCGAAGAAGCTCGAAGCGTATGGGCGCGAGATCTTGCGGGTGTTGCACGGCAACATGGATTGACCCTACAAGCAGCCTTCGCACGTGTAAGCGCCGATGGACGCCCAAGCCTCAGCCACCGAAGACGACACCCTGATGCTCGCCTTCGCCCACGGCGATGCCCAGGCCTTCGAACGCCTGTATGCACGCCACGAAGCCGCGCTGTACCGCTTTGTGCGCCGCCTGCTGGGCCCGGCGCTGGCGGCGCAGGTGGATGAGGTGTTTCAAGACACCTGGCTGCGCGTGGTGGCGCAGCGCGAGCGCTACACGGCCAGCAGCACACCGCAGCAGGCCGCCTTTCGCACCTGGCTGTTCACCCTGGCGCACCACCGCTGCATCGACTTGTTGAGACGCAGCGGCCGCGAAGTGGCCTTGCCGGATGACGACGGCGACGCGCCGTTTCAACCGCACGGCGAGGCCTGGCTCGATTGGCCCGCTGCCGGCCAGGCGCCGCATGACGACGCCTTGTTCTGGCGCCGCGCCGGCGAACGCCTGTTGGCTTGCCTGGAACGTTTGCCACCAGGGCAAAAGGCCGTGTTCCTGCTGCACCATGAAGAAGGCCTGGGCCTGGACGAGCTGGCCACCGCGCTGACGCTGAACTTCGAAGCCGCCAAGAGCCGGCTGCGCTATGCCATGAGCAAGCTGCGCACCTGCATGGGGGCCTACTTGCCGGCCGGGGCGGCGCCATGAACAAACACGAATCGCCCGAGCCGCACGAGCCACCCGACGCGCACCTGCAAGCCGCGCTGCGCGCAGCGCCCGACAGCGACGCCCGGCCCGCGCCGGCGCTGCGCGACGAGCTGCTGCGCGCCGCCCAGGCCGCCGTTCGCGCCGCGCCTGCCGTGCCGCCTGTTGCGCCCGCCCCGTGGTGGCAGCGCTGGCTGGATGTATTTCGCCAGCCGGCCTACGGCGCCGGCCTGGCCAGCCTGGTGCTGGGCACGGTGATCAGCCTGATGTGGTGGGAGCGCGCACCGCCTTTGACACCGGCGCCACCCACTGCCAGCGCCGAACCTGAGCCGGCGCGCAGCGCGCAACCACCAGCGCAGACCGGCACGGCAGGAATGGCGGATGCCGCGGCGCCGCCACCCGCGCCTTCCCCGCCGCCGGTTGGCGCGGACGCCCGCACCAGCGCCACCGCGCAAATGAACCGTCGCGAACACGAACGCACCCGTGCCAGACCCGAAACTGCGGCGGCGCAACGCGAGCAGCGCGCCGCTGTAGAGGCGGCGGATCCAGGCAACACGGCGCCCGCGTCACCTGCACCTGCACCCGCACCGGCAACTGCACCTGCGCCATCAACCACGCCACCACCCACGCCACCTGCCACGGTGCAGCCACCCGCCTCACCCGGTCAAACCGCCGCGGCCCCAACCGAAGTGGCTCGCCCCACGCCAAGCCCAAACGAGGCCAAGGCCTCGGCGCAGCCAGCCCCTGAAGTGCCATCAGCCCTTGGCCGGTTCAGCGCCGCACCGCCGGCTGCGGCCCCCGCCGCGGCCAAAGTCGACCGAGCCCTGCGCGACGATGCCCAGGCCGTGCGCGAAACCCCGCGCCTGGCCGGCGCTGCGCCGGCACCGGCCGCCGCCTTGCGCAGCGAAGCCGCTGGCGCGGCGCGCGCTGGCCCGCAACCGCCGCCATTGCGCACGTTGCTGGTGGCCGTGAGCAACCCAGGTCAACTTGGCCTCACCTGGCAAGGCCCCGGCATGGCCCTGCCGGCAACGCCGCAGGCGCGCGCACGTGAGTGGCTGCTGGAGCTGGCTGCAGCCACCGCCGATAAGTGGGCGCCGGCTTCGGTTGATAGTCGTATGGCAGAAGAAGGCGTTACCACGGTGTTGTGGTTCGACGGCCAAGGCCTGTGGGTGCAGGTCTTCATCACCAGCACCCAAGTGCGCTGGCTGCCCCGCGGCGGCCCCGCCTGGGTGGCACCGCTCAGCGCCGCCGAATCCCTGCGCTTGCGTACCCCATGAGCCAACGCTTGGTCGTGGATATCATGGTCGGTTGCCCTGCGATCACCCCATGCCCGACCGAACCGCCCTGGAAATCCCCAAAGAAGCCGACGCCATTCGCGTGCGCGGCGCGCGCACCCACAACCTGAAGAACATCGACGTCGACATTCCGCGCCGCGCGCTGGTGGTCATCACCGGGTTGTCGGGCTCGGGCAAGTCAAGCCTGGCGTTCGACACGCTGTATGCCGAAGGCCAGCGCCGTTATGTGGAAAGCCTGAGTGCCTACGCGCGGCAGTTCTTGCAGTTGATGGACAAGCCCGATGTGGATGTGATCGAGGGCCTGAGCCCGGCCATCAGCATCGAGCAAAAGGCCACCAGCCACAACCCGCGCTCCACCGTGGGCACCGTCACCGAAATCCACGACTACCTGCGCTTGCTCTATGCCCGCGCCGGCACGCCGCACTGCCCCGACCATGGCGTGCCGCTGGCCGCACAAAGCGTGAGCCAGATGGTGGATGCCGCGTTGGCCCTGCCGGCCGAGACGCGCCTGCTGGTGCTGGCGCCGGTGGTGCGCGACCGCAAGGGCGAGTTCACCGAGCTGTTTGCGCAAATGCAGGCCAAGGGTTTCGTGCGCTTTCGCGTGGGCAGTGGCGGGCAGCCGGGTGCGGTGATCGAAGCGGCCGATGTGCCCAAGCTGAAGAAGACCGAGAAGCACGACATCGACGTGGTGGTGGATCGCCTGCGCGTGCGCGAAGGCCTGCAGCAGCGCCTGGCCGAAAGCTTTGAAGCCGCGCTCGGCCTGGCCGAAGGCCGCGCCGTGGCGCTGGAACTCGACAGCGGACGCGAGCACAAGTTTTCACAGCACTTCGGCTGCCCGCTGTGCAGCTATTCGCTGCCTGAACTGGAGCCGCGGCTGTTCTCGTTCAACTCGCCCGTGGGCGCGTGCAGCACCTGCGCCGGGCTGGGGCAGGTGACGGCGTTTGATGTGCAGCGCGTGGTGGCCTTTGCCTCGCTGAGCATGGCAGCCGGTGCCATCAAGGGCTGGGACAAGCGCAACCCCTACACCTTCAGCCTGATTGAAAGCCTGGCCAAGCATTTCGGCTTCGATGTCGACACACCCTTCGATCAACTGTCTGAACCCGTGCGCCAGATGCTGCTGCACGGCTCGGGCACGGAAGAAATCGGCTTCAGCTACAGCACCGAAAGCGCGGGCGGCAAGCGCCGCACCGTGAAGCGCCAGCACCCTTTCGAAGGCATCATTCCCACGTTTGAGCGCCGCTTTCGTGAAACCGATTCGCCCACCGTGCGCGAAGAACTCGCCCGCTACCAGGCCGCCGCCCCCTGCCCGCAGTGCGAAGGCACGCGGCTGAAGCGCGAAGCCCGCCACGTCTTTCTGCCCGGCCTGCCCGGGGAAGACGGCGAACCCATCTACCGCCTGGAACACCGCACCCTGGCCCACGCGCTGGCCTACTTCGAACAACTCAGCCTGCAAGGCGCGAAGGGCGAAATCGCCGACAAGATCGTGCGCGAGATCCGCTCAAGACTGAAGTTTTTGAACGATGTCGGCCTGAACTACCTGAGCCTGGACCGCAGCGCCGACACCCTGTCTGGCGGCGAGGCGCAGCGCATCCGCCTGGCCAGCCAGATCGGCAGCGGCCTGACCGGCGTGATGTATGTGTTGGACGAACCCAGTATCGGCTTGCACCAGCGCGACAACGAACGCCTGATCAGCACCCTGCGCCGCCTGCGCGACCTGGGCAACAGCGTGCTGGTGGTGGAGCATGACGAAGACATGATCCTGGCCGCCGACCATGTGCTCGACCTCGGCCCCGGCGCCGGTGTACACGGCGGTTATGTCATCAGCCAGGGCACGCCGGCGCAAGTGGCGGCCGATGAAAACTCGCTCACCGGCCGCTATCTGGCCCACACCCTGAGCATCGCCCTGCCGGCCAAGCGCCGCCGCCTGCAAGACCAGGTCGATCCGCAGGTGATTCGAATCGTTAATGCGCGCGGCAACAACCTGCGCGGGGTGACGGTGAACGTGCCGGTGGGCCTGTTCACCTGCGTCACGGGCGTGTCGGGCTCGGGCAAAAGTACGCTGGTCAACGACACCTTGTACGCCGCCGTGGCGCGCAAGCTGTACCAGAGCCACGCCACACCGGCCGAGCACGACGCGATTGAAGGGCTGGACGCGCTCGACAAAGTGATCAACGTCGACCAAAGCCCCATCGGCCGCACGCCGCGCAGCAACCCGGCCACCTACACCGGGCTGTTCACGCCGATCCGCGAACTCTTTGCCGAGATGAACACCGCCAAGGAACGCGGCTACGGCCCCGGGCGCTTCAGCTTCAACGTGGCCGGCGGGCGCTGCGAGGCCTGCCAGGGCGACGGTGTGATCAAAGTGGAGATGCATTTCCTGCCCGACGTGTACGTGCCCTGCGACACCTGCCACGGCGCGCGCTACAACCGCGAAACGCTCGATGTGCTCTACAAGGGCAAGCACATCACGGAAGTGCTGAACCTCACGGTGGAAGAAGCCCACGCCTTCTTTGCCACCGTGCCGGCGCTGGCGCGCAAGCTGCAAACCCTGCTCGACGTGGGCCTGGGCTACATCCGCCTGGGCCAAAGCGCCACCACGCTTTCAGGCGGCGAAGCGCAGCGCGTCAAGCTCGCACTCGAACTGAGCAAACGCGACACCGGGCGCACGCTGTACATCCTGGATGAACCCACCACCGGGCTGCACTTTGCCGACATTCAACTGCTGCTGACCGTGCTGCACCAATTGCGCGACGCCGGCAACACCATCGTCGTGATCGAGCACAACCTGGATGTGATCAAGACCGCCGACTGGTTGATCGACTTGGGCCCCGAAGGCGGCGGTGGCGGTGGTTTGATCGTGGCCGAAGGCACGCCTGAAACTGTGGCGGCTTGCGCGGAAAGCTTCACCGGGCGGTTTTTGAAGAAGGTATTGGCGGCGGCGGGTTGATCAACGCAGTTGCCGCCAGTCGTCACCCGGAATGGAGCGGCGCATGAATTCGTCGAACAAGGGCACCGTGAAGGCGGTGTCGCCGTGGTTCGGGCTCCAGATCATCCCTTTGGTGATGAGCTTGCCTCGGGTGGGAGCCAAGGCGGTGACGGCGCGCTGCATCACTTCAGCGATATCACCTGAGCGATGTGGCCCCGGGCCTAATTCGGCCATGGCACGCAGGTAGGTTTTCTCGCCGGGCGTGAGGCGGTCGTAGCGCACGCGAAAGAAGCTCTCGTCCAGTGCAGCGGTGGCGCTCTTCAAGGCCGTGCGCACATCTTCCAACGCAATGGGTGAGTCTGCCGCGCTGTCCCAGGCATGCTTGCCCCACTCTTGCAGGAAGTACGGGTAGCCGCGTGTCTGGTTGATCACCTCTTTCAGTGCAGGCTCGGTGTACGACACACCGCGCGCTTGGGCCGGCTTGATCAGCGCCACCCGTGCCGCGGCATCGTCCAGCGGCCCCACCACCGGAAAGTCAAACAGCCTTTCGGCGTAAGACTTGGCCCGCCCCATGCGCCCGGGCAGTTGCGGCAAGCCCGCGCCAATGAGCGTGATGGGCAACTGCCGTTGCGCACACCGATGAAGGGCGGTGATCAACGCCGCGAGCTCCTCTTCCTTCACGTACTGCAATTCATCAATGAACATCACCAACGCCGTGCCCGCGGCCTGAGCGGCCTGGCCAACGGCTTCCAGCAAGGCCTGCAAGTCGTGTTCAAGATCGCCGTTGTCAGCAAGGCCAGGCTCAGGGTCAAAGTCAAGGCCGACTTCGATGTCCTGGTACTTGATCTTCAGGCTCTTGGCGAACCCGGCCAAGGCCCTGAGCGCGCGCTGAGCCAGATCCCGCGCCTTGGTTTGGCGCGACAAGCGCAACAAAGCCTGCCGCAATTGCGGCGCCAGCATCGCCGGCAATGAGCGGCCCTCTGGCGCTTCAACGCGCAAGGTCTGCACGCCATTTGCTTCGGCGCTGTCTCGCATGCGATCCAACAGCACCGTCTTGCCCACGCCGCGCAGGCCCACCATCAACACGCTCTTGGCTGGGCGGCCATGGCGGATGCGCTCGATGGCGATGCGCACGTTCTCGCGCAACTCGTCGCGCCCCGCCAGCTCTGGCGGCGGCGTTCCCGCGCCGGGTGCATAGGGGTTCTCAACCGGGTTCATGGCGCATCATTATGCCGATCTTAGTGGACTTATAGAAATTCGATAAGTTTTCTAATATCGATATAGATGAGACGATCCTGAGCGCGCACCTGTTGCACCGGCCCTCAGAGGCGCCAGCACGCCGAGCAAGAAGCGGTTCAAGTCAACGATCTCCTGCGGGCTCACCGAATGGGGCATGTTGTACTCATGCCATTCAACGCCATAGCCCAGCGCCGCCAGCGCCTCGCGCGAGGCCAGGGCGCGGTCCATGCCGATCATCGGGTCTTGCGTGCCATGGGCCATGAAGATCGGCACCTGGGCGTTGGCGGCGTGGCGCTCGGTGGCGGTCTGCGCTGCCAGCGGCAACCAGCCTGACAGCGCCACCAGCCCGGCCAGACGGTGAGCATGGCGCAACCCGGTCTGCAAGGTCATGGCGCAACCTTGCGAAAAGCCGGCCAGCACGGTGCGCTGCGGACTGATGCCACGCGCGCGTTCCTTGGCCAGCAGGGCTTCGATCTCGGCCTGTGCCGCGCGCAACCCGGCCACGTCTTCACCGCCGCGCCCGCCCATGGCGATGACATCAAACCAGGCCCGCACCGCCTGGCCGCCAAAGGCCGTGATCGGCCGCACCGGCGCATGCGGGAAGATGAAGCGCACGTCGCCCACGGCCGCCAGATCGAGCGCCTCCATCACCGGCACGAAGTCGTGGCCGTCGGCGCCCAGGCCGTGCAGCACGATCACGCTTGCTTGTGGCTTGGGGCCGGTTTGCAGTTCGATGGTCTCAAGGGTCATGGGGCGTCCTGGGGTAAGCAAGGGGCCGCAGTCTAGCGAGTGCCGCGCCTACACTGACTGCCCTGCAAGGAGGGCCCAGAGATGCGCATTCCCCACCTGACCTGGTTGCTTGCCGCCGCTGTGGCCGCTGGCTGCGCCACCAGCACCGTGAACAACCCCGTCACCGGCCGCGCCGAGCGCACGGTGATGGACGAAGCCAGCGAGCTGACCGAAGGCCGCAAGGCACATGACGAGGTGCTGAAGGAAACCCCGCCGCTGGCCAACCCGGCCCTGCAGGCCTATGTGAATGGGGTGGGCCAGCGCCTGGCCGCGCAGTCGCACCGGCCCACGCTGCAATGGACTTTCACCGTGCTCGACAGCCCCGAGGTCAACGCCTTCGCGCTGCCCGGCGGCTATGTCTACATCACGCGCGGCATCCTGGCTTATCTCGATAGTGAAGCCGACATGGCCGGCGTCATCGGCCACGAGATCGGCCACGTCACCGCGCGCCACGGCGCGCAGCGCGCCACGCGGCAGCAAAGCGCCGGCCTGGGCGTGCTGGCCGCCGGCGTGCTCGGCGCGGTGCTCGAAAGCCGCGGCCTGGGTGGCGTGGGGCAACTGGCCGGGCAACTCGGCCAGGCCGCGGCCGCGGGCTACGTGGCGCGCTACAGCCGCGAGCAGGAACTGCAGGCCGATCAACTCGGCGCCGAATACCTGGCGCGCGCGAGGTTCGACCCCAAGAACATGGTCGACGTGATTCAGGTGCTGAAAGACCAGGATCAGTTCCGCGACGACCAGGTGCGCGCCGCCGGCCGCGCGCCGCAAGGCCACAACGACTGGCTGGCCTCGCACCCCAGCAGCGACGAGCGGCTGCGCCAGATCGCGCAGCGCGCACAAGGCCACGCCGGCCCGTTCAGCGACGACGGCAAGGCGCGCTACCTGAAGGCCATCGACGGCTTAACGTTCGGCGACAGCCGCGAGCAAGGCCTGACGCGCGGGCAGAATTTCTACCACGAGCCGCTGGGCATTGCGTTGACCGCGCCGCCGCGCTGGGCGGTGCAGAACAGCGCCGAGGCGATCCAGCTCGTCAACGCCGAGACCGACGCTGCACTGATCGTGCGCCTGGTGCCGGCCGACGCCGGCAGCACACATGAAGAGATCATTCGCAAGCTCTTCAAGCCCGAGCAGGGGCGCATCGAGCCGTACACCCTGCCCAGCGGCCTGCGCGCCAGCCACTTCACGGGCGCGCGGCGCAATGCGCAGGGCCAGTTGACCAACATCGAGCTCACCGTGGTCAGCGGGCCTAACGGTAGAAACTACCTGCTGGGCTATGCCGCCAAGGATGCGAATGCCCTGCAACGTGCGCGCCCCGGGCTGCGCGACGCCGAAGCGAGCTTTCGCCCCCTGAGCAGTGGCGACCGGGCTGCGGCGCGGCCCTGGGCGCTGCGCAGCGTGCCGTATCCCGGCGGCGGCTTTGCCCAGCTCGCGCGCAACTCGCCGCTGGGCGCGCAGGCGGAGAGCACGCTCAAGCTGATCAACGGCGCCTACAGCGGCAAACTGCCGGTGAGCGGGCAGTTGGTGAAGATCGTGGAGCCTCAATGATTTGTGAAGTGCTGGTGGTGAGCGCTGACGACACGCACCGCGCGCTGTGCATCGCCGGCCTGAACGCCGCCGCGGCCAAGCTGCCCAACCCCTTCGGCCTGGTGGCGCGCGGCTGCACATCGGGCGACGCTGCGGTGGCCGCGGTGCTGGCCGGTGGCGATGTGCAGGTGGTGCTGGTGGATCATGGCAGCGCGGCGCACACCGACGCCGAAGCCGTGAGCACGGCGCAACGCATCATCGAGCTGCGGCCCGAGGCTTCGATCTACATCATGCTGCAAGACGACGACACCAAGATGCTGGTGGAGGCCCTGGCCAGCGACGCGGTCGACGGCTACTTCTTCCGCGACGAAAGTGATTTCAATGGTTGGCACCGCATCCTCAGCGCCGAGGTGGCCGAGAAGGCCGACACGCCGTTTTACGACGAGTTGAAAGACTACGTGGCCCTGGCCAAAGACAGTTGGCACACGCCCGGCCATGGCGGCGGCGACTCGTTCAAGGGCAGCCCCTGGGTCGGTGACTTTCACAGCTTCGTGGGCGAGGAGATGTTGCGCGCCGACTTGAGCGTTTCCGTGCCGCGGCTCGATTCGCTGCTGCACCCCACCGGCGTCATCGCCCAGGCGCAGGCGCTGGCGGCCAAGGCCTTTGGCGCACGTGCCACCTACTTCGCCACCAACGGCACCAGCACCGCCAACAAGGTGATCTTCCAGACCCTGCTGGCGCCGGGCGACAAGCTGCTGCTGGACCGCAACTGCCACAAGAGCGTGCACCACGGCGTGATTCTTTCGGGTGCGCGGCCGGTGTATTTGGAAGCCTCGGTCAACCGCCACCTGGGCTTGTTCGGCCCGGTGCCCAAGGCCACGCTGTTCGCGGCCATCGCCGAGCACCCCGATGCCAAGGTGCTGATCCTCACCAGCTGCACCTACGACGGTCTGCGCTACGACCTGTTGCCCATCATCGCCGCGGCCCACGCCGCGAACATCAAGGTCATCGTCGATGAAGCCTGGTACGGCCATGCGCGCTTCCACCCCGAGCTGCGGCCCACCGCGCTGGAGTGCGGCGCCGACTACGCCACGCAAAGCACGCACAAGGTGCTGTCGGCCTTCTCGCAGGCCAGCATGATCCATGTCAACGATGCGCACTTCGACGAACATTTGTTCCGCGAGAACTTCAACATGCACGCCAGCACCAGCCCGCAATATGCGCTGATCGCCAGCCTGGATGTGGCGCGCAAGCAAGCGGTGATGGAAGGCTACAAGCTGCTCGAACGTTCACTGAGGTTTGCGCGCGAACTGCGCGAACGCATCAACACCACCGGCGCGTTTCGGGTGCTGGAGCTGGATGACTTGCTGAGCGACGAGGTGCGCGGCGATGGCATCCGGCTGGACCCCACCAAGCTGACGATCGACATCAGCGCCAGCGGCCTTTCGGCCGACGAGTTGCGGCTGCAACTGATCGACCGCTTCAACATCCAGGTCGAGAAGAACACCCACAACACGCTGACGCTGTTGCTCACCATCGGCACCACGCGCAGCAAGGTCTCGCGGCTGTTCGATGCGATGTTGCGGCTGTCGAAGGAGCGCCGCGCGCCATTGGCCCAGACCCGGCTGCCCGAGCTGCCCGCCTTCACCCGACTGGCCTGCCTGCCGCGCGATGCCTTCTACGAAACCGGCGAACGCCTGGCCTTGATCGACGACGATGGCCGCCCGAGTGCAGCGTTGCAGGGCCGCGTGTGCTGCGACCAGGTGGTGCCCTACCCGCCGGGCATTCCGGTGCTGGTGCCGGGGCAGGTGGTCGATGCCGCCATCGTGGCTTACCTCGTTCGTTTGTTGCAAACGCAGAAGTCGATTGACCTGCACGGCCTGGCGCACAAGGACGGGCAGTGGCAGTTGCGCGTGCTCACCGACCAGGAACTGGCGGGCCTGCCGGCGCGTGGCTGAGCCGCGCGGCGGGGCGGGGCGCGTTCACAGCTTGAAGTCGTAGTCGACGATCACCGGCGCGTGGTCGGAGAAGCGCTTTTCAAGGTAGATGTGCTCGCGCCGCGCCTTGGCCGCGATGCCCGGCGTGGCCAGGTGATAGTCGAGCCGCCAGCCCACGTTGTTGGCCCGCGCCTGGCCGCGGTTGCTCCACCAGGTGTATTGCTCGGGGTGCGGGTTGAGCGTGCGAAACACATCCACCAACCCGGCCTCTTGCAGCAGCCGCGTCAGCCACGAACGCTCTTCGGGCAGGAAGCCGGAATTCTTCCGGTTGCCCTTCCAGTTCTTCAGGTCAATCTCGTTGTGCGCGATGTTCACGTCACCCACCAGGATGAATTCGCGCTCGCCCTTCAACGCCAGCAGGTGTGGATACACGACTTCGAGAAAACGGTACTTCGCCGCCTGGCGCTCCTCGCCCGACGAGCCGCTGGGGAAGTAGCAGCTGATGATGCTCAAGCGGCGCCGGGCGGTGTCGAAGCGCGCCTCGACGTAGCGGCCTTCGGCGTCGAATTCATCGTGGCCCAGGCCGATGATCACGTCGCTGGGCGTCTTGCGGCTGTACACGCCCACGCCCGCGTAGCCTTTCTTCTGGGCGTAGTGGAAGTGGCCCTTCAGGCCGGCCACTTCATCGAAGCGCCCGGCCACGTCGGCATGCTGGGCCTTGATCTCTTGCACGCCCATACAATCGGCGCCCGCGCTTTCGGCCCATTCGACGAAGCCCTTGTTGGCCGCCGAACGGATGCCGTTCAAGTTGAGTGTTAGTAGCCTGAACACGAAAGACCTTTCATGACCTTGCCGCCGAGTGAAGACGCCCTGGCGCGCGAGTTCGTGGCGTTCTCGGTGGCCACCGGCGTGCTGCGCTTCGGCACGTTCAAGACCAAAGCGGGCCGGCAGTCGCCGTACTTTTTCAACGCCGGCTTGTTCAATGACGGCTCATCACTGAACCAGCTGGCACGATTCTATGCACGCCGCTTGCTGGCTTCGGGCCTGGCCTTCGACATGCTCTTCGGCCCAGCCTACAAAGGCATTCCTTTGGCTGCAACGTTGGCGGTTGAGCTGGCCCGCGCAGGCCGCAACCTGCCCTATGCCTACAACCGCAAAGAGGCCAAGAACCATGGCGAAGGCGGGGTGCTGGTGGGCGCGCCGGTGCAAGGGCGCGTGCTGATCATCGACGATGTGATTTCGGCCGGCACCTCGGTGCGCGAGTCCATCGCCATGATCGAAGCGGCTGGTGCCCAACCCTGCGGCGTGCTGATTGCGCTGGACCGCCAGGAGCGCGCCACCGAAAACGGCCGCGACGCCGCCTGGTCGGCGGTGCAGTTCGTGACCCAGCAGCTCAAGCTGCCGGTGGTGGCCATTGCCACGCTGGCTGATTTGCTGCACTTTCTGCAAACCAGCGCTGCACCTGAACTGGCCGCGCATGCTACCGCCGTGGCGGCTTACCGCGAACGTTACGGGGTGTGATGCGCGCCCCCACACCTGCCGCTTCGCGCCAGGCCCCCGGAGGGGGCATGAGCCTGCCCGGCCGCCCGAAAGGCGAATACCGGAGTGCGCAGCACGAAGGTACTCCAGTGAGCAAAGTAGCCAAGCGACATTTGCTCATGCGCGCCCGACTGAATTGCGCGCTGGTGCTGGTGGCAGCTTGTGCCCACGCGGCGGCGCTGGCGCAGGCCCTCATCTACACCTGCACCGACGACACGGGCCGGCGTCTGACCTCAGACCGCCCGATACCGGAATGCCTGGCCAAGGAGCAGCGTGTGCTCAACCGCGACGGTTCGGTGCGCCAGGTGCTGGCCCCCACCCTCACCGCCGAAGAACTCGCCGCACGCGAAGCGCGCGAGCGCGCCGCCGCGCTGGTGCGCGCAGCCCAGGCCGACGCGGTGCGGCGCGACCGCAACCTGCTGGCCCGCTACCCCAACGAGGCCGCCCACGCCAAGGCGCGCGAGACCGCGCTGGACACCGTGCGCCTGGCCATCAAGGCCACAGAACAACGTTTGAAGGAACTGGGCGTCGCGCGCAAGCCGCTGCTGCTGGACAGTGAGTTCTACGTTGGCAAGCCGCTGCCGGCCAGGTTGCAAGCCGCGCTCGATTCGAACCAGACCGCCAGCGACGCGCAGCGCGCCGCGGCGCTGAACCAGCAGGCCGAACTGGAGCGGGTGAACCAGCTCTATGACGCCGAACTGGCCCGCCTGCGCCGGCTGTGGGCGGGCGCGCCAGCGGGCTCGCTGGCCGCGGCGGCAGCGGCCGCGCCCGCGGCCTCTGCAGCGCGGCGTTAACCCGTCGGCATTGACTCGTCTATGGCGCGGCCGGCGCGTCAGCCCAGCGCTTGCCGCAGCAGTTCGCTCACCTGCGCCGGGTTGGCCTTGCCGCCGCTGGCCTTCATGACCTGGCCGACCAGCGCATTGAACGCCTTTTCCTTGCCGGCGCGGAATTCCTCCACCGACTTCGCGTTGGCGGCGATGACTTCGGCGACGATGGTTTCAAGGGCGCCGCTGTCTGTACCCAGCTTCAATCCAAGCTCATCGAGCAACGCCGCCACAAAGCCTACTGCCGCGGCTTGGCTGGTGCCTTGCGCAACCCCCACGGCCGAGACTACCAGCCCGTGCCCCGCCCACATTCGGTCGAACGCCTGACGCGCACCGTTGTTGGCAATGGCCCCGCTTGCAACGTTTTGGATAAGCGCAGCAAGTAGCTCAGGGCTCACTGGTGCCTGCGAAATGCTCAGTCCGGCACCATTGAGTCGTCGAGCCACCTCACCCATCAACCAGTTCGCAACGAGCTTAGGCTGCTTGCACGCATTGCGGGCAGTCTCGTAGTAGCGCGCGTACGCAGGGCTCTGCACCATCATGCCTGCGTCGTGTGCAGAAAGGCCGTCGTCGCGCACGAAGCGTGCGGCCATGGCGGCGGGCAGCTCCGGCATCGCTGCGCGAACCTCTTGCACCCACTGCGGCGTAATCACCAGCGGCGGCAAGTCCGGGTCGGGGAAGTAGCGGTAGTCGTGCGCATCTTCCTTGCTGCGCATGGCGCGGGTTTCGCCGCTGTCGGGGTTGAACAGCACCGTGGCTTGTTGAATCGTTAACCCGTCTTCGATGCGGTCAATTTGCCACTGCACTTCAAAGTCGATGGCCTGCTGCAGGAAGCGAAACGAGTTCAGGTTCTTGATCTCGCGCCGCGTGCCCAGTTCGGCACCGGGCCGCCGCACGGAGACGTTGGCGTCGCAGCGAAAGCTGCCCTCTTGCATGTTGCCGTCGCACACGCCCAGCCACATCACCAGGGTGTGCAAGGCCTTGGCGTACTCCACGGCTTCGGCGCTGCCGCGCATGTCGGGCTCGGTGACGATTTCCAGCAGCGGCGTGCCGGCGCGGTTCAGGTCGATGCCGGTGGCCCCGGCATAGTCTTCATGCAGCGACTTGCCGGCGTCTTCTTCCAGGTGCGCGCGGGTCAGGCGCACCCGCCTGGGCACACCATCGAGCATGAATTCGACGTGACCACCCTGCACCACGGGAACCTCGTACTGGCTGATCTGGTAGCCCTTGGGCAGATCAGGATAGAAGTAGTTCTTGCGCGCGAAGATCGACACGGGCGCAATCGCCGCGCCCACCGCCAGGCCGAAGCGAATGGCGCGTTCAACCGCGCCGCGGTTCAGCACCGGCAGCGTGCCCGGCAAGGCCAAATCCACCGCGCAGGCCTGGGTGTTGGGCGGCGCACCGAACTGCGTGCTGGCGCCGCTGAAGATCTTGCTGGCGGTGCTGAGCTGGGCATGGGTTTCCAGGCCGATAACGACCTCAAAACCGCGGGTCAGGGGCGGTGCCGGGTTCATGCTGCGGGGGCGCGCAAGTGCGCGTCGGTGGCTTGCTGCAAGGCATGCGCGGCCTGCAACAAGGCGGCTTCCTGGAAGTAGTTGCCAATGAGCTGCAAGCCCACCGGCATGCCGCCTTCGCCAAACCCAGCCGGCACGCTCATGCCCGGCAGGCCGGCCAGGCTGGCGGGCAGGGTGAACATGTCGGCCAGGTAGGCGGCCACCGGGTCGTCGCCCTGCGCGCCGAGCTTCCAGGCCACCGTGGGCGCCACCGGGCCGGCGATCACATCACACTGCGTGAAGCAGGCCTGGAAGTCGTCGGCAATCATGCGCCGCAGCTTTTGTGCCTGCAGGTAGTAAGCGTCGTAGTAGCCGTGGCTGAGCACATAGGTGCCGATCATGATGCGGCGCTTGACTTCGGCGCCGAACCCTTCGCTGCGCGTGTGCCGGTACAGGCTGGCCAGGTCGGTGTGGTCACTGCTGCGGTGGCCGTAGCGCACGCCGTCGAAGCGGCTCAGGTTGGAGCTGGCTTCGGCCGGGGCAATGATGTAGTACACGGGGATCGACAGTTCCGTGCGCGGCAGGCTCACATCCACCAGCGTGGCGCCAAGCTTTTCCAGCTCCGCCAAGCCAGCGCGCACCGCGGCGGCCACATCGGCGGCCAGGCCCGTGGGGAAGAACTCGCGCGGCAGGCCGATGCGCAGGCCCTGCAGCGGGCGCGTGGCGCCGGCGCCAGGGCGCGCTTGCAGCATCTGGGCATGAAAGTCTTGCGCCGGGCGCTGCACGCTGGTGGCGTCGCGCTCATCAAAACCACTCATGGCGCCCAGCAGCAGCGCGCAGTCTTCGGCGCTGCGCGCCAGCACGCCGGCTTGGTCGAGGCTGGAGGCGAAGGCGATCATGCCGTAGCGCGAACACACCCCATAGGTGGGCTTGATGCCGGTGGTGCCGGTGAAGCTGGCGGGCTGGCGAATCGAGCCACCCGTGTCTGTTCCTGTGGCCGCGGGCAGCAGCCGCGCGGCCACGGCCGCGGCCGAGCCGCCCGATGAACCGCCAGGCACGCGGCTCACATCCCAGGGGTTGCGCACCGGGCCGAAGGCCGAGTTCTCGTTGGCCGAGCCCATGGCAAATTCGTCGCAGTTCAACTTACCCAGTGTGACCATGCCCTGGGCCGCCAACCGCGCCACCACGGTGGCGTCGAACGGGCTGCGGTAGCCCGCCAGCATGCGCGAGCCCGCCGTGGTGGGCAGGTCTTGGGTGACGAAGATGTCTTTGTGCGCCACCGGGATGCCCAGCAACGCCCCGCCTTCGCCACGGGCGCGCCGCGCATCCGCCGCGCGGGCCTGCGCCAAGGCGCCATCGGCGTCGAGCACCACATAGCAACCCAGCGCCTGCTGCGCCGCGGCGCGGTCAAGCAGGGCCTGCGTCACTTCAACGCTGCTCACCTGGCGCGCCTCCAAGGCCTGGGCCAGCGCGGCCACGCCCATCTCGTGCAAGGCAGGTGCGCTCATTGGGTGACCTGGGTGCTGCGCACTGCGGCGTGAGCCCCAGGCCGCGACGGCGGCCCTTGCAGGGCCAATGGCGGCCGGGCGGGGTTCATTCGATCACCTTGGGCACGAGGTACAGCCCATCTTGCACGGCCGGGGCGCTGCGCTGGTTGAGTTCACGGTCAACCACCTCGCTGACCACATCGTCGCGCAGCCGCAAGCTCACTTCTTGCAGCGCCGACAGCGGTGTGTACAGCGGCGCCACACCGCGCGTGTCGACCGCGCTCATTTGTTCGACGAGGCCGAAAAAGCCGTTGAGCTGGCCCAGCATGGCGGCGTGTTCGCTGGCGTTGAGGTCGAGCCGGGCCAGCTCGGCAATGCGGCGCACATCCTGTGCAGTCAATGGCATGGGGCGGGTCTTGGGGTGGTTTACAGCCCGGCGCGCGGCCCGCAAGCCCGTGGGCACGTGGTGCTCGCAGCCCGGTTGCGAGGGGGCGATGCGGTATTATCCCTTGGTTAACCACCTGCACGCAGCGCGCTGCGCCCAAGCGCCCCACTGTCCAACATGTTCGCACCCCTGCGTCGCTACTTTTCCACCGATCTGGCCATTGACCTGGGCACCGCCAACACGCTCATTTATGTGCGTGGCAAGGGCATTGTTCTGGATGAGCCCTCGGTCGTTTCCATCCGCCATGAAGGCGGACCCAACGGCAAGAAGACCATCCAGGCCGTGGGCCGCGAGGCCAAGGCCATGCTGGGCAAGGTGCCCGGCAACATCGAAGCCATCCGGCCGATGAAAGACGGCGTCATCGCCGACTTCACCGTCACCGAGCAAATGCTCAAGCAGTTCATCAAGATGGTGCACCCGCGCTCGCTGCTGCGGCCCAGCCCGCGCATCATCATTTGTGTGCCCTGCGGCTCCACCCAGGTGGAACGCCGCGCCATCCGGGAGTCCGCCCTGGGCGCGGGCGCATCCGACGTTTACCTGATCGAAGAACCCATGGCCGCGGCCATCGGCGCCGGGCTGCCGGTGAGCGAAGCCTCGGGCTCGATGGTGGTGGATATTGGCGGGGGCACCACCGAAGTCGGCGTCATTTCGCTCGGCGGCATGGTCTACAAAGGCAGCGTGCGCGTGGGCGGCGACAAGTTCGACGAAGCCATCATCAACTACATCCGCCGCAACTACGGCATGCTGATTGGCGAGCCCACGGCCGAGGCGATCAAGAAGAACATCGGCTCGGCCTTCCCGGGCAGCGAAGTCAAGGAGATGGAAGTCAAGGGGCGCAACCTTTCCGAAGGTGTGCCGCGCAGCTTCACGATCTCGTCCAACGAGATCCTGGAAGCGCTGACCGACCCGCTCAACCAGATCGTTAGCAGCGTGAAGAATGCGCTCGAACAAACGCCACCCGAACTGGGCGCCGACATTGCCGAGCGCGGCATGATGCTCACCGGCGGCGGCGCCTTGCTGCGCGACCTCGATCGCCTGCTGGCCGAGGAAACCGGCCTGCCCGTGCTGGTGGCCGAAGACCCGCTGACCTGCGTGGTGCGTGGCTGCGGCATGGCACTGGAGCGCATGGATCGGCTGGGCGGGATCTTCACTTCCGAGTAAGGGCGAAGGCTCATGAGCGCCCCCAGGGCCGGGCTACGCCCAGCCCGCCCCCCGGGGGGGTCAAGGAAAGTGGCAGAGCCACATTTCCTTGAGAGCGCCGGTGTCCCGACGCGCGCGGGCCGAGCGCCGGGCCGCATGCCGCGCGGGGGGCTCGCATGAGAATGGCCCCGCTCGACAAATCCCCGCCGCCGTTCTTCCGCCAGGGTCCCACGGCGCTGTCGAAGTTGCTGTTCTTCTCGGCGCTGGCCTTGTTCTTGATGGTGTCGGACACACGCTTTGAATTTGCGCGCCCGCTGCGCGCCGGGCTGGCCACGGCCTTGCTGCCGGTGCAGCAGGTGCTGATGGTGCCGGTGCGGTTGTGGCAGGGCGCGGTGGACTACGCCCAGGGCTTGACCAGCGCCCTGCAAGCACGCGACGCCGCGCAGGCCCGGCTGGCCAGCCAGTCCGAGCGCGCTGCGCGCGCCGAGCAATTGGCGCACGACAACGAACGCCTGCGGGCCTTGCTCGAACTGCGCCCGGGCCTGGCCGTTCGCTCGCTCGCGGCCGAGGTGATGTACGAGGCCAGCGACCCGTATTCGCGCAAGGTCTTCATCGACCGCGGCAGCACGCATGGCGTGGTGCCCGGCGCGCCCGTTGTCAGCGAAGGCGGCGTGTTGGGCCAGGTGACGCGGGCCTATCCGCTGAATGCCGAAGTGACCTTGCTGACCGACCAGCATGCGGCCATTCCGGTGCTCAATGCGCGCACGCGCCAGCGCAGCGCCGCGTATGGCGGCACCGCCGGCACCATGGAGCTGCGCTTCATGGCCGCCAACGCCGATGTGCAGGTGGGCGATGTGCTGCACACCAGCGGCGTCGATGGCGTGTACCCGCCGGGCCTGGCTGTGGCGCGTGTGCTGGCAGTGGAACGGCGCGGCGAGGCCGGCTTTGCCCGCATCGCCTTGAAGCCCAGCGCCCATGCCGAGGGAGTGCGCCACGTGCTGGTGCTGGAGCCCACGGCGGCGCAACTGCCGGCACGGTTGGAGGCCAGCGTGGCGCCGCCCGAGCGCGGCAGCCGCGCCGCACGCGCCGCCAGTGCGGCCGGGCGCAGCCAGCCTGAAAGGCCCGCGCCATGATCATGCCGCGCGGCTCGGATCAGCTGCTGTTGCCTGTCAACCCACTGTTCCTGATCATCACGCTGTTGTTGGCCTTTCTGGCCAATCTGGTGCCGCTGGGCCGCGTGCCGGCCATGCCCGACTTTCTGGCCGTGGCGCTGGTGTTCTGGAACGTGCACCAACCGCGCCGCGTGGGCGTGGGCGTGGCCTTCTTGTTCGGCTTGATGATGGACGTGCACGGTGGCGCCCTGCTTGGCCAACACGCCCTGGCTTACACCTTGCTGAGTTTTGGCGCGATCTCGCTGCACCGGCGGCTGCTGTGGTTTGGCGTGGCCGAGCAGGCCTTGCAGGTGCTGCCGCTGTTTGCGTTGGCGCATGTGGTGTCGGTGGCCATCCGCCTGGCCGCCGGAGGCATGTTCCCGGGCTGGTGGGTGCTGCTGGCCCCGGTGCTGGAGTCACTGCTGTGGCCACTGGTGGCCGCGCTGCTGCTGGCGCCGCAGCGCCGCGCCCCCGACCCGGATCAGAATCGGCCGCTGTGATGTTGGCCCCCACGCTCACGTTGTTCGCTGCCATCCGGCATGCAGGCCGGATGGCCTTTGCCAGCCACACGCGAGCGCGTAGGCGCTCGCGTGGCGCGGGCTCAGCCCCCCAGGGGGCGCGCCGGCCTTGGGACGGCCCGGCGGCCGGCCTCTTTGAAGTGCTATGACCGAACTGAAGAACCTGGAACGCGAACTTGACCGCTTCCGCGCCCGCTTGCTGGCCGCGGTGGTGTTCGTGTTGCTGGGCTTCGGCCTGCTGGGCGCGCGCTTGGTCGTGTTGCAGGTGCTGCGCCACGAGGTGCTGGCCGAGCAAGCCGAGGCCAACCGCACGGCGGTGGTGCCACTGGTGCCCAACCGCGGGCAAATTCTCGACCGCAACGGCGTCGTGCTGGCCACCAACTATTCGGCCTACACGCTGGAGATCATGCCCGCCCGGGTGGCCAACCTGGAAGCCACGATCGATGCGCTGGGCAGCGTGGTGGACATCTCTGCGCGCGACCGGCGCCGCTTTCGCCGCTTGATGGAGGAGAGCAAGAACTTCGAGTCGCTGCCGATCCGCACCAAGCTCAGCGACGTGGAAGTGGCGCGCTTCGTGGCACAGCGTTTCCGCTTCCCCGGTGTGGACGTGAAGGCGCGGCTGTTCCGCTCCTACCCGCTGGGTGAAACCGGCAGCCACCTGCTGGGCTACATCGGGCGCATCAACCAGACCGAGAAGAAGGCCATGGAAGACTGGCCCGACGAAACGCTGGCCAATTACAAGGGCACCGAATACATCGGCAAGCTGGGTTTGGAGCAGAGCTACGAAGGCGATCTGCACGGCGTGACCGGCTACGACCAGGTGGAAACCAGCGCCGGCGGGCGCGCCGTGCGCAAGCTCGACAGCCAGGCCGCCACGCCGGGCAACACCTTGGTGCTGAGCGTGGACATCCGGCTGCAGCGCCTGGTGGAAGAGCTGTTCGGCCAGCGGCGCGGCGCGTTGGTGGCGATCGACCCGCGCAACGGCGAGATCCTGGCCTTCGTGAGCAAACCCACTTTCGACCCCAACCTGTTTGTCGACGGCATCGACAGCGAAAGCTGGCGCGAGCTGAACGAGTCGATCGACAAGCCGCTGCTTAACCGCGCGCTGCGTGGCACGTATCCGCCGGGCTCGACCTTCAAGCCCTTCATGGCGCTGGCCGCGTTGAACACCGGCAAGCGCGCACCGGGCACGGTGATCTTCGACGGCGGCACCTACTCCTTCGGCAACCATGTCTTTCGCAGCCATGGCGACCATGGCCTGGGGCCAGTGGACATGGTGCGTTCGATCGTCAAGTCGAGCAACGTCTACTACTACTCGTTGGCCAACGAGATGGGTGTGGACTTGATGCACGAGCAGCTCTCGCCCATGGGCTTTGGCAGCAAGACCGGCATCGACGTGGAAGGCGAGGTCACCGGCTTGTTGCCCTCCACCGAATGGAAGCGGCGCTACTACAAGAAGCCCGAACAGCAGAAGTGGTACGCCGGCGAAACCATCTCGCTGGGCATCGGCCAGGGCTACAACAACTTCACCATGCTGCAATTGGCCCAGGCCACCGCCACCGTGGCTGCCGGTGGCTTGCGCTACCGCCCGCACCTGGTGCGCGAGGTGGAAGACGTGGTCACGCACGAACGCCGCCGCCCGGCCAACCAGACCCTGGCACCGCTGGTCTATGACCCGGAGCATGTGGCGCTGATCCTGCGCGCCCTGTATGGCGTGACGCAAGAAGGCACGTCGGTGCGCTCGTTCATCGGCGCGCCCTACAAGAGCGGCGGCAAGACCGGCACGGCGCAGGCTGTGGGCATCAAGGCCAACGAAAAGTACCAGGCCAGCAAGATGGAGGAGATCAAGCGCGACCATGCCCTGTACGTGGCCATGGCGCCGATCGACGCACCCACCGTGGCCCTGGCGGTGGTGGTGGAAAACGCCGGCTTCGGCAGCGATTCGGCCGCGCCCATCGCGCGCCGCGTCTTCGACTATCTGCTGCTGGGCAACTACCCCAGCGAAGAAGACCTGGCCGGCGTGAGCCGCGGCACCGTGGTCACCCCGGTGGGCAAACCGCGCCGTGCAGCGGACATGGTGTTGCCGGGCCCAGGACAGGGCCCAGGCCCGGCCATCGCGGCAGCGGCAGCGACAGCGGCGCCCGCCGCCTCGACCACCGAAGCGCCGCGCGCGCGGCCGGCCTTGCCCGCGCGCGTGGCCGCCGCGCGCGCACTGCCATGAAGGCTGACTTCGACCAGCCCACGCCGTGGCAGCGCGTGGTGCCGCTGTTCACCGGCTTTGACTGGCCGCTGGCCCTGGCCATCGTGGTGCTGTCCGCGCTGGGCTTGCTGACCATGTATTCGGCCGGCCACGACCACGGCAGCCGCTTTGCCGACCACGGCCGCAACATGCTGCTGGCCCTGGGCGTGTTGTTCATTGCCGCGCAAGTGCCACCGCAGCGGCTCATGAGCCTGGCCGTGCCGCTGTATGTGGTGGGCGTGGCCCTGGTGCTGGCCACTGCGCTGCCGGGCCTGGGCCTGACGCGCAAGGGCGCCACGCGCTGGCTCAACGTGGGCATCGTCGTCCAGCCGGCCGAGGTGCTGAAAATCGCCGTGCCGCTGATGCTGGCCTGGTGGTTCCAGCGCCGCGAAGGCGCGGTGCGGGTGCTCGACTTTCTGGTCGCCGCCGCCTTGCTGCTGCTGCCGGTGGTGCTGGTGGCCCGGCAGCCCGACCTGGGCACCGCCATCCTCATACTTTCTGCCGGCCTGTACGTGATTTTCTTTGCCGGGTTGAGCTGGTGGCTGATGGGCCCGGTGCTGATGCTGGCTGGCGTGGCGGTGACGGCGGTGATCATCATGGAGCCCACCCTGTGCGCCGAGGGCATGCGCTGGCCGGTGCTGCATGCCTACCAGCAGCATCGCATCTGCACCCTGCTCGACCCGGGCGCCGACCCGTTGGGCAAGGGCTTTCACATCATCCAGGGCATGATCGCCATCGGCTCGGGCGGGCTGTGGGGCAAGGGCTTCATGAACGGCACGCAGACCCACCTTGAATTCATTCCCGAGCGCACCACCGACTTCATCTTCGCCGCCTTCAGCGAGGAGTTCGGCCTGGCCGGCGTGGTGCTGCTGCTGGGCTCGTTCAGCTTCCTCATCTTGCGCGGCCTGTGGATCGCTGCCGAGGCGCCCACCGTGTTCACCCGCTTGCTGGCCGGGGCCATCACGCTGAGTTTTTTCACCTACGCCTTCGTCAATATGGGCATGGTCAGCGGCATCCTGCCTGTGGTGGGCGTGCCGCTGCCGTTCATCAGCTACGGCGGCACGGCGATGGTCACGCTCGGCCTGGGGCTGGGCATCCTGATGTCGGTGGCCAAAAGCCGCAGGCTGATGCAAAGCTGACGCCGCAGGCTGATGCAAAGCTGATGCAAAGCTGATGTCAAACGTTAGTGCAGAGCCCTTGTCGGCGCAACCGGGGTTGACCGTGGGCGTAGTGGGCATCGGCCTGATGGGCCTGGCCATGGCGCAGCGGCTGCTCGAGCGCGGCCACCGCGTTCGCGTGCACGACATCGACGCTGCACGCATGGCGCTGGCGCAAGACGCCGGCCTGACCTTGTGCGACAGCCCTGCAGTCGCGGCGCAGGGGTGTGACGCCATGATCGTGGCCGTGGTCGATGCCGCCCAGGCCGAAGCGGTGCTGTTCGGCCCGCACGGCGCGGCCGCAGCGCAGCCTGCAGCGGGCGCCGTGTTGCTGTGCCCCACCATCGCTGCGGCCAGCACCCAGGCCCTGGCTGAGCGGCTGCACGCCATGGGTCTGGCGCCGATCGACGCCCCCATGTCCGGCGGCCCGGCGCGCGCCCGCGCCGGCACCATGAGCCTGATGGTGGCCTGCGCCGACGCGGCCTTCACCCGTTGGCAAGGCCTGTTGAACGATCTGTCATGCCAGGTTTTTCGCATCGGCACCCGGCCCGGTGACGGCGCCAAGACCAAGCTGGTGAACAACCTGCTGGCGGCGATCAACCTGGCCGGCGCCGCCCAGGCGCTGGCCTTGGCCGAACACCTGGGGCTGGACGCGGCCACCACCCTGGGCGTGATGGAGCATTCGAGCGCGCAGAGCTGGATCGCCAGCGACCGCCTGCACCGCGCGCTGGCGGGTGATCAAGCCCCGCGCGCGCAAATGAGCCTGCTGGCCAAGGATTCAGCATTGGCGATGCACGCCGCTGCAGCCTGCGGTTTTGCGCCCACCTTGGGCGGCGCGGCGCAGCAAGTCTTCGCACAGGCATGCGCTGCCGGCCTGGCCAGCGCCGACGACTCAGCGCTGTGGCGCTGGCTCCACGCCCTGCGTTGAGTCGTCGCCCCCGCGCAGGGGAATGCGCACCGTGATCAAGGTGCCCAAGCCGCCACCGGCGGCGGTGGGCCGGTCATGCGTGTCCTCGATGCTCACTTGCGCGCCATGGTGGATGGCGACTTCGCGCACGATGGCCAGGCCCAGGCCGCTGCCATCGACCAAGGTGCCCAGCGCACGGTAGAAGGGCTGGAACACCAGTTCTCGCTCGGCCGCTGCGATGCCCGGGCCGTTGTCTTCCACCTGCAACACCACCACCTGGCCGAACGGGTCGGCGGTGATGCGCGCGGTAACGGTGCCGCCTGCCGGGGTGTACTGCAAGGCGTTGTCGACCAAGTTGCGCACCATTTCGCGCATCAACACGGGCAGGCCGCGCAGCAACACCGGTTGGGCCGCAGCCGGGCCTTCGTAGCCCAGGTCGATGCGCTTGTCCATGGCCTTGGGCACGAAGTCGCGCACCGCATCTTTCACCACTTCGGCCATGTCGAACTCGGTCTTGCGCAAGGCCTGCTCGCGGTCTTCGGTACGCGCCATGGCCAACAGCTGGTTGACCATGTGCGCGGCGCGCTCGCTGGCCAACGCAATCTGCGCCAGCGAACGCTTCAGGGCCTGCGGGTCGGCGCTGCCGGCTTCGATCTCACGCAGCGCCAACTCGGCCTGGGTGCGCAGGCCGGCCAACGGCGTTTTGAGCTGGTGCGCAGCGTCAGCGAGAAAGTGCTTTTGCTGGCCCATGGTCTGATCCAACCGAGCCAGCAGGTCGTTGATGGCGCGCACCAGCGGGCCGATCTCGTCGGGCACGTCGTGCTCGTCGATCGGGCTCAAGTCACCACTCTGGCGCTGGCGAATGCGCGCCTGCACTTCGTTCAGCGGGCGGATGCCGCGTGCCAGGGCAAACCACACCAATGCCACGGCCAGCGGCAGGATGATGAACTGCGGCAGGATCACGCCCTTGATGATTTCGTTGGCCAACGCCGAGCGCTTTTTCAGCGTCTCGGCCAGTTGCACCAGCGCCGCGCGGCGCTGCGGCTGCGCCGGGTCGGCCAACCACAGCATGGCCACGCGCGCCGGCTCGCCGCGCACGACATCGTCGCGAAACGCCACCTCGCCGGCCAATGCGCCCAACTCTTCCGGCACCGGCAGCTCGGCGTCGCCGCTGAGGAACTCGCCGCGTGAGCCCAGCACTTGAAAGTAGACCAAGTCAATGTCGTCGGCGCGCAGAAATTCCTTGGCCACTTCGGGCAGGCGCAGGCTGGCACGAACTTCGGGCTGCGCACCCACCGGCTTCAGAATGATTTGCCTGGCAATGGCGCGCACCACATCGGCCATTTGCCGGTCATGCGGCTGGTGGGCGATGTTCTGCGCCACCAGGTAGGTCAGAAAGATGCTCATCGGCCACAGCACCAGTAGCGGCGCGAGCATCCAGTCGAGGATCTCGCCGAACAGCGAGCGCGCCTCATGCTGCGGGGCGGGCTTTACCGCCATTTCAAGCGGACAGCAGCCACCGCGGTCACGCGGCGATTTTTTCCAGGCAATAGCCCAGGCCACGCACCGTGGCGATGCGGATCGGCCCTTGCTCGATCTTCTTGCGCA
>JANOXU010000145.1:0-2541 GCA_031418595.1 Burkholderiales bacterium
CCTGAAACAGGCGGGCCCAAGCGAACGCCGCGGAACCGGCTTTGCTGGGCCGCTGGCGTGCCTTGCAGGCCGCATGGCCGCGAGACGCGGCCATTCCTCGGCCCGTCCAAGCCGACGCAGGTCGGCTTGGAGCCGCGGGCCGCGGCCCCCTTGAGGGGGCTGAGCCCGGACGAGAAACAGTCCCTGCGGACTGTTTCTCGCCTGCGAAGGCCTTCCGGCCTGCCAGCCGGAAGGCGCGCGAAGCGCGTAGGGGGTGTTCCATTTCAGCCTTGCAACTGCTTGAGCAAGGGCAGCACCTTGGCCAGCCAGACTTCGCGCGTGAGCGGGCCGATGTGCTTGAAGCGCACCAGGCCGGCGCGATCAATCACAAAGGTTTCGGGCACGCCGTACACGCCCCAATCGAGGCCGACGCGGCCGTTGCCGTCCAGCAGCGACGCGGCATAAGGGTTGCCCAACTCCTTGAGCCACTTCACGGCGGCACCGGGTTCATCTTTGTAGTTCAGGCCGTAGATCGGCACGCCCTTCTGGGCGGCCAACTCCACCAGCAGCGGGTGCTCGTCGCGGCACGCCGCGCACCACGAGGCCCACACATTGAGCAGCCAGACCTGGCCGTGCAAATCGGCTGCACTCACTTGTTTGGCTGGGTCGTGCAGCGTGGCCAGGGTGAACGCGGGCGCGGGCTTGCCGATCAAGGGCGAAGGCACTTCGCTGGGCTTGAGCCGCAGTCCCAGCGCCAAGAACGCGGCCAGCATCGCAAAGGCCAGCAGCGGCAACCAGACCCTGAGCTTCATGCCGCTCGCCCACGCGCTGCCAGCACCGGCACAGCGGCCTCGACCGCTTGCTGCGCGCTGCGCGACTTGATGCGGTAGCGCCGGTCGGCCACCGCCAGCACGCCGCCCAGGGCCATCAGAAACGCGCCGCCCCAGATCCAGTCGACAAAGGGCTTGTGGTACAGCCGCACGGTGAAGGTCTGGGCGTCGATCACCTCGCCGATCGACACATACAGGTCGCGCGTGAGGCCGGCGTCAATCGCGGCCTCGGTCATGGGCATTTTCTGCACGGCGTAGATGCGCTTTTCAGGGAACATGCTGAAGCTGCGCGCGCTGCCGGCGCGGTTGACATCGAAGTGCCCGCGCAGGCCGTTGTAGTTGGGGCCGGCGAATTCCTGGGCGCCGCGCAACACGAATTCATACCCGCCCATGGCGACGCGCTCGCCGATGCTCATCTTCACATCCAGCTCGGTCTCGTAGCCTTTGACCATCGTGACGCCGACGATGAACACGCCGATGCCGGCATGCGCCAACACCATGCCGAAGAAGCTGCGTGGCGCGCGCCTTAACTGAGCCATGCGTGCGCCAAATGAGGCGCCGGGTTCAGCCCGCGCGCGCAGCGCCACCGCCACGGCCGTGCCGGCAAAGACCCAGGCCGCCAGGAACAGCCCCGCGGCCACGCCCAGGCTGAAGCGCCCGGCCAGCAGCGGGCCCACCACCGCCACCGCGGCAGCAAACACGGCTGCCCATTTCAGCCTTGCCGCCAGCTCGGCCCAACTGGCTTGCTTCCAGCGCGCCAGCGGGCCCACCACCATCAGCAGCACCACCGGCGCCATCAGCGGCGCGAAGACGGCTTCGAAATACGGCGTGCCCACCGAGAGTTTGCCCAGGCCCAGCGCGTCGATCACCAGCGGGTACAGCGTGCCCAGCATGACCGCGGCGCAGGCCGTGCCGAGCAGCACGTTGTTCACCAACAGCAGCGATTCGCGCGACAGCCGATCGAAGCGCCCGCCCATGCCGATGCTGCCGGCGCGCCAGGCGTACAGCGCCAGCGAGCCGCCCACCACCAAGCAGGTGAAGCCCAGGATGAAGACGCCGCGCGCTGGGTCGGTGGCGAAGGCATGCACCGAGGTGAGCACGCCCGAACGGACCAAGAAGGTGCCGAGCAGCGAGCACGAGAACGCGGCGATGGCCAGCAACACCGTCCAGGCCTTGAAGGCGCCGCGCTTTTCAGCCACGGCTAACGAATGAATCAAGGCGGTGCCCACCAGCCAGGGCATGAAGCTGGCGTTTTCAACCGGGTCCCAGAACCACCAGCCGCCCCAGCCGAGTTCGTAGTACGCCCACCAACTGCCCAGGGCAATGCCCACCGTGAGAAAGGCCCAGGCCGCGGTCGTCCAGGGCCGCGACCAGCGCGCCCAGGCGGCGTCAAAGCGCCCGGCCAGCAGCGCCGCGATGGCAAAGGCAAAGGCCACCGAAAAGCCCACATAGCCCATGTAGAGCATGGGCGGGTGGATGACCATGCCGGGGTCTTGCAGCAAGGGGTTCAGGTCCTTGCCGTCGGCCACCGGCCATTGGCGCGCGAAGGGGTTGGACGTTAACAAGATGAAGCACAGGAAGCCGATACTCACCAACCCCATCACGCCCAGCACGCGCGCCACCAGGTCTTGCGGCAGGTTGCGCGACAGCAGCGCCACCGCCGCGGCCCAGCCGCTGAGCATGAACACCCACAGCAGCATCGAGCCTTCATGGCTGCCCCAGGTGGCGGCCA
>JANOXU010000146.1:0-6620 GCA_031418595.1 Burkholderiales bacterium
TTGTACGGCACGTAGATGAACTTCGTACCGGTGGCCTTCTCGAGGCCGGCGGTGATGATCTGGTCTTCCTGCTTCGAACCGGTACCACCCATCTTGAACTTGTTCGGGCCGGCGGCCTTGACCGCGGCGATGTACTCGCCGGCGGTCTTGTACGGCGTGTCGGCGTTGACCCACAGCACGAACTGGTCCAGCGCCATCATCGACACCGGCGTCATGTCCTTCCAGGCGAAGGGCACGCCGGTGGCCATCGGGGTGGTGAACAGGTTGGACAGCGTGATGACGATCTTGTTCGGGTCGCCCTTGGCGCCCTTGATGTCGAGGAAGCCCTCGGCGCCCGCGCCGCCGGACTTGTTGACGACGATCATCGACTCCTTCATCAGCTTGTGCTTGACGATGATGCCCTGGATCAGCCGGGCCATCTGGTCAGCACCGCCGCCGGTGCCCGCGGGCACGACGAATTCGACCGGCTTGCTGGGCTCCCAGGCGTGCACCGGGCCGGCCAGCAGAGTTGCTGCCGCAGCCAGTGCAACGGTAAGCAACTTGGGAGCGGCCGTGGCCGCCAGGCGTGCGCCCGATTGACTGAAGGTCTTGAGCTTGAACATGGAGTCTCCAAAGATAAAAAGTGATGCCTGGGGCGATGCAGCAGTCATCGCCCGGTTCAGCTCTGCCAATGACTTTCGAACCAAGCGATCGTCGCGCCATTCGTGCTTCGCCGCGCTTGACCGCAGTCAAGTTCTGCGCAATGCCGGGCTGCATGTTTACCCTGCCTGCACGGCTAGGCAAGCGAGCTGGCCCTGCCCGGCCCTGCCTTGCTCCAAACACCTGTGTGCAACGGCCGAGCCTAAGTGCAGACCCCTAAAATCGCGCCGCCAATCAAAGGAAGAAGCATGACCCAACAGGAGCTGCTTGAGCAATACGGCCCCCGCGAGGCGATGGACTATGACGTGGTGATCGTAGGCGCCGGCCCGGCCGGACTGGCCGCCGCGATCAGGCTGAAACAGCTTGCGCAGGCCAAGGGCACGGAGGTGTCGGTGGTGGTGCTCGAAAAGGGCTCCGAGCCTGGAGCGCACATTCTGTCGGGTGCGGTGATGGATCCGCGCGCCCTGAACGAACTGCTGCCCGACTGGCAGGCCCAGGGCTGCCCTTTGCTCCAACCCGTGACCGCTGACGATGTGCTGTTCCTGAATGAAGCCGGCAGCACGCGCACGCCCGACTGGCTGGTGCCCGAGTGCTTTCACAACCACGGCAATTACGTCATCAGCCTGGGCGCGGTGGTGAAGTGGTTGGGCCAACAGGCTGAAAGCCTGGGCGTGGAAATTTTCCCCGGCTTCACGGCGGCTGAAGTGCTGTATGACGGCCAAGGCCGCGTCACCGGCGTGGCAACCGGCAACCTCGGCGTGGGCAAGGATGGCCTGCCGCACGGAGGCTTTCAACTCGGCATGGCGCTCAACGGCAAGTACACGTTTTTTGCAGAAGGCGCGCGCGGCCATTTGGGTCGGCAATTGCTGGCCAAGTTCGCGCTGAATGATGGCCGCGACCCGCAGAGCTTTGCCATCGGCATCAAAGAATTATGGGAAGTGCCCGCGGCCAAGGCGCAACCGGGCAAGGTGGTGCACACCGCGGGTTGGCCAATGGTGGACGACACCTTCGGCGGCGGCTTCCTGTATCACCTGCAAGGCAACCAGGTGACGCTGGGTTTCGTGATTGGGCTGGACTTCAAAAACCCCTGGATGAGCCCGTTCGACGAAATGCAACGCTGGAAAACGCACCCGGCAATCCGTGCCCACATTGAAGGCGGCAAGCGCATCAGCTATGGCGCGCGCGCCATCAACAACGGCGGCTTGCAGGCCTTGCCCAAGATGGTGTTTCCGGGTGGCGCCTTGCTGGGCTGCGACGCGGGAACGATGAACGCCTCGCGCATCAAGGGCAGCCACGCGGCGCTGAAGACTGGCATGCTGGCGGCCGAAGCCGCGTTCAACGCGCTGGCCGCCGGGCGGGCCCACGACGAACTGGAAGCCTACCCACTAACGTTTGAAGCAAGCTGGTTGCACAGCGAGCTGCAACGCACCAAGAACTTCAAGTTGTGGTTCAAGAAGGGCAAGCTGATCGGCAACCTGATGACCGGCGTTGAACAGTGGCTGCTGCCCAAGCTGGGCGTGAAGGCGCCACCGTGGACGCTGCACAGCACCCAGCCCGACCACCTGGCGCTCAAACCGGCGGCTGAGTGCGACAAGTTCGACTACCCCAAGCCAGACGGCGTGTTGACCTTTGACCGCCTGTCAAGCGTGTTCGTGAGCAACACCAACCACGAAGAAAACCAGCCCGCCCACCTGACGCTCAAAGACGCCAGCGTGCCGGTGCAGTTGAACCTGGCGCGCTACGCCGGGCCAGAGAGCCGCTATTGCCCGGCAGGGGTGTATGAGTTCGTGAAAAACGATGACGGCTCCGACCGCTTGCAGATCAACGCGCAAAACTGCGTGCATTGCAAGACCTGCGACATCAAGGATCCGACCCAGAACATCGTCTGGGTCACGCCCGAGGGCGGTGGCGGACCCAACTACGCGGGGATGTAATACCGAATACTGATAGGCGAGGCCATCAAGCGGCTGCCGCGGAACCGGCTTGGCCGGGCCGCTGGCAGCGCCCCCTTGAGGGGGCGGCCGGCAGGCCGCAGGGGGTGTTCCAACCTACGCTGGGCGGCGCTGAGTTGCCGGCGCTGGGCCGCGGCGCTCAAGGTGGCGGAACGTGATGCGGCCCTTGGTCAGGTCGTAGGGTGACAGCTCCAGCGAAATCTTGTCCCCAGCCAGAATGCGAATGTGGTTCTTGCGCATCTTGCCCGAGGTGTAGGCCACCAATTCGTGGCCGTTGTCGAGCTTCACGCGGCAGCGTGAGTCGGGCAGGATTTCCATCACCACCCCGCTCATTTCGATCAGTTCTTCCTTGGCCATGCGGCCTCCTTCAAAAGCAGGGTTGGCAGCGCAAACGGCCAAGCCGCCGGCCTTGCGGCAAGCGGCTCGTCTGGGCCATGCAACCGAATGGGGCGTTCAGAGCGGAACGATCTTCGACGCCTGCGGGCCCTTTTCGCCCTGCGTCACTTCAAACTGCACACGCTGGTTTTCGGCCAGGGTCTTGAAACCGCTGCCTTGAATTTGGCTGAAGTGGGCAAACAGGTCTTTGCCGCCGTCGTCGGGCGTGATGAAACCAAAGCCCTTGCCTTCGTTGAACCACTTCACGGTTCCGGATTGAGTCGTCATGTCTATTCCTGAAAATGGCTGGCGCACACGTGCACGCCAGGCGGCAAGAGCCAAGAAAATCTGCGTTGGGGATCGATCAGGGCCGGCCAACTGAACGTTGGTGCGACACAAATTGAAGACCTGCGGGTGGACCGTCTTTGGATGCCTACAGGCGCGATGTTACATCGCGCGCCCCTAAGCCGAGGTATTGACCCGAAAGCAACCTTGCCCGATGCTCAACCGCCGACGCTCACAATGGCCGCTGCCTGATTGCAAGGCAAAGAACAAGTGCAAAGTTCACAACACCCAAAGGGTGCGGCCGTGAATATTCATCGTGCCTGGTTTTTCTGGGCGCAGCACCTTACAACGCAGCACGTCGCGTCGCTTCCTGGCGGCCGGCGTGAGTTGGTTCACCTGGAGATCGTCATGAATGTTTCCCTTCAACTAGATTCACCACGCAAGACTCGCGCACGCCCACGCACAGCGTTGCGCCTGGCCGCAGCGGCGCTGCTGGGCGGCGGCCTGTTGCTGGGCGCCGCCGCTGCACGCGCTGAAGCCGCCAGCGCCATCGTTGTCACCACCTCGGTGCTGGCCACGCCGGTCACCTATTCACGCCCGGCCGCCACACCGCCCTTGCCCACCTGGGCAGCATGGAAGGTCACGGTGGCCAATAACGGCAAGAACGTGGTCAACCACATCACATTCACCGGCGCGACCACAGTGCTCACTCCGGGCGAAACAGCACCCTTCCTCATGGCGGAGGGCCTGGGTGGCGCATCAGTCAACTGCACCGCCACCAACCTGCCCCAAACCGCCGTGAGCTGCGACCTGGGCACCCTGCGCAGTGGCGGCGATGCAGTGAGCTTCGTGCTGATCTTCAAAGGCCCGGTGGCCGTGGCCGCGCCGCTGCCGGCGGACCGAATCGACTTCGCATGGCAAGCCAGCTATGCCGAGGCGTTGAGCGACAACCCTGGCGCGTCACGCCAGGACACCCAATCCGGCCTGGCGCCACCCACCGCGTTGGGCACGCCGCTCGTCACCCAAGTGCAGAGCACTGTTCCGCGCGCGGGTGGCACTTTCTTCACCGGGAACACCGGCGTGGCCACCGCGGCCGACCCGTGGACCACGACCGTCAACGTTCCTGCGCGACTGGCCTACACCACGGCGATGATTCTGGAAGCCCCGGCGCTGAATTCCTGCGCCCCCGATTTGCTGACCTGCAATGCCAGCACATTAACCATTCCAGGTAACTTTTCGCACCTGACGATCACTCTGCGCCGCGACGCCAGCACCATCAAGCCAGGGGCCAAGATTGCCAACGCCAAAATCTATTACGCCTCGGACAACGTCACCTTCACCGAGGTGCTGGATTGCGCCGTCACTGGTGGCCCGCAGCCGGGTGTGCCATGCATGGAGGCACGCACCGCCTATACCAAGAAGACCGCGCCCACGCCGCAGTGGGAAGGCGACTGGGAGTTCGTGATCCGCGCGCTGGACAACGGGCGCTACGAAGGCTGAGCCCGCCTTACCCGCGGAAAGTGGCCCTGCTCAGGCGGGCAGGGTCACAGGAGCGGCTGCTGCGCCACCCAGGCGCTGGCACGCTCCAGCGACACGACGTCACCCTTGAGCCCGTAGATTTTTTGCGCTTGTGCCATGGCTGCCAGCGCCTGGGCATGCTGGCCCGTGACGCGCAGCACCACGGCGAGTTCACGCCAGGCGTCGGCGCGAAGCGTGGGCACCTCGGTTTTTTCAGCCCAGGCCAGGGCCTCACGCGCCAGGGTTTCGGCAGGGTCGAGTTCGCCACGGCGCGCCAACAGCGGCGCCCGCGCCAGGCGCCACAACACTTGAGCATCAACGTCGTCAGGCGCGGCAACCTGTTGCGCGGTCAATGCCAACGCCAGCGCCTCGTCATCACGGCCTTGCTCGCGCACCACCACGGCCAGCACGGCTGCCATCGAAGAGAGATAGAACGTTTCACCGCTGCGGGTCAGGAACTCATAGTCCGGCCGCACTTCGGTCTCGGCCCGCGCCAGGTCGCCGGCCAAGAGTTCAAGCTGCAACAACTTCAGGCCGCTGGCGGCCACGCTGACGCCCGGGCCCATGTCGCGCAAGACCGACCGGGCCTGCTGCATCAGCGCACGTGCCTTGTCGAATTCGCCGTTCATGGCCAGCAACTGCGCCAGCGTGCAGCTGATCATGCTTTCAATCTGGCGGTTGCCCAGGCCTTCGGCAACGATGCGTTCGCACTGGGCAATGGCCTGCGGCACGGGTGTGGGGCCGAAAAAAGCGCTGGTGGCCAAGGCCATCGCCGCTCGTGCCGCGATGCGGGCGTTGCCGGCGCGCCGGGCGTGGTGCAGTGACTTGGCCACCGCCGGCCCGTTTTGGGCATAAGCGCCGGCAATGCCGTGCACAAAGCCCACCAGCCGCCAGGCCGTGGCCAGCACGTCGTCGGCCTGCTGCACTTCCAACTGCGGAATCAGCTCGCTGGTTAGGCGCAAGGTTTCTTCGCTCCAACCGTCTTGCTCACCGCTGTACAAGCGCAGCAACATGCCCACCAGCTTGGCATCGGCCTGCACGCTGGGGTCGTGCTGATCTGCTGGCGCCTCGGTGCACTCGGCCAGCACGAGCCGGGCTTCATCGAAGCGGCCCAGTTCGGTGAGCGCCTCGCCCAGCTCGGGCAGCAAGGCGTGACGCGCCGCGTCGCCCGGGCGCGCAATGGCCACCGCGCGGCGCAGCAAGCTGGCCGCAGCACCCATGTCGCCGCGCGCGAAGGCGCGCTTGCCGCAACGTGCCAGGCGCGCACAAGCATCCTGGCCCAAGGCTTGGCCGGCTGCGTCGAGCGGACCCAGCTCACTGAGGTAGCGGTGCGCCTGCTCAAGGTGGTAGCCGAGGATTTCCTCGTACTCCAAGGCGCGGTCGCGGTCGGCGTTGACACGGTCGGCCCAGCGCACGAACTCGGCGTGCAAATGTGCACGCTCGCGCTTGAGCAAGCCGCCATAGACGGTTTCACGCACCAGGTGGTGGTGAAAGCGGTAAACCACCTCGGCCGCAGCGCTGTGCGACGGTTGCACGAACTGCTTGCGCGCCAGGCTGCCGAGCTGCTCGTCGATGCCCTCGCGCATGGCCGGCGGCGCCAGCGACTGCACGGCCGAACGCGCGAACTCAAGGCCGATGACTGACGCCGGCTCCACCGCCGCGCGTTCGCTGCGCGCCAAGGTGTCCAGGCGTGCCTCCAACAGCGCCTGGATGGTGGGCGGCACGGCGATATCGGCCAGCGCGCCGGTGCTGACCCACTGCCCGGCTTCCTGACGCAACTGGCCGTTGTCGACCAACATCGACAACTTTTGCTCCACATACCGCGGGTTGCCTTCGGCCGCCTGCACGATG
>JANOXU010000147.1:0-2931 GCA_031418595.1 Burkholderiales bacterium
CAAGCTGCAAGTACCGGCCGGCAAGGCCAATCCGTCGCCGCCCATCGGGCCGGCTCTGGGCCAGCGCGGCCTGAACATCATGGAATTCTGCAAGGCGTTCAACGCCCAGACGCAGGGCGTCGAGCCGGGCCTGGCCCTGCCCGTGGTGATCACCGCTTTCGCCGATAAATCCTTCACCTTCATCATCAAAACGCCGCCGGCCGGTGTGTTGATCAAGAAGTCGATCAAGCTCGACAAGGGTTCGGCCAAGCCGCACGTCGACAAAGTGGGCACCATCACCCGCGCCCAGCTCGAAGAGATCGCCAAGACCAAGATGAAAGACCTCACTGCGGCTGATCTGGATGCAGCGGTGCGCACCATCGCCGGCACAGCGCGCTCGATGGGCGTCACGGTGGAGGGCCTCTGATATGACGCAACTGACCAAAAAAGCCAAGGCCCTGAAGGGCAAGATCGATTCCACCAAGCTGTACCCCATTGACGCGGCCCTGGGCCTGGTCAAGGAACACGCCACGGCCAAGTTCGATGAATCGATTGACGTGGCCGTGCAGCTCGGCATCGACGCCAAGAAGTCCGACCAAGTCGTTCGCGGTGCGGTGGTCATGCCCAACGGCACCGGCAAGACCAAACGCGTGGCGGTGTTTGCGCAAGGCGCCAAGGCCGACGAAGCGCGCGCCGCGGGCGCCGACATCGTGGGCATGGACGACCTGGCCGCGCAAATCAAGGCCGGCAACCTGAATTTCGACGTCGTTATCGCCTCGCCCGACACCATGCGTGTGGTTGGCACGCTGGGCCAGATCCTTGGCCCGCGTGGCTTGATGCCCAACCCCAAGGTCGGCACGGTCACACCCGATGTCGCCCAGGCCGTGCGCAACGCCAAGGCCGGCCAGGTGCAGTTCCGGGTCGACAAAGCCGGCATCGTGCACGCCACCATCGGCCGGCGTTCGTTCGACGACGACAAGCTCAGCGGCAACCTGCGCGCGCTGATCGACGCCTTGAACAAGAGCAAGCCGGCCACCAGCAAGGGCATCTACCTGCGCAAGGTGGCAGTGTCTTCAACCATGGGCGTGGGTGTGCGGGTGGACACCGCCACGCTGGCAGTGCAGGCGCAAGCCTGAAGAAGGTTTGATTGATGCGCGGCACGCAAGTGCGGCGCGACGATGGTGGGCCAGGCAACAGAGTTCGCTCTGACGTCCGGGCCATCGAAGACCGTTGGTGAGTGCGTGGTGGCTGCGAGGCCGCGACAAGCTCTTAATGGCGAACCAGATGCATTGGGCAGATGGTTCAAAGCCAACGCAGATGGCGGCCCCGCCAAAGAGATGTTTGGGTTGGTTCTTTGTTGAGCTGCCCGGGTTGTCTTGACGGGCTGGTCGCTGCAACCGGTGTGCCGCAAGGCACGAAAGTGAGGAGTAGACCTTGAGTCTGAATCGCAACGAAAAGGCAGCCGTGGTCACGGATGTGTCGGCCCAGGCCGCACGTTCGCAAACCTTGGCGTTGGCCGAGTACCGTGGCCTCACCGTTGACCACCTGAACAAGCTGCGCCGCGAAGCGCGCGACAAAGGCGTTTATCTTCACGTGCTGAAGAACACGCTGGCCCGTCGCGCCGTCACCGGCACGCCGTTCGAGGTGGCTGCGGGGGCCATGGTCGGCCCGCTGATCTACGGCTTTTCCGAAGACGCCGTCGCTGCGGCCAAAGTCATTGCCGACTTTGCCAAAAGTAACGACAAGCTCGTGATCAAGGGCGGCGCGTACGCCGGCAAGGCGCTCGATGCCAACGGCATCAAGGCCCTGGCCGCTGTGCCCAGCCGCGAGGTGCTGCTGGCGCAAATTGCCGGCTTGCTCAAGTCGCCCATCCAGCGCATGGCGGCTGTGTTGGCGGCCTTGGCTGAAAAGCGCACCGACCCGGTGGTGGCTGTTGAAGCCGCTGAACCCGCCGCGGCCTGACAGCGCTGCAAGCGCTGAACGCCCACGACAACTGAACCAACCCATCAAATTTTGAATCGAGGAATATCAAATGGCATTCGATAAAGACGCTTTCCTGACGGCCCTGGACGGCATGTCGGTGATGGACCTGAACGACCTGGTCAAGGCCATCGAAGAAAAATTCGGCGTGTCCGCCGCTTCCATGGCTGCCCCGGCCGCCGGTGGTGGCGGTGCCGCTGCCGCCGTGGTGGAAGAGAAGACCGAATTCACCGTGATGCTGCTGGAAGCCGGCGCCAACAAGGTGCAGGTCATCAAGGCCGTGCGCGAACTCACCGGTCTGGGCCTGAAGGAAGCCAAGGATCTGGTCGACGGCGCTCCGAAGCCCGTGAAGGAAGCCATTCCCAAGGCTGATGCTGATGCCGCGCTGAAGAAGCTGGTAGACGTAGGCGCCAAGGCCGAAATCAAATAATTCAATCGGCCCTGGCCTACTGCGCGACCCGATCTTGGCTCTGCGATGCTCGCCGTACGCAAGTACGGCTGCGCTTCTCGAACCAAGCTCGGGCCGCTCGCTACGGCCAGCATCCGATTGAGCGCGCTGATTCGAGTGCAGCGCAAAGCCTCAGGGCTTTGCAGTGTTCTCTGATCCGACTGCAGAGAACTGGTTTGGTCGGGCTTCGGTGCAATGCCGGGGTTGTCCGCCAGCGGTTGGTAGTGGCCAACCACCAAGCCTTGAGACGCACTTCCCTGAGTCATTCGCCGGGCCGTTCCCAAGGATGACTCACCCCCTCCGGGGGCGAGCGCCGCAGGCGCTCTGGGGGCCAACGTCAACGCCAGTCGCCGACGATGCATGTCGCGGTTAGCCGCCGCACGACATGTACCAGGCACGGAGAGTTCATGGCACAAGCAACCCCCTACAGCTACACCGAGCGCAAGCGCATTCGCAAGAGCTTCGGCAAACGCGAAAGCGTCTTGAAGGTTCCCTATCTGCTGACGATGCAGCGCGAAAGCTAC
>JANOXU010000148.1:0-22403 GCA_031418595.1 Burkholderiales bacterium
ACGCCATCGGCTGCGCCTGGCCCGGCCGCCCGGCAGGGCGGCCGGGCCAGGCGCAATCCCTCCAACTCACCGATCGATCAGCTCAAGATCAAATCCGCCACCTCACCAGCGAATAGACGCGGTTCCTGGCCATCGCTCACACAGCACGGCGCGGAACTGAGCGCGGGGTCTTGCCGCCCGCCAGAAACGAGCGCTGCCACACCCTTCATGCCATCAATGCCGCCTCGGTTTCCGGCAAGCGCAACTGGCCGGAGATCAGGCGGGGGAGCAGGGTGTCGCGCAGGGTGGCTAGGGTTTGGGCTTCTGTCTCGTTCGCGAAGATCTTGGAACGCAGGTTCGCAGCAAGGTCGTCGAAGGCAGCGAACACCGGTGGTGGTGGAATCACAACCGCCAATCGATAGACGTTGTTGCGGTTCAGTCCAGGCACCGCGCCATCGGTGTTCATGCCTTCCAACCCGAGAACGCGGAGTTGGTAGAAGCAGAAGGTCAGCGGCACTCTTGCTCGGACATAGAACACGGTGTCGATGGGGAAGCAGGGTCTGTCCTCCCAGTACAAACTGCCGACAGTGCCCTTCCGGCCCACGACAACGGTAGGGGAGCCGACCAAGGCGCAGTTGTGAAGACCGGTGACGCCTCCGGACCCATAGACCGGCACGTCACCTGCAACTCGGTCAGTGGCCTTGAGTGCCTTGCCGTAGGCCAGCTCCAACAAGTCCTCGACTTTGCCTGTGCCCCATGCTCGTGGCACTGGCCCCAACGCCGAATCCTCGAAACTGTCCGGAAACAAGGCCGCCGTGGCTTCGTCCATGCGGGCAGGCGGCAAGCCTTGGCTTTTGGCGCGAACGGGATCGAAATCGACGAACCACGACTTGAACAGCGCCTGCGCGATGGCCTCCAAGCTGGCGTTGGTTTCGCGCAGGAGGGCGATGCGGTCGTCGAGAGAATCGAGCACTTCGGCAATCTGCAATTGCAGCGCAACCGGAGGAATGCTCACCGTATGCGATTTGAGGATGTCTGTCTTCAGATTCGTGAAGACCGAACCATTGCCTTGAGCTACGAGCTTCGTGCGCTCAGATATCAGTAACCAGTATGCGAATCGTTTGTCCAACTCTCTGAAGTTTCGTAGCAGCATCCATCCGTCGTGAATGCAGGCAGTGATCTTCAGAAACTTCGGAAGTCCCGGTGTCGCGCTGTTCGAGAGGATCAGGTCTCCAGGAAAGACCTCGACACTCGCTTGCACACCAGAGGTTTTGATCCGTTCTTTGGTGCCGGAAATGAATCTCGATGATTCGGCCGTTGCATCTGCGATCTTTATCCACGGCATCCCAACATCGCCGAGGTAGTCGTGTATGGGACGAGGTGAGGCTCCCCGCGTGATATCGCAAAGCTCGCGGAATTGGAACGTCCTCCAGTCAGAACTCATACCGCACCCCCCACCCCATTCACCCCCAACTCCCCCATCGCCCGCCGCAAAAACTCCTCCATCGCATCGGCCGCCGGCAAAGCAAGCTGATAGCGCGACACGAACAGCCGGTTGGTCATCCCCGCCAGCGCGTACTGCGCCATCTCGTGGTTCTTCTGGGTGCACAGCAAGATGCCGATGGGCACGCGGTCGCCCTTGCTCATTTCGTGGCGCTTGTAATGGCTAACGTATGAATTGAGCTGGCCCAGGTGCTCATGCTTGAAGGCATCGTTCTTCAACTCCACCAGCACATGGCACTTCAGGATGCGGTGGTAGAAAACCAGGTCAACAAAGCAGTGCTCGCCGCCAATCACCAAACGCTTTTGCCGTGCTTCAAAACAAAAGCCGTGGCCCAGTTCGATGAGGAAGGCTTGCAGCTTGTCGAGCAAGGCATCTTCCAGCGCCCGCTCGGTCATCACCTCTTGTGGCGCCAGGCCCAGAAATTCGAAGACATAGGGGTCGCGGATGACGTGCTGCGGCGCCTGCGCCTCGGCCTGGCCGTGCGTCAGCCGCGCCAGCGCATCTTTGTCGGTGGAAAGGCCGCTGCGCTCGAAGTACTGCGTGGCGATCTGGCGCTTGAGTTCGCGCACTGACCACTGGCCGCGCAGGGTTTCCACTTCGTAGAACAGGCGTTTGAGCGGCTCGTCGATCTCAACCAGCATTTCGAAGTGGCTGTATGACAAGCTGTTGAGCAAGCGCTCAGGCGCCAACGCCGCGGGCAGGCCAGATTGTGCGGACGCTGTCCGCACAATCGGTGAAGGCTGCGCCGGCGCTGCAAGCCCCGGCGCCGCTGGCAAGCCAGGCGCCCCCAAAAGTGCGGACGCTGTCCGCACAATTTGCGGGTAGCTGCGATAGAAGTGCAAATAGCCATAGAGCTGGCGCCGGCCTGTGCTGCTGACGTCGCGGTCGCGCAGGGCGCGGGACAAATCCTCCAGCAACCTGTCGCCGTAACCCGCGCGATCTGCCCCGTGCAGCTCAAATTCGGCGATGTGATGGCCAATGAACCAGTTGCGCAGGGTCAGGCTGATGTTGACGGCCTTGCTGGCCTGGCTGGCGAAAGACGCATGGGTTTGCTGGATGACCTGCACCAGGCCGACGAAATTTAACGCCTCAGAACTCATACCCCAACCCCCCCAGCTTGGCGCGTATCACCGCATCCAGCTCCGCGCCCTTGGCCATCTGCTCACCCAGCTTCTCGGTCAGCGCCTGCATCTTGACCTCGAAGCCTGCGTCGTCATCGGCTACAGCCTCGGCGCCCACGTAGCGCCCGGGCGTGAGCACATGGCCGTGTTCGGCGATCTCGGCCAAGCCCACGCTGCGGCAGTAGCCCGCGACATCCGCATATTCGCCTGCCGCCGCCGCGCCGCGCCACGCGGCCACGGTGCCGGCGATGCGCTCAATCACCTCATCCGTTAGCTCGCACTGCACGCGGCTGATCATCACCGCCAGCTTGCGTGCGTCGATGAACAGCACCTCGCCCGCCCGCGTGCGCTTGCCCTTGGCCAGGAACCACAGGCAGGCCGGGATCTGCGTGTTGAAGAACAACTGCCCGGGCAGCGCGATCATCACCTCCACCACGTCGGCCTCGACCATCGCCGCGCGGATCTGGCCTTCGTTGTTCTGGCTCGAACTCATCGAACCGTTGGCCAGCACGATGCCGGCGCGGCCACCGGCCTTCAAGTGGTGCAGCATGTGCTGCAGCCACGCATAGTTCGCATTGCCTGCGGGCGGGTCACCGTAGTGCCAGCGTGCATCGCCGGTCAGACTAGCGTGCCACCAGTCGCTGATGTTGAACGGCGGGTTGGCCAGGATGAAGTCAGCGCGCAGGTCGGGGAACTGGTCGCGGGTAAAGGTGTCGGCGGGTTCGCGGCCCAGGTTGAAGTCGATGCCGCGGATGGCCAGGTTCATGGCCGCCAGGCGCCAGGTGGTCGGGTTGGCCTCCTGGCCGAAGATGGCCACGTCGCCGAGCTTGCCGCCATGCGAGAGGATGAACTCTTCGCTCTGCACGAACATGCCGCCGCTGCCGCAACACGGGTCATAGACCTTGCCGTGGTGCGGCGCCAGCACGGCCACCAGCGTCTTGACGATGCTGCGCGGCGTGTAGAACTGCCCGCCGCGTTTGCCCTCGGCGCTGGCGAACATGCCCAGGAAGTATTCGTAGACCTGGCCCAGCACGTCGCGCGCCTGCGCCGCCGATGAACCGAAGCCGATGGTGGACACCAGATCCACCAGCTCGCCGAGCTTGCCATCGGGCAACTGGGCGCGCGCAAAGCGCTTGTCGAGGATGCCCTTGAGCTTGGGGTTCTCGGCCTCGATCAACGACAGCGCGTCGTCGATGCGCTTGCCGATGTCGGGCTGCTTGGCGGCGGCGCGCAGTGCCTCCCAGCGCGCGGCCTCCGGCACCCAGAAGACATTCACCTCGCGGTAGTAGTCGCGGTCTTCCAGTTCGCCGGCGAGCAGGCCGGCGGTGTTGTCGGGCAGGAAGTACTCGTCGGCCGGGTTGGCGAAGCGTGTGGTCAGCTCGGCGCGCTTGGCGCTGAAGGTGTCGGAGATGTACTTGACGAAGATGAGGCCGAGCACAAGGTGCTTGTACTCGGCAGCGTCCATGTTGGCGCGCAGCTTGTCGGCGGTGGCCCAGAGCGTCTTCTTGATGTCGTCGAGCATGAGGTGTGGGTTGCTTGTTGTGCCCGCTGGCCATCGGTGATGCTGGTGATTCTCCCGGCCACAAAGTATCCCTGACCACACCCACGATGGAGTTCACACCGCATGCTGCCCGCACCGGCCATGAAAGAATGACTTCGTGATTCCCGCACCAGGCACCGAATCGGCCACCGGCCTCGACCGGTGGTCGCCCGAACTGCGCCGTGCCGTCATGGTCGCTCGCCCGGAGTTCTTTGCCTGGTCGGCCGAAGAGCAGCTTCGGTATCGCGTGAAGCTGCCGGACGAGGACCGCGAAGCCATCGTCGCGGCGCTGCTGCGCGAGCACGGCAAGCGCCGGCCCGCGGCGCTGGCGAAGCTTGAGTCGCATGGTCGCGTGCCGCTGGCCCTGCAGAACTGCATCAACGAGTGGCTGCAGCCGCTCATTGGCATCGGCGAGGATGCCTTCGCGCTCAACGAGCACTTCGCCGAGGACAGCAGCATCCTCGAATTCGAGACGCTGCTCGACTACGACCGCGCCGACCACGCCTTCCAGCAGGACGCCAAGCAGCGGGACCTGAAGGGCTATCAGCCCGAGCCCTACACCGGCGCCCTGCATGGCACCTGGGCTCGCGTTCTCATGGGCGGCCGGCTGTGCTACGTGACACTGACGATGGCGTCGTGGCAGCTCTACGGCGCCAAGGAAGACGCCGCAAGCGCCGAGATCGAGGCGCGCCTTCCGCATCGCCACGTGCGCGGCCCCGACGACGGAAAGCGCGACGAGCGCGGGTTCATCCGCTGGGACATGCGGGTGCAAGCGGGCGGCCAGGAAGCGCTGCTCGAGGAGTTGCAGCACCGAGTCTGGGAGGAACAGTTGCGCCGCCGCAGCGAGTTGGGACAGCTGTTCCGCGAGCGGCGCCAAGGGGTGTGCTTCCTGGACGACCACCCGTGGGAACACGAGGACCCGAACGAACGCAACCTGCTCATCGTCTTCAGCGATCCCGATGCGCTGGCGGCGGTGCGCTTCACGTCGTTCCTGCGCGACTGCCGGCGCATCGAGCGACCCTTGACTGAGCTGCGTGCGCTGGAAGTGCGTGAAGCCAAGCGCATGCGCAACTTTGTCGCCGCGCAGCACGAAGATCTGGTCAAGAACTTCGACCCCAAGGTCGTGCCGCTGCGCAAGAAGTTGGGTGTGATGCTCCACCCCGAGGCATTGCGGGACATGCAGGACGACGGGCTGCTGTAGCGCCAGTTGCCAGCCACCTGCAGCTTGACCGACACGGTCGCACGCGCCGCCGGCGGTCTTGCGCATGTCGAAGCCGGAACGTGGCAAGCGAGAATCGCAGCCACCCCTTGCCGCCACCGCATGCCCGCACCCCATATGCCCTCTCGCAGCGCCCGCAAACTCCCCACCAAGGCGGAAATCCAGCCAGGCCGAACTGGCAAAACCAGCAAGAAGGCCGCGCCGCGCCTGTCGCGCGCGCGTCGCCCGCCGGGCGTTGAAGTTGCCGACTGGCAGACCGCGCTGCGGCGCCAGTTCGGGCGCGAGCAGAGCTTCGGCCTGGAGAACCTGGGTGCCGAGCCGGTGTTCTCCGACTTCAGCGTGCATAACCCAGCCAGCGGCAGCCGCAATCGGGTGTCGATCCGCGGGCGTGCCTTGGGCCAGAGCTTCTGCACCTGCCCGGACTTCGCGACCAACGACCTTGGTACCTGCAAACACATCGAGTTCACGCTGGCCAGGCTGGAGTCCAGGCGCGGCGGCAAGGCGGCGCTGGCGCGCGGCTTCGAGCCCGAATACAGCGAGGTCTGGCTCGACTACGCCGGAGCGCGCAGGGTTCGCTTGCGGGCCGGCAAGAGTTGCCCGCCGGCGCTGCTGGTGCGCGCCGGGAAGCTGTTCGACAAGGCCGCCGATTGGTCCCTGCCCCGGGATCGACTCGACGGGCTCGAAGCACTCATCCGCATGGCACAGGACAGCGGCCACGAGCTGCGCTGCTACGACGATGTCTGGCAGTTCGTGGCACAGGTCCGCGACGGCGAGCGCCGCCAGGCGGCACTTGCTCAGGCCTACCCCAAGGGCGCGAAGGACAGGGCCCTGGCCAAGCTCCTGAAGGTCAAGCTCTACCCCTACCAGGCCGAGGGCGCGCTGTTCGCGGTGCGCGCCGGCCGCGCGCTGATCGGCGACGAGATGGGTCTGGGCAAGACGATCCAGGCCGTCGCTGCGGCGGAACTTTTCGCCCGCCACTTCGGCGTGCAGCGCGTGCTGGTGGTGTGCCCGACCTCGCTCAAGCACCAGTGGAGCGGCGAGTTCGCGCGCTTCTCCGAGCGCCCGGCGCAGGTGATCCACGGCCTGCGCGCGCAGCGTCAGCTGCAATACCGCGAAGAGGCGTTCTGCAAGATCACCCACTACGAAACGCTGGCGCGCGACGCCGACCTGATTGCCGCCTGGGCACCCGATCTGGTCATCGCCGACGAGGCGCAGCGCATCAAGAACTGGAACACCATCGCGGCGCGTGCGCTCAAGCGCATCGCCAGCCCCTATGCGCTGGTGCTGACCGGCACGCCGCTGGAGAACCGGCTGGAGGAGCTGATCTCGATCGTGCAATTCGTCGACCAGCACCGCCTGGGCCCGACCTGGCGGCTGCTCGACGAACACCAGAAGCGCGACGAGGCCGGGCGCGTGATCGGCTATCAGGCGCTGGACCGCATCGGCCAGACGCTGGCGCCGATGATGTTGCGCCGGCGCAAGGCCGAAGTGCTGACGCAATTGCCCGAGCGTGTGGACAGCCGCATCTTCGTGCCGCTGACGCCGCAACAGCGAGCGCACCATGACGAGAACGGCGACATCGTTGCGCGCATCGTGTCGCGCTGGCGCAAGACGGGCTATCTGTCCGACAGTGACCAGAAGCGTTTGCACATCTGCCTGCAAAACATGCGCATGGTCTGCAACAGCACCTGGCTGCTCGACAAGGAAACCGACCATGGGCACAAGGTCGACGAGTTAATGACCGTGCTCGATGAACTGTTCGAAGACCCGGCCGCCAAGGCGGTGGTCTTCAGCCAGTGGTTGGGCACGCACGAGCTGATCCAGCGCCGCCTGGGCACGGCCGAGGGGCAGCGCGACTGGGGTCATGTGCTGTTCAGCGGCAGCGTGCCCGGCGACAAGCGTGGCGCGCTGGTCGAGCGCTTCCACGCCGATCCGGCTTGCCGCCTGTTCCTGTCCACCGACGCTGGCGGCGTGGGCCTGAACTTGCAACACGCGGCCGCCGTGGTCGTGAACATGGATCTGCCCTGGAACCCGGCGGTGCTGGAGCAGCGCATCGGCCGCGTGCACCGCATGGGCCAGTCGCGCGGCGTGCAGGTGGTCAACTTCGTTGGCCAGGGCAGCATCGAAGAAGGCATGCTCGCGGTGCTGGCGTTCAAGAAGTCGCTCTTCGCCGGTGTGCTCGACGGCGGCGCGAACGAGGTGTTCCTGCAGGGCACGCGCTTGTCCACCTTCATGGCGAGCGTCGAGCAGGTGGCCGGCGCGATGGGCCAGGCCGATGCGGACCCAGCCTCGGAGCCGCCCCTGGCAAGCGCCACCGGCACCACGCCATCCACCACGGTCGAAGCGTCGCAGGCCGGCGCTGGGGTGGCCGTGCTTTCGGCAAACACCGCAGCGGCGCAGCCTGGTCTGGCGACGGCGCCGGCCGCCGATGATGCAGCGCCGCGCACTGAGCCGGCCGATCCCTGGGCCGCCATCCTCGAAGCCGGCGCCGCGTTGTTGCAGGGCCTGGCGCAGGCGCGAACGGCCGGCGCGCCCGCATCTGCTGCGCCGATCACGATTGAGCGCGATCCGGTCACGGGTCAGGCCAGCGTGCGCCTGCCCCTGCCCGACGCCGCCGTGATGCAACGCTTGGCCAAGGCCTTCGCGCCCTGGCTGCGCTGAATCTACCCGCTTGATTTCTTTGCGTGTTGGATCGGCGAAAGTCGCAGCCAATCTCGGCTCACTTCCGTCAATGAGCGGCATGGCTGCCACCGTAAGCTGAAACAACGCATCGGGAGCGCCGGCCTGCAACCGCGGCGGCCCGGCGCAGAGCCTGCGCGTTCTCGGGCTTGCCCGCGCGGCGCGCCGAACATCCTGCATATGAAGTGGCTGGCACAGGCCTTCGATGAACACCTTAAAGAAACTTCTCAAGCGCGTGCGCGCGCATCCCCGAGTGTTGCTGGGTGTGGCCCTGACGGTGCTGCTGGCGCTGGGCGTGCACAGCCTGTCCGGCCAGGCGGTGCAGGAAGGCGATGCGCGCAAGAGCGCCGAGGCGCTGCAATTCGAGCAGGCGCCCAATGAATGGCTGGCGCATGAGCGCAGCGCCTCGCAGTTTCGCCAGGCTCTGGACGCCGGCGAGTTGCAGGCCGTGGCGCTGGCCAGGGGCCAACCCGGGTTGCTGCTTTACACGCTGAAAGATGGCCAGAAGGCCAGCTCGACCTTGCCGGGTTGCACCGCCCTGGGCTGTGCCGGCAGCACGCTGGACGAGTTGGCCGACAACAGCGCGGCGGCCGGGTTCTCGCTGGTCAGCGTCAGCATCGACCCACGCACCGCGAGCCGGCGCCTGCTGGACACGCTGGACAAGCTGCTGTCACCGTTGCTGGTGCTGGGCACCGTGGTGGCGGCGCTGGTCATGGCCTCGAAGCTGCAAACCGGCATGGGCGGGGCGGCGACCAAACTGACGGCGCGCCCGGAGACGAATTTCGCCGATGTGATTGGCAACGACGAGGCCAAGGCCGGTTTGAACCGCGTCAAGGCCTTCATGCACGACCCCGCGCGCTATGCCAAGCTGGGCGCGTTGGCACCGCGCGGCGTGCTGCTGGTGGGCCCACCCGGCACGGGCAAGACCTTGCTGGCCAAGGCGCTGGCGGGCGAAAGCAAGGCCAATTTCATCGCGGTGGATGGCTCTTACTTCACCGCCATGTTCTACGGCGCCGGCGTCAGCAAGGTCAAAGACTTGTTCAAGCTGGCGCGCAAGAGTGCGCCGTGCGTGCTGTTCATCGACGAGGTTGACGGCATCGGCCGGCGCACCCATGGCGGCCAGGGCGGCGGGGCGGAATCCGAGCTGAACCGCATCATCAACCGCGTGCTGGTCGAGATGGACGGCTTCGACAGCCTGGACAACGTGGTCGTGGTGGGCGCCACCAACCACGAGGACAACGTCGACCCCGCCATGCGCCGGCCCGGCCGGTTCGACATGCTGATTCGCTTGGGCCTGCCAACCCTGCCCGAGCGCCAGCGCTTGTATGAGCTGTACATCGGCAAGCTGGCGCACGACGGCAGCGCCGACGCCGCGGCGCTGGCGCGCATGTCTGCCGGCATGTCGCCCGCAGACATTGCCAACACCGTGAACAAGGCCGCGTCCAGCGCCGCCGAAGCCGGTGCGCAGCAGGTCTGCAGCGACCATTTCCTGCGCGCCATTGAAACCCACCAACTCGGTGGCGAGGTCTCGGCCAACAAGGCCTTGCTCACCGAAGGCACGCGCGAGCGGCTGGCTTACCACGAGGCCGGCCATGCGCTGGTGGGCCACTGGCTGGGCGTGGGCGCGGTGGAACGGGTGACGATCGAGCCGCGCGGCCAGGCCTTGGGCGTGACCTACATCAGCCGCGAAACCGAAACACCGCTGTACCAGCAGTCAGAACTGACCAGCCGGCTGGCCATGATGCTGGGCGGACGCGAGGCCGAATTGCTGGTGCTGGGCAGCGTGTCCAGCGGCGCGTCCGACGACCTCAAGCGCGCCTCTGAACTGGCCATCAACATGGTCGGCTCGCTGGGCTTCTCAAAGGCCTTCGGCTTGCTCAGCGTGGCCGGCGTGCCCAAGGAACTGCTAGGCCCGGACATCCAGGCCGCCGTGCTGCACGAAGCCCGCGCCATGCTCGAACAAGCCCAGGCCCGCTGCCAACAACTGTTGGCCGCGCGGCGCGCGCAACTCGACGCCCTGGCGCAAGCCTTGTTGCTGCGCGAGGTGCTGTCTGGCGCTGAACTCAAGGTGCTGCTAGCTGACAGCGTGGCGCCAGCGCAGCGCGAGGCAGCCTTCGCCTGAGCTTCCGGCCGGGCCAGGCCGGGCCAGAATCCCGGCCGGCTGCGCGCATGCGTTGCCCGGCCCGCCGCGTTCAGCGGCAGGCTCGAACAACCAGGAGCCCGCTCATGCCCACCGCCCCGCGCCCGAATGAAAGCCTGCTGCTCGACGCGCTGAAGTGGCGCAACATCGGCCCGCCGCGCGGTGGCCGCGTGGTGGCGGTGGCGGGTGACCCTAACGATGCGATGACTTTTTACTTCGGCGCCTGTGCCGGCGGCGTGTGGAAGACGGTGGACGGCGGCGTGTACTGGCGCTGTGTGAGCGACGGCTTCTTGACCAGCGCCACCATCGGCGCCCTGGCCGTGGCGCGCAGCGATGCCAACGTGGTGTACGCCGGCAGCGGCGAAACCACGATCCGCGTTGACGTGTCCTATGGCGACGGCCTGTACAAATCCAGCGACGCCGGGCGCACCTGGGCGTGCGTGGGCTTGCGGCAGACGAAACACATTGGCCGCATCGTCATCCACCCGAATGACGCCGACCTTGTTTACGTGGCCGCGCTGGGCGATGCCTTCGGGCCGAACGAAGAGCGTGGCGTTTTCCGCTCGCGCGATGGCGGGCTGAGCTGGCAGAAGGTGCTTTACCGCGGCCCCGATGCCGGCGCGGTCGACTTGAGCATGGATCCCACCAACCCGCGCGTCTTGTACGCCGCGTTCTGGCAAGCGCGGCGCAGCTTCTGGCACCTCGACAGCGGCGGCCCGGGCAGCGGCCTGTGGCGTTCGGTGGATGGTGGCGACACCTGGCAAGAACTCAGTGGCCGCAATGGGCTGCCCGGTGCGCCTTTGGGCAAGCTGGGCGTGAGCTGCTCGGGCGCGCGTGCCGGGCGCGTGTATGCGCTGGTCGAGGCCGCGGGCGACCAGACCGGCCTGTACCGCAGTGACGACCATGGCGAACGTTGGACGCTGGTGAATGCCAACCGCGACCTGATCCACCGCCCCTGGTACTACACGCATGTGTTCGCCGACCCTGGCCATGCCGACACGGTTTACGTCACCAATTTGCAGATGTGGAAGTCAACTGACGGCGGCGCCAGCTTCAGCGAAGTGACCACGCCGCACGGCGACAACCACGACCTGTGGATCGACCCGTTAAACCCGCAGCGCATGGTTCAAGGCAACGACGGCGGCGCCTGCGTGTCGTTCAACGGCGGCGCGAGCTGGTCTTCCATCTACAACCAGAAGACGGCGCAGTTCTACCGCATCGACACCGACAACCAGCACCCCTACCGCGTTTACGGCACGCAGCAGGACAACACTTCCATCTCGGTGCCCAACGCTTCGGAGTGGGGCGTGATCACGCTGGGTGATTGCACCTACCCGGGCACCGGCGAGAGCGGCTTCATCGCCGTGCACCCGCAAGACCCGAACATCGTTTACTGCGGCGCCGTGGGCTCCAGCCCGGGCGGCGCGGGCGCCTTGCAGCGCTATGACCACCGCACGCGGCAGGTGCGCCTGGTTAACGTTTGGCCCGAGGAGTCAACCGGCGTGGCACCAAAGGACTTGAAGTACCGCTTCGCCTGGACCTTCCCGCTGGTGTTTGCGCCGGGCGACGCGAAGACGCTGTATGCCGGCGGCAACCGCGTTTTTCGCACCCGCGATGAAGGCGCAAGCTGGGTGGCGATCTCACCCGACCTGAGCTTGAACGACGCCAGCCGCCAGGGCTATTCAGGTGGCTCGCTCACGCACGACACGGCCGGTGCCGAAGTGCACGCCACCTGCGCTTGCGTGGCGCCCTCGCCGCACCGCGCGGGCGAGATCTGGGCCAGCACCGACGACGGGCTGGTGCATGTCACGCGCGACGACGGGCTGACATGGGTTAACGTTACACCCAAGTCAATGCCCGAATTGGCCTACGTCGGCTGCGTGGAGATTTCGGCGCACGATGCCAACACGGTGTACGTGACCGCCACGCGCTACAAGCTGGCCGACTACCGGCCCTTTTTGTTTCGCACCCGCGACGGCGGCAAGACCTGGCAAGCCATCAATGGCGACCTGCCAGCGGCCGAAATCACCCGCGTGCTGCGCGCCGACCCGGTGCGCCCCGGCCTGCTTTTCATCGGCACCGAAACCGGCGTGTTCTTCAGCGGCAACGACGGCCGCAGCTGGGTGCGCATGAAGGGCAGCCTGCCGGTCACGCCGGTGTACGACTTGAAGATCAAAGACGGCGACCTGGTTGCTGCCACGCACGGCCGCTCGTTCTGGGTGCTTGATGACCTGTCTGCGCTGCGCCAATTGCAGGGCGACTTGAGCGCGCCGCAACTGCTGGCACCGCGCAGCACCGTGCGCAACCGGCTGGCCTGGAGCGCGGGCACCAGCTACGCGAAAAAGGGCCTGAGCTATGGCCCGGCGTTCGGCATTGGCGGCGGCACCGAAGTGGTTGAAATGCCCGACGGCAGCACGCAGCGCCGGCACCTCGATGTGGGCGAGAACCCGCCCAACGGCGCGATCGTCTACTACTGGCTGCAGCCGGGTTTCGACGCGGCGGTGAAGCTGGAATTCGTCGATGCCAACGGCCTGGCGATCAACAGTTTTGACAGCGCAGACAAGGCCGCGGCTGCGGCCAAACGCCCCGGCGCCAAGTCCGGGCTGAACCGCTTTGTGTGGGACTTGAAACACCGCGGCCCGACCAAGCTCGACACCACGCTGGCACCACGCGCGCGCAAGCCCTTGGCCGAAGAAAGCGACGACACCTCAGGGCCCGTGGTCGCGCCCGGCCGCTATGGCGTGGTGCTGCACGCCGGTGGGTCGCGCTTGCAGGCCAGCTTCGCGGTGGTGAAGGACCCTCGAATCAAGACCGCGCAACGCGCCTTCGACGAACAACTCGCCTTGCTCAAGAAGCTGTACGCCAAGCTCGGCGCACTGAACGAGGCGGTGAACAGCCTTCGCGCGCATAAGGTGCAACTTCGCGCGCTGGGCACGCGGCTGGCCGGCGGCCCACCGGCGCTGCGCGACGCCGCCGCGACGCTGCTCAAACGCCTGGAAGCCATTGAAGGCGTGCTGGTGGATGTGAAGCGCGAATCGCCGCGCGACATCCTGCGCCACCCGGCGGGCCTGAACGACACGCTGGTCGATCTGATCAGCGTGGTGGCCATTGCCGACGAAGCGCCCACCACGCCGGCACGCCAGGTGTGCGACGAAATCGTGGCGCAGGTGGATGTGCAGCTTGCGGCCTGGGCGGCCGTGCGGGGTGCTGAGACAGCGGGCTTGAACGCTGCGCTGCACGTTGCGGGCGTGACCGTGCTGGGCGTGGCCGTGGCGTGAACGGCCCGGCGCATTCGAACCCGGGCCGAGCGATTGCCATGAACACATCGCCACAACAACTCGACATCTTCGAACACAGCCACGATGTGATGCTGCGCAACGACGTGTTGACGCACCTGCTGGCGCGCGCCGCTGTACCGGCGCGAAAGGCCTTGCAGGCGCTGGCTGCTGAGTATCCGCAAGACAGTGCGCTGGCTGACTTCGAACGTTTGGTGTTGGCACTGGAAGGCGGCAGCCCCACGGCGTTGCCCGATCACGCAGCCGTGGCGCGCGCCCGCGCCCAACTGCTGGAACATGTCTCGCCCGCGGCGCGGCGCGCCATGCGCGCTGGCGCGGCGCCCTGGCTGCGCGAGCTGTGGCACGAACTGGCTCAACGCGCCGCACACCTGCCTTTTCAGGCCGCATTCGCTGAAGACCATGCAGCAGCGCTGTGGCTGTGTGCCGAGCGTTGGGCCGATGCCGCGCGGGCGGTTGCGGGCATCGAATCCTGGCGTCGCATTCCGACACCGCTGGCCTGGATGGTGAAGACCCGATGCGAGCAAGGCGAACTCGATGCCTGCTGGGGCATGCTGCCTGAACTGGCGTGGCTGGCGCCCGCACGGCTTGACGCCTTGTTGCGCGACTTGAACGACGCGTTGCTCAGGCGCTTGCACAAGAAGTTTGGTGCCGAGTTCGACGGCACGGGTGAGTTGAACGACCTGGCCTGGTTTCCGGCTTGGGCGCTGGTGGCAAGCCCGGCCCTGGCACCGCACCTGGCGCAGGCCTGGGCGTCACAACACAGCGCGCCGGAGCGCGGCATGCGCCTGGTGCTGGAACTGCTGGGTCTGGAACGCCAAGGGCGCCACCATGATCTTGTACAACGCCGCCGCGCCCTGCGCGACCTGCACGATCCCTTGTACGCCGCCTACATGGCCACGCGCTGAGCGTGCGGCCCGGCCAGGCTCGGCTAGAACCCTTCCTCCACCAACTCCGCGGCGCGAATGAGCGCGCGCGCCTTGGCCTCGGTTTCCTTCCATTCCAGCTCGGGCACCGAGTCAGCCACCACACCCGCGGCGGCCTGCACATACAAGGTTTGCCCTTGCACGATGCCGGTTCGGATGGCAATGGCCAGGTCCATGTCGCCGGCGAAACTGAGGTAACCGCAGGCGCCACCGTAAATGCCGCGCTTCACCGGTTCCAGCTCGTCAATGATCTGCATGGCGCGAATCTTCGGCGCGCCGCTCAGCGTGCCGGCCGGAAAGGTGGCGCGCAACACATCGAGGTTGCTGGTGCCGTCCTTCAGCAGGCCTTCGACATTGCTCACGATGTGCATCACGTGCGAATAGCGTTCGATGGCGAAGGCTTCAGTGACCTTCACCGTGCCGGTCTGGGCGATGCGCCCAATGTCGTTGCGCGCCAGGTCGATCAGCATCAAATGCTCGGCCCGCTCTTTTGGATCGTTAGACAGCTCATGCTCCAGCGCCTTGTCTTGCTCCGGCGTGGCGCCGCGCGGGCGGGTGCCGGCCAAGGGGCGAATCGTCACCTTCTGCCCCTCAGGCACACGCTCGTGGCGCACCAAAATTTCGGGTGATGCGCCCACGATTTGAAATTCGCCCATGTCGTAGAAGTACATGTACGGGCTGGGGTTGAGCGAACGCAGCGCGCGGTACAGGCTCAACGGGCTTTCAGTGAAGCGCTTGCGCAAGCGTTGGCCAATTTGCACCTGCATCATGTCGCCGGCGGCAATGTATTCCTTGCTCTTGCGCACCGCGGCCAGGTAGTCGTCTTTCGCAAAGTCGCGCTCCACGCTGTGGCTGGGGCCGCGCTTCACGGCCGGCGCGGTCACGCTGTAGTGCAGCTTGTCGCCCAACTCGGCCAGGCGGCGCTTGGCCTTGCTGAAGGCTTCGCTTTGGCTCGGGTCAGCGTAGACGATGAGGTAAAGGCGGCCCGACAGGTTGTCGATCACGGCCAGCTCTTCGCATTGCAGCAACTGAATGTCGGGCGTGTCCAGCCCGCCGGGCTTGGCGACCTGCGCCAGCTTGGGCTCGATGCAGCGCACCGCGTCATAACCGAAGTAACCCGCCAGGCCGCCGCAAAAGCGCGGCAGGCCCGGGCGCAGCGCCACCTTGAAGCGCTTTTGGTACTGCTCGATGAAGTCGAGCGGGTTGCCTTCGTGCGTTTCCACCACCACGCCGTCGCTCACCACCTCCACCTTGAAGCCGGTGGCGCGCAGCAAGGTGCGCGCGGGCAGGCCAATGAACGAATAGCGCCCGAAGCGTTCACCGCCGACCACGCTTTCAAGCAAGAAGCTGTGCTTGCCCCCGCCGCTGGCGTAGGCCAGCTTGAGGTACAGCGACAGCGGCGTTTCGAGGTCGGCAAAGGCCTCTTTGATGAGCGGAATGCGGTTGTAGCCCTGCGCGGCAAGGCTCTTGAATTCAAGTTCTGTGATCACGTCAAACCTCGGGTTCCCGTGGTGGGAAGCATCCAAACTTGGCTGTTGCGCGTAGTTCTGGCTAAGGGAGCCAGCGCGTCGCGGCGGCAAGGCAACTCAAGTGCCGGCGGCGCAGCGTCGCCAGGGCCAGGCTCCCCGGTCGTGCGACCTGTGGTTGCAATGCGTGAAGGTGCCAGAGGTGAACATGCGCTTGAGTCTATCGCAGCAAAACATGCAAGCTAGGAGCCTGTCGGGCTTGGGGTTGGGCTCGCGCTGGGGAGAGTTGGGCGGGCAGTCTAGGCGTTGGCGAGGCGTGTGGCGGGGCCACACAACGAGCCAACAACGACAAATGCCTGCCCAAATCTCCCCAGCCCTTCGGGTTGACCATGAAATGGGGCTGATCCGTCGTTACAAAGCCTCGCTGTGCCGCCCGGCACAGCTGCGTTTTGCGCCTAGGCTGAGCCCCATTTCATGGTCAACGCGAGCCCAACCCCAAGCCCGACAGGCTCCTAGACACCTACTTTTTCGGGTTGTCCTTGACCCATTGGCCCAATGCGGCCAGTGTGCGCTCAACATGCTTGTTAGGGTTCAGGCTCAGGTAGCTGTAGGCCACCTTGCCGTTGGGCGTGATGACGTAGCTGACGCGGTTGGCATAGTCGGGCCGCGTTTGCATGGCGGCGTCGAAGGCCTTGATGACGGTTCGCTTCTCGTCAGCCGCCACTGGGAACTTGCTCTGGCAGGCCTGCACCGAAAACTTGGTGATGGTGGCCACGTCGTCAGCCGAGACACCGATCACGCTGGCCCCCAACGATTCAAACTTTTCAATCGCCTCGGCGAACTGGTGCGCCTCGATCGAGCAGCCTTCTGTGAACGCTGCAGGAAAGAAGTACAACACCACCGGCCCCTTGGCCAGTTGGTCGGCCAGGGTGTACTGGAACACCTTGCCGCCCATGGCGGCGGGCACCGTGAAATTGGGCGCCGCGTCACCCACGTCGAGCGCGGCCTGCGCCGTTGAACCGAGGGCACTCACCATGCACACCACTGCCACCATGCGCTTCATCGCCCACTCCTTGTTCAGCTCGCCATTGCGTGGTGCATCTTGCCAGAACGGGCTGGCCCGCGCCCTGGCCGGGTTGCTGTGCGCCCTGACACTGGCCGGCTGCGGCAGCCTGCCCAGCGTCGTGCTGCGCCCGCCCTCAACGGCCCTGGCGCCACGCGCTGACGGCGAGCTGGCCGCCCTGGCCCGCAACTCCACGCCGCCCGGCACGCAGGGGCAATCGGGCTTTCGTTTGCTGCCGCTGGGCAGCTATTCGCTGGACACGCGCTTGCAGCTCATCCAGCGCGCCCAGCACAGCCTGGACGTGCAGTACTACGTGATCGAGAACGACCTCACCGGCCGCACCCTGCTGCGCGAGTTGCGCCACGCCGCGCGCCGCGGCGTGCGCGTGCGCCTGCTGGTGGACGACCTGTTCACCGCCCACACCGACGCCCTGCTGCTGGCGCTGGCGCACGAGCCCAACATGCAGGTGCGGCTGTTTAACCCGTTTTGCTGCAACCGCGGCTCCACTGCGGGCCGTTTCCTGGGCTCGGTGCAAGACATCTACCGCCTGAACCACCGCATGCACAACAAGCTGTTCATCGCCGATGGCGTGGCCGCAGTGGCCGGCGGGCGCAACATTGCCGACGAATATTTCATGCTGCATGCCAGCGGCAACTTCGTCGATATGGACACCTTCATCCTGGGTGCCGTGCTGCCCGAGCTGCAAGCCTTGTTTGACAAATACTGGAACAGCAACGTCGTCTACCCGGTGCAGGCCATCGTCAAGGACGCAAGCAGCGCGGCGCACACCCTGGCCGCCTTCGACGCCGCCACCGCGGGCCCGCCGCTCAAGCTGGACCTGCCGGCCAGCGATGTGCTGGGCTACGGCCCCTTGCGCGAAGACTTCGACGCCGGGCGCACCGGCCTGGTGTGGGCCCCCGCGCGCGCCTTTGCCGACCCGCCCAACAAGCGCGACACGATGAGCGCCGATGAAGCCGCGCTGCAAAGCGTGTCGTACGAGGTGCGCATGAAGGTCTGGGCCGCGGTGGATGAACTGGTGATCACCAGCCCCTACTTGATCCCTGGCCCGCTGGGCATTGGCGCTTTTGAAGCGTTAGGCCAGCGCAAGGTGCAGGTCACCTTGTTGACCAACTCGCTGGCCGCCACCGACGAGCCGCTGGTGCACACCGGCTATGCGCGCTACCGCGAGCGGCTGCTGCGCTACGGCGTGGACCTGTATGAACTCAGCCCCGAACGCACGCGCCGGGGCAAGCGCCTGGGCGTGTTCGGTTCGTCGCTGGGCCGGCTGCATGCCAAGACGGCCATCGTTGACAAGCGCACCGTGTTCATCGGCTCGATGAACCTGGACCCACGCTCGCAAACGCAGAACACCGAACTCGGCCTGTTCATCGACAGCCCCGAGCTGGCCAAGGAGCTGGCGCGCGTCATCACCATCAGCAAGACGCAAAGCGCGTACCGGCTGCGCCTGAACCCGGCCACGCAAGCCATTGAGTGGCAAGGCAGCGGCGATGAGGGTGACGTGGTCTACACCAGCGAGCCCGAGTCGAGCTTCTGGATGCGCCTGCACAACTTGCTGGTGGCGCCGTTCGTGCCCGAGCAGTTGCTGTAGAGCCGGCCGTGGCCGGGCCTTACGCAGGCGTACGATGTTTTCGCTTCACCTGCGGTGTCGCTTTCGCGGCACTCTTTTTCTTGTGCAAACGGGGGCAGGGCCCGCGGCCCATTCAATGCCGCCCGGTCAAGACTCCCACACTGAGGAGACAGCATGACCCGCACCCCCAAGCATCTGCTCACCCTGAGCAGCCTGGCCGCCGCCGCTTTGTTGGCCACCACGCCAGCCCAGGCGCGCATCACCAAGATCGTGATCAACCCAGCGGCGTCCGAGTCGCCCACCTTTGGCGGCTATTCGTGGCCGGGCGTGGGCCAGTACCAGAAAATCACCGGCAAGGCGTTCGGCGAGGTCAACCCTAACGATCCAAAAAACTCAGCTATTGTTGACATCGGCCTGGCACCGAAGAACGCGCGCGGCAACGTGGAATATTCGTTCGACTTCTACATCTTGAAGCCGATTGATTTGAGCAAGGGCGCGCACAAGGTGATGTACGAGCCGCCCAACCGCGGCGGTAAGACCTGGAACGCCATGGCCCGCGTCACCAGCGGCCCCGGCGGCGCCAATGACCCGGGCTCGATCATCGACCCGGCGGTGTTGAAAGACGCCTTTTTGATGCCACGCGGCTACACCATGGTGTGGAGCGGCTGGGACAAATCGGCGGGCACCAGCACCGCAAACTTCAACTCCACCATCACGCTGCCGATCGCCAAGAACCCGGATGGCTCGTCGATCACCGGGCCGGTGTATGACTACATCGTGACCAACGGCGCCGCCACGTTCAGCCTGAGCTACCCCGCGGCCAGCCTGAACAAGGCCCTGGCCAAGCTGACGCGCCGCGTGCATCTTGACGACACGCCCACAGAGATCCCGGCCGCGGGCTGGAACTACAACGCTGCCGGCACGGCCATCAGCCTGGTGGGCGGCAACTTCATCGCCAACGACATCTACGAATTCAGCTACACCGCCAAGGACCCGAGCGTGAACGGCCTGGGCTTTGCCGCCGTGCGCGACTGGAACGCCTGGCTGCGCTACGAGACCAAAGACGACCTGGGCACGCCCAACCCCATGGCCGGTGACATCCAGCGCATCTACACCGAAATTTCTTCCCAGCCTGGCCGCTTGCTGAATGACTTCACCCACCTGGGCTTCAACCAGGCCGAGAACGGCAAGAAGGTGTTTGACGGCCTGATGCAGTGGATCTCTGCCGGCAGCGGCCTGAACCTGAACTTCCGCTTCTCGCAGCCCAACCGCACCGAGCGCAACCGGCAAGACCATTTGCACCTGGAAAACCGCTTCCCGTTCGCCAACGTGATGAGCACCGACCCGTTCACGGGCAAGACCGACAGCCGCTATGCGCGCTGCGAGGTGACCAACACCTGCCCGCTGGCGGCCGAGATCTATTCGGCCAACGAATACTGGGTGAAGAGTGCCTCGCTGCTGCACACCACGCCCGACGGCAAGGCCGACCTGCCCGAATCGCCGTATGCGCGCAATTACTTCATGTCGAGCATGCGCCACGGAACGGGCAACGCCACCACCAAGGGCAACTGCCAGCAGTTGCAGAACCCGCTGAATTCAGCGCCGGTGCAGCGTGCCTTGTTTCTAGCGTTAGACGATTGGGCCAACGGCATCGCCCCGCCCGACAGCCGCGTGCCGCGCCTGGCCGACGGCATGCTGGCCAACCCCTTGCCGCAAGCGGGCATGGGCTTCCCCAACATCCCCGGCGTCACCTACACGGGCCTGAAGACCACCCGCTACTTGCTGGACTACGGCACGAATTTCTACACCACCGGCATCGCCAGCATCAACCCGCCGCTGTTCACCGCGCCGTATCAAGACAACCCGGCCAACGGCCCGATCTACCCGAGCTTCATTCCCAAGACCGACGTTGACGGCAACGACATCGCCGGCTTGCGCCTGCCCGACGTGACCGTGCCGCTGGCCACCTACACCGGCTGGGCACTGCGCTCAGGCGCGCACGCCAACGACGGCTGCGAAGCCGAAGGCCAGTACATCCCGTTCGCCAAAACCGCGGCTGAGCGCCTGGCCAGCGGCGACCCGCGGCTTTCGGTTGAAGAGCGCTACCCGTCGTTCGGCATGTATCGCAGCGCCGTGATGCGCGCGATTGACGGCCTGGTGAAAGACCGGCTGATGCTGTGCGAAGACGCCGACGACGCGCAGGCCCGCTTGCTTGCCGCCGGCCTGGCCGCAGGGGTGCCGGCAGCCAAGGGCAAGCTGCCACCGCACGACACCGTGCCGCACTGCCTGGGCAAGTAGTAAGGCCGCGGGCGCGGCACCGGCAAGCCGAAACTACAAACCAAACGCAAACACCTTCTTCGGCCCATAGCCGTTGAAGGTGCCGCTGCCCCAGAAGACCATGCCGTCGGCGATGCTGGGCGCGGCGTTGCAGGCGCCGCCGCTGGCGTGCGCCCACAGTGGCTTGCCGGTCTTGGCTTCCAGCGCATAGAAGTGGCCGTTGGCGGGGTCGAGGTTGCAGCCGAAGACCACGCCGTTGGCCACCGCCACGGCGGCCTCGGCGCGGCTGCCCAGCGGGTCGGGCGTGGTCCACAACACGGCGCCGGTCTTGCGGTCCAGCGCGGCCCAGCCGCCGGCGGTGGTGGTGCTGCCGTTCTTCAGCTTCCAGGGCTTGGGTGCCAAGCCACCACCAGTGTCGCCACTGTTGGCAATGGCCACGTAGACGCGCTGGGCGTCGCTGGCCGAACCCCATTGCAGCCCGCCCGATTGGCCGCTGGGGCCGGCCTGGGTGGCCCAAGCCAAGACGCCGGTGTCGGCCCTGAAGGCCCAGAACAGGCCGCTCTTTTGCCCGGCGCCAACGAGGGTGCTGCCGCGTGGCCCGCTGCCCGGCAGCAGCATGGGGCCCTGGGCGAAATCCCAATCCGGGCCATGCACCGGCGGGCAGTTGTCGTTGGGCGGAATGCCGAAGGCGATCAAGCCGCAGCCCAGGTTCCACACGTCTTGCGGCAGGCCCCGTGCGGCCCACTTGATGGCGCCGCTGGTCAAGTCCAGCGCCACCACCGCATCAGCATGGTTGGCCGCGCTCAAGCAGTTCGCAGGCAGGCCACCGGCATTGAGGCAGGCCTGCTCCTCGGCGGGCACGGCGTAGTTGTTGCCGGTGGCCACAAAGGCCACATTGCGCTGCACATCCACCGCCGCCGTGCTGCCCCACACCGCGGCACCAAAGTAACCCGGCGGCACCATGAAGGTCTGCCAACGGATGGCGCCGGTGGCCACATCCAGCGCCGCCACGCTGCCGCGAAACTGGAACTGCCAGCCGGCAGCGGCGGCCGTGAAGCCGGCCGCGCCCTCTTCGGCCGAGGCCACGCCCACCAGCACCAAACCGTTGGCCACCACGGCAGACTGGGTGATGAAAGACATGGGCGAGGCATCCACCTGCTTGGCCCACAGCAGCGTGCCACTGGTCTTGTCGATCGCCACCACGCGCGCGCCTTGGCGCACATCGGCGCTGAGCTTGCCGCTCATGTTGCCCAGGATCAGCGCGTTGCCGCTCAATGCCGGCGTGGCGCGCGCGAAGTCGCCCGCGATGCCGGTGATGTCGGCCAGGCGCCGCTTCCAGACCAGCGCGCCGCTGGCGCGTTCGAGCTTGTAGAGAAAACCGGCCGAGTCGGGAAAGTACAGGTGGCTGGCGTCGAGCGCCGGGCTGGCGGTCACGTCGCCTTCGGTGCTAACCGCCCAGTGCAGGCGCAGGGCGTTGGCATTGCGCGGCGTGATCTGCGTTTCAGCGCTTTGGTGGCGCGAATTCAACAGGTCGCGCCCGGCGCTGGGCCAGTCGGCGGCGCTGGCCCCATTGATGACCACACTGATGGCGACAGAGAAAACCGCTCT
>JANOXU010000149.1:0-5046 GCA_031418595.1 Burkholderiales bacterium
GCGTGAAGCTGGGCGAGCCGCAGCCGCTGGTGCTGGCGTTCGGCACCGGGGCCACCACCATCGCGCCCGGCGTGCCGGGCAGCAGGTCGGTGAACGACAGGTTAGCCAGCGCCAGGCCGTTCGGGTTGGCGATGTCGAAGCGCAAGGTTGTCGGCACGTTCGCCGCCACCGGCGAGGTCAAAAAGCTCTTGCTGATGATCGGCGCGGCCAGCACGTCGACGTTGGCCAGCGCGGCCGCGCCGGTGGTGGCCGGCGTGGTGGATGTGACGCTGCTGGTGGTGTTGGCGTAGGTGCCGGCCAAAGGCGCCACCACGTTGACCTCCACCGTGCAAGTGCCGCCGGCCGGAATGCTGCCGCCGCTGAACGCCACCGACGCCGCGCCTGCGGCAGGTGCAAATGTCGGGGCGCCGCAGCCCGAGCTGCTGGCACCCGGCGTGGCGCCAACCACCATCGCGCCCGGCGATGTCGGCAAAGTGTCGCTGAAGGCCACGCCGGCCAGTGCGGTGCTGGTGTTCGGGTTGATCAGCGTGAAGCGCAGCTTGGCAGGCACGTTGGCCGCCATCGGGCTGGTCAAGAACTCTTTGCTGATGCTGACCGGCGCGGTGGCCACCACTGTCAGCGTGTCGGTGTCGGCCACGCCCTGGCCGGCGTTGGCGCTGGCGATTGCGCCGGTCGAGTTGCTGTAGCTGCCGAGCACCGACGCCGTCACGTTGAAGCGGATCGTGCACACCACACCGCCGGCGATGGTGCCATTGGCGAAAGTCACCGACGCCGCGCCGGCCACCGGCGCAAAGGTCGGTGCACCGCAGCCCACAGCCGACGCATTCGGCACCGCCGCCACGGTCATCGCGCCGGGCGTGGTGGGCAGCAGGTCGGTCAGGCCTACGCCGGTGATCGTCAGCGGGCCGTTCGGGTTGACGAGCTGGATCGTCACTGTCGAACTGCCGCCCGCTCCGATGGTGGTCGGGCTGAACGTTTTGGTGGCCACCGGCTGCGCCAGCGTCGAGATGCCGGCGCTGGCGGTGTTGCCGGTCAATGCGCTGGGGCCGGTGGCGCTGACCGCGCCGCTGACATTGCTGTAGGCACCCACCGCATTCACGGTGATGTCGACTCTGACCGTGCAAATGCCGCCGGCCGCGATGGTGCCGGCCGAAAAGGCCAACGACACCGCGTTCGCGGCCGGCGCAAAGGTCGGTGTGCCGCAGCCCACGGTGCTCGCCGCCGGCGTCGCTGCCACGCGCATCGCGCCCGGGCTGGTCGGAAAGGTATCGCCGAAGGCCACGCCAGTGAGCGCCGTGGTCGGGTTCGGGTTGGTGATGGTGAAGGTCAGTGTCGAGGTGGCGTTGACCGCAATCGGTGACGGCGAGAAGTCTTTTGCGATGCTCGGCGCGACCAGGTTGTTGACCACCAGGCTGGCGGTGTTGCTGACCAGGCCGGCACCGGCATTGGCGCTGCTGACGGCATTGGTGGTGTTGTTGTAGGTGCCCGCTGTCGGTGCCTTGACGTTCACCCTGACGATGCAACTGCCGCCGGCCGGAACCGTGCCGCCAACCAGTCTCACCGCCGTGCTGCCAGCCGCCAGCGCAGCGCCGCCGGCGTCGCTCAGCGTGCCGCCGCAACCGTTCGTGAGGGTCGTGTCGGCCAGCGTCATCGCGCCCGGTGTGGTGGGGAACACGTCGGTGAAAGTGGCGCCGGTGATGGCGTTGCTGCCGTTGGCGGCCGGGTTGCTGAGCGTGATCGTCAGCACGCTCGGGGCGTTCGGAATCACCGGGCTGGGCGCGAACGACTTGGCGATGGTCGGTGGCGTCATCACCAGCAGCGTGGCGGTGTTGCTGGGCGCACCGGCGGCGGCGCCGGTTTGCGTGGCGACCACGCCGCTGGTGGTGTTGGCGTAGGCGCCCGAGGTCGGCGCGGTGATATCGACCCGCACGGTGCAGGTGCCGCCGGCGGCGATGCTGCCGGCTGAAAACGCCAGGCTGGCCGCGCCGGCCGCCGGCGCGAAGGTGGGTGTGCCGCAGCCGCTGGTGCTGAAGTTGGGCACCGCAGCCACCACCATCGCGCCGGGTGTGGTGGGCAGCGTGTCGGTGAAGCTGACGCCGGTGAACGCGCCGGCGGTCGGGTTGTTCAGCGTCAGCACCAGCGTGCTGGTGCCGCCCATGGGCATCGGGTGGGTCAGGAACGTCTTGGTGATGGTCGCCGCGCCGATACCGGTCGACACCGTGGTGGTGTTGTTCGAGGTCACCTGATCGAAGGTGGTGTCAGTGACCGTGAAGGTGGTGGCCACGCTGTTGGTGCCTGCGGCCACGCTGGTCGTGACCGGCACGCTGAGCGTCGGCAAACTGGCCCCGACCACCAGGCTGGCGGTGGTGTGGGTGCAAGTGACGGCCGGGCCGCCAACGCAGCTCCAGCCGCTGCCGAACGGCCCGGCGCCGACCAAGGTCAGGCCAGCGGGCAGGGAAAAGGTGACGGTGAAATCACCGCTGGCGCTTTGCGGCCCGTTGTTGACCACGCCCACTGCATATGACGCGCTGCCGTTGCGCGCAAAGTTGGCGCTTGACGGGGTGACGCTGATCGCAATGTCGGCAAACTTTGGCATCGCGCCAAGATCGGAGTAGCTGTTGGCGCCGCGCGCGTTGGTGAAGCCACCGTTCAGCCCCAGGTCGACGATGCCGGTGGTGGGCGAACCCAGCGCCACGCCGTTGCCGATGAAGGTGATGCCGGTCGGGCTGCCGGTGGTGCCTGACGCGCCCGAGGTGGTCGCAATCGCCGGCACCGCACCTGAAGGCGGCACCAGGATCGGGTTTTGCAGCACCCGAAAGGTGGTTGAGCTGGTGACGATGTAGAGGTCGCCGTTGGGCGCAAACCCCATGTCACCGCCGCCGTTCAGCGGCACGCCTTGCACCGTGGCCACGATGGTCGGGTTGCCGCTGTTGCGGTCGATGACGTAGATATTGTTGGTGCCCGGGTTCATCGAGAACATCTGGCCATCGGCACGAAACCCCAGCCGGTTGGTGACAAAGCCCAGTGCGGTCGGCAAGATCGTATTTGTCGCGGTGGTTGGGTCCCAATAGGCGACGCGGCCAGGCAGTGCGGCCTCGGCGTAGTACACCCGCCCGGTGATCGGGTCGCGCCCGATGCCATTGGTGCCGAAGGCCAGGGTGCCCACACTCACCGCCGCACCGGTGGCCGGTGTGACGGTGTACAGCGCGGTGCCGACGTTGCCGTAAACCGTGTTGTCGGGCGGAACCGGCAAGGCCAGCGCGTTGCCCACAGCGCCGCCGAGTAGCACAAGCAGCACCAGCGCCCCCCAGTGCACTGCGCAGATCGCCATCGCCCGACGCGCCGCCTCGCGCGCGAACCGCTGCAGGCTTGCGATGCAATCGCGCAGGGTTGAAAGAGTTGTGGTGGCGCTCAAAACAAGGCCTCGTCGAATTTGAAGCGCAGCCGCAGATAAACGCCGCGCTGCGTGTAGTCCTGCGCGGTGAGGTCGCGGTCGGTGAAGCCGATCACGTTCCAGCCCAGGCTGAGCCAAAGGTTTTCGCTCAGCAAGTAGCCCACCTCGGCGCCCAGGCCGAGCTGGCGTGCGCGGCCGGCAGCGCCGATCAGTGCACTGGCTTGAATCCCGGCATCCCAGCGCGGTGCGATGTCGTAGGTGGCACGCGCCGCCAGCAGCTGGGTGTGGTAGCGGCTGAACAACCCCAGCGACTGATCGCGCGCCCACTTGGCCGCCACCCGGCCCGACAGCGCCAGCCGCGCATCGACCTGGTGGTTCGTATGGGCCGAGATGATGGCCACCCTGCGCCCGCTGTCGCCGGTGGTCGGGTCGGCAACGTCTTCGATGCGATATTCGGCGCGCAGCAACGCGTTGCGCCGGTTTGCGCCCGCTCCGCGCAGGCCGCCTTCGCGTCCCGCATCACGCCCACTTTCACGGTAGGCCATGCCGAATTGCAGCCAGACTTCGGTCTTGCTGGCGGCGTTGTGCTGGCGCGTGACCGTCACCAGGTTGCGGCCCAGCGCAGTCCATTCGTCGTCGAGCTTGAAGGCCAAACCCACGGTGCTGAGCACGGTGTTGCTGGCGGTGCTGTCGCGCAGTTCCAGCCGCGCTGCGCCCTTCCAGTCGGACGCACCGCTGTACTCGATGCCGCCGGTGATCGAGGTGGCCTCTGCGCTGCCGACATTCGTGGTGTTCCCGCTCAGGCTGTGCACGCGCTCGTAGCCGGTCGCGAGCGACCAGCCGCCGCCCAGCTTCCAGCGGTTGCGCAGGCCGATGGCGGCCTCGGCCTGGCGGCCGTCGAGCGCATCGCGCAAGCGGTACTCGCTGAACAGGTTCGCGTCGGTCATGTATTCGGTCTGCACGCCGAAGACGGTGGCGTTGCGCTGCTGCACGTCGTTCAGGCCGTAGCGGCTGGCCAGACTGCTGATGAATTCGTGGCGACCGTACAAGCGCGTCGCGCTGTTGAGCCGGTACTCGCCGCCGACCGCCGCCACGCGACGGTTCGAGTGTTTGACATCCTGCTCGATCTCGGCGAACACGTTGGCGTTCGGCGCGCCGGGCACCTGGGCCGTCAGCTTGGCGAGCACGGTGGTAGTAGCGATGTCGATCGGTGGCGCGTTGGGGGCTGCGTTCAGATCGACCCCGCGGCTGTGGCGCACCGCCAGTTCGCCGCGCACGCTGTCGCTCAAGGTCTGCTCGACCGAGACCTGCCCGCCGCTGCGGCGCGCCGACGACACCAGGTTTTCGCCGAGCAGCACTTCGGCCTTGAAAGTCGTGCTGTTGTCGGCCTTGTAGCTGGCCTTGGCGGTGACTTCCTGGCGGCCCTGGGTGACGGCGGCCGACGGGTTGCCGAAGCCTGCCGAGGCGATGACGGCTTGTGCCTGCACTTGCAGCGGCCCGGCATCCATGCGCAGCTCGACGCGAGCTGCCTTGCCGCGGGTCTCAATGCCCGCCGGGGTGACGACCGGCGTTTGCGTGCGCGCCACTTCAGCGGCCATCGACACGCCGGGTGCGGGGCGCACACTGGCGCCCACGCTTTGCAAGTTCAGCGG
>JANOXU010000150.1:0-17263 GCA_031418595.1 Burkholderiales bacterium
TTCACCTGCACCTGGCGGATGCCGGCCTGGGTGATTTCCACCGGGTCTTCGGCCGTCCACAGCTTGCGCTCGGGGGTGTTGATGAAGCCCAGCACCGAATGCAGCGTGGTCGTCTTGCCCGAGCCCGTGGGGCCCACGCACAGCAGCATGCCGTAGGGGCGTTCCGATGCCGCCTTGAGCTTGCGCAGATTCTCTGGCGCCAGGCCCAGGTCGTTCAGCGGAATCGGCTTGGCCGAGGCCAGCAGCCGCAACACCGCGTCTTCCAGGCCGTTGTTGGTGGGGATGGTGGCCACGCGCAGTTCCAGCCGTGCGCCGGGCACGAACTTGCCGAAATTGATCTTGCCGTCTTGCGGCTTGCGGCGCTCGGAAATGTCGAGGTCGCACATGATCTTGATGCGCGCAATCAGCGCGCTGCGGTAGGTGTTCGGCAGCTCGATGTAGGGGCGCAGCAGGCCATCCTTGCGAAAGCGGATCTTCACCTTCTGCTTGCCCGGCTGGCACTCAACGTGGATGTCTGACACGCCTTGGGTCTGCGCCTCGACGATCATCGAATTGATGAGCCGCACCAGAGAGTTGTCGCTCTGTTCGATCTGGCTGCCGGAGTCGCCATCTTCGTGTTCGCCGTTGGTTTGCTGTTCGAGTGACGCCAACAGTTTGCCGGCGTCGTCCAGCTCGTAGTCGCTCGACCCTTCGGCCTCCGCCGCCGCCAGCTTGGCCGCCTGCACGTCGGCGCCCATGCGTTCGTAAGCCTTGTCGATGGCGCCGGGCAGGGCATGCGAGAACGCCAGCACCGGCAGCACCTTGCCCTGAATGGCAAATTCAATCTCGTCGATCTTGTCGGGCCGCGACGGGTCGTCCAGCGCCACGATCAACCGCCCAGCGCGCAGCAGCAACGGCAGCGCCTGCAAGCGCGTGGCCACCGGGTAGGGCAGCTTGGCCAGCGCGTCGGTCTCGGCCGGGAAGTTGATCACGTCCACCAGCGGGTAGCCCATCTTGCGTGCCAGCGCGGTTTGCAGGTCGGGCCGGGTCACGTAGCCCATGCGCACCAGCACCTCGCCCAAGGGCACGCTGCGGTCTTCACGCTGTTGCACCAGGGCCTCGTTGAGCTGGTCAGCGTTGATGAAGCCCAGGGCAATGAGCGCTTCGCCGATGCGCACCATGGGCATGCGCGACTGCTGGGCAATGGCCTCCACCAGTTGTTCCGGTGTGACGATCTGTTTGGTCAGCAAGATGTCGCCGATCTTCTGGTGGCGCAGCTGGTTTTGCTGCGCCAGTGCAGACTGCACCTGCTGCGGCGTGGCCAGGTGTTGTTCGATCAGCACTTCGCCGATGCGCTGGCCGATGTCGGCGTGGCTGTACGCCGCGCGCGGCACAAAGCTGCGGCGCAGATCGCCGGCGTTGCCCAGCGGCTCGAACAGGAACAGCCCGGCTTCGCTTTCCACATGCCCCAGGGTCAGGCCTTCCAGCGCGGGCGCGGCGTTCAGGGCGATGCTGAATTTGGTGCTGGTGGCGGCATCCAGCCCGTGCAAGGCAGCGTCGCCCGCGGCCGGCTCCTGGCGTGTCAGCGGCGCGGTGAGGATCAAGCGGCGAAACTGCGAAAAGCGCAGCGGCATGGCGGTACGAGCCGGCGCCACGATCACCTGGGCCACGCTGGCGGCCAGGTCCAGCAGCACCAATTGCCCCTTCATCAGGCGGCCATTGGTGCCTTCGATTTCACAGCCCAGCGGCTGCATCATTGGCAGGGGTGGCGCGTAGCAGGCGAACGGCGGCGTCGGCCAGGCAAAGCGCTCTTGTGCGGCCGGCGGGGCAGCGCCTTCTTGCGGCACGAGGCTGAGCGGTGGCATTGAAAGATCGGACATTTGGGCGCTTTTCCCCGGGGCTGAGCGTGCACTGCGGCGCCCGAGCCGGGCGTTACGCTGGTTCGGCCCATCCTAGGTTTGATGCGGCGCGCCAAAGCGCGAAAAAGCCAGGCGTGCGGCGCGCTAATTGCACCGCGTCAGCCGCGCATTTGCTGCGGCAGCCAGGTCACGATCTGCGGGAAGGCGTAAATCAGGCCCAGTGCCGCAATCATCAAGTAGAAAAAGGGCAGCGTGACGCGCGCGATCCAGCCGATCTCGCGCCCGGTCATGCCTTGCAGCACGAACAGGTTGAAGCCCACGGGCGGCGTGATCTGCGCCATTTCCACCACCAGCACGATGAAGATGCCGAACCACAGGGTGTCGATGCCGGCTTTTTGAATGGTGGGCAGGATCACGCCCATGGTCAGCACCACCATCGAGATGCCGTCGAGAAAACAGCCCAGCACGATGTAGAACACAGTGAGCGCAGCCAACAGTTGAAACGGCGTCAAGCCCAGCGTGGCGATCCATTCGGCCAGGTGGCGCGGCAGGCCGATGTAGCCCATGCTCAATGTGAGGAACGCCGCGCCGGAAAGTATCAGCGCGATCATGCAATACAGCCGCGTGCCGCCCAACAAGCTTTCCTTGAACGTTAACCACGTCAACGAGCCTTGCGCCGCGCTGATCACCAGCGCGCCCAGCACACCCAGCGCCGCGGCTTCGGTGGCGGTGGCCACACCGCTGTAGATGCTGCCCAGCACGGCCACGATCAACAGCAGCACCGGAATCAGGTAACGCGATTCGCGCACCTTGGCGCCCAGGCTCATGCGCAAATCAGCCGGCGGCACGAGCTGCGGGTGGCGCAGCGCCCAGTAGACGAGGTAACCCGAAAACAGCGCCGCCAGCATGATGCCCGGCAGCACGCCGGCGATGAACAACTGCGCAATGGAGACATCGGCGCTGACGCCGTAGACGATCATGATGATCGACGGCGGAATCAGCAGCCCCAGCGTGCCGGCGCCGGCCAGCGAGCCCACCGAAATGCCATCGGGGTAGCCGCGCTTTTTCAGCTCGGGCAGGCTCATCTTGCCGATGGTGGCGCAGGTGGCCGCGCTGCTGCCCGACACAGCGGCGAAGATGGCGCAGCCCACCACGTTGACATGCAGCAGGCGGCCCGGCAGGTTTTGCAGCCACGGCGCCAGGCCGCGGAACATGTCTTGGCTCAGGCGGGTGCGAAACAGAATCTCGCCCATCCACACGAACAGCGGCAGCGCCGTTAACGTCCAACTTGAGGCGCTGCCCCAGATGGTGACGGCCATGGCGTCGCCCGCTGGGCGGCTGGCAAAGAGCTGCATGCCGATCCAGGCCACGCCTGAAAGGGTCAGGCCGATCCACACCCCGCTGCCCAGGATGAGGAACAACGTGGTGACGAGCAACACGGTGATGGCCAGATCGTTCATTCGCTGCGCGCCGCCACATCGCCTGTGCCACGTTGCCCGCGCACTTCAAGCACCAGTTCGTCGATGAAAGCCACGGCCAGCAGCGCGGTGCCGATGGCCATGCCCAACTGCGGCAGCCACAGCGGCGTGGCGTCGTTGCTGGTGGAAATGTCGTTGAAGGCGTGCGACTGCCACACCAGCCGCGCGCTGTAGTAGGCACTCAGCAGCGCCAGCGCGCTGGCCGCGGCCAGGGCCCAGATCTCCAGACGGCGCCGTGCCTGGCCGTGCAATGCGGCCAGCAGCAGCGTCACGCGAATGTGTTCGCCGCGCTTGAGCGTGTGCGCCAGCGCCAGGAAGCCGGCACCGGCCATCAGGTAGCCGGCATAGGCATCGGTGCCGGGCACATGAAAGTGCAGCAGCCGGCTGAAGATGGAGAGCAGCACCATCAACAACAAACCCAGCATGAACAGGGCTGCCAGCCAGGCGGCCCCGTCATACAGCGCGTCGAGAAACCGGCGCAACCCGAAACCTACTTGCGGTAAGCGTCGATCAGCGCCTTGCCTTCGGGGCCGCTCTTTTCAAGCCATTCCTTGAGCAGCGTGTCGCCCACCTTGGCCATGTCGGCCTTGAGCTGGGGCGGCGGGGGCAAGATGTTCATGCCATTGGCTTTGAGCTTGTCCAGCGTTTCGCCGTTGGCTTTCTTGGCTGCGGCCAGGCCGCGCGCCTCGGCATCAGCACCGGCCTTGAGCAAGGCGTCTTGGGTGGGCTTATCGAGCGCCTTGAACGCTGCCGCGTTGACCAGGATCACGTTCTTCGGCAGCCAGGCCTGGGTGTCGTACCAGTACTTCACGTGCTCGTGCAGCTTGCTGTCCCAACCGGTGGAGCCGCTGCTCATCATGCTTTCAGCCACACCGGTGGCAAAGGCCTGGCTCACTTCAGCGGCCTGCACCGTGACGGGCTGGGCGCCCACCAGTTCAGCGATGCGGCTGGTGGCCGGGTTGTACGCGCGCCACTTCACACCTTTCAGATCAGCCGCGCTGGCCAGCGGCTTCTTGCTGTAGATGCCCTGCGGCGGCCAGGGCACGGCGTACAGCGCCATCAGGCCCTGTTCGGCCAGCTTCTTGTCGAAGAACGGGCGCTGCGCCTGCCACAGCTTCACTGATTCATCCCAACTGTCGGCCAGGAAGGGCAGGGCGTCGGCGCCGAACAGTTGCCACTCGTTCGAGAAGTTAGAGATCAGCACTTCGCCAATCTGCGCCTGGCCGCCTTGCACCGCGCGTTTGATCTCGGGCGCCTTGAACAGCGACGCGCCGGCGTGCACGGTGATCTTGAGCTTGCCGGCGGTGGCTTTGTCAACGTCGTTGGCGAAATCCACCAGGTTGATGGAGTGGAAGTTGGTGGCGGGGTAGGCCGCGGGCAGGTCCCACTTGGTCTGGGCCTGGGCGGCAACGGCGGCGGCCAGCAACGTGGCCGTGGTGAGCAGGGGGCGTAGCAGTTTCACGGGTTCTCCTGAGAGCGGATACGGGAAGAACAAAACGCGCAGCATGAGGGTGCCAGCGACAGGCACTCATCGGGGTTTGCCTTAGTGTGCGCCGAGGCCCGGCCTGGCCGGCGCAGGCAAGAGATGGGCTTGTGCCCTGGGTCATTCGGATAAATTCGGGCCAGGTCTTCAAACGATGCCCGCACACACCGCCCACCACCACGCGCCCAGTGCGGCCGCCGAGCAAGGCATGTGCCACGCACCGGGCGCGCGGGCAGCCTGGGCATGAAGCCGTTTCTGGGCGTGCTGATGCTCGACACGCGCTTCCCGCGGCCCGTGGGCGATGCTGGCAACCCGGCCAGCTACACCATGCCGGTGCGCCTTGCCCGGGTGCAAGGTGCCACGGCGCAGCGCGTGGTGCGCCAAGGTGATGCGCAGCTGCTGCCCGCCTTCATCGCGGCGGCCCGCATGCTGCTCAGCCAGGGTGCCCAGGCCATCACCGCGAGCTGTGGTTTCTTGATCCAGCACCAGGCGGCGCTGCAAGCCGCGGTGGGAGTGCCGGTGTGGACATCAAGCCTGATCAAGCTGCCCGAGCTGGCGCGGCCCGGGGTGATCACGGTGGATGCCGCGTCGCTGAGCCCGGCGCACCTGCGCGCAGCGGGCGCTGCGGCCACGATACCCGTCGCTGGCCTGGCCAGGGGCTGCAGCTTGCAGCGCACATTGCTCGAAGACTTGCTCACGCTGGATGCCGTGCAAGCGCAGGCCGATGTGCTGGCCGCCGCACAGCGCTTGCTGCAACGCCACCCCGAGCTGGATTCGCTGGTGCTCGAATGCACCAACATGCCGCCCTACGCCGCGGCCGTGGCGCGCGCCACCGGCTTGCCGGTTCACCACTTGTTGACGCTCGTTCACGAGCGCTGGAATGCCCTATGACCAAGCACACCCGCTGGCAGTTTTGGGTCGACCGCGGCGGCACCTTCACCGACGTGGTGGGCCGTGCACCCGATGGCGAGCTGCACACCCTCAAGCTGCTGAGCGAAAACCGCGGGCAGTACGCTGACGCCGCCGTTGAAGGCATGCGCCGCCTGCTCGGCCTGGCGCCGGGCCAGGCCATCACGCCGGCCCAGGTGGACTGCGTGAAGATGGGCACCACGGTGGCCACCAATGCCTTGCTCGAACGCAAGGGCGACCGCACCCTGCTGGTCACCACGCGCGGCTTTCGCGACGCCTTGCGCATCGCCTACCAGGCGCGCCCGCGCTTGTTCGACCGCCAGATCGTGCTGCCCGAGTTGCTGTACGAGCAGGTCATCGAAGCCGAAGAGCGCATGGGTGCGCATGGCGTAGTGATCTTGCCCTTTGCTGCGGCCAGCCTGGAGCCCAAACTTCAAGCTGCATACGACAACGGCATCCGCGCCTGCGCCATCGTCTTCATGCACGCCTACCGTTACCCCGCGCACGAGGCGGCCGCCGCCGCCATGGCACGGCGCATCGGCTTCACGCAGGTGAGTGCGTCGCATGAAGTCAGCCCCTTGATGAAGCTGGTGTCGCGCGGTGACACCACGGTGGTCGACGCCTACCTGAGCCCCATCCTGCGCCGCTACGTGGAGCAGGTGGCCACGCAGATGCCGGGCGTGCCGCTGTACTTCATGCAAAGCTCGGGTGGCCTGACGCAGGCGCAACGCTTTCAAGGCAAGGACGCGATCCTGTCCGGCCCGGCCGGTGGCATCGTGGGCATGGTGCGCACGGCGCTGGCCGCCAACCTGCACAAGGTGATCGGTTTCGACATGGGCGGCACCAGCACCGATGTGAGCCATTACGCCGGTGAATTTGAGCGCGCGTTCGAAACGCAAGTGGCCGGCGTGCGCATGCGTGCGCCCATGATGAGCATCCACACCGTGGCCGCGGGCGGCGGTTCGCTGTTGCAGTTTGACGGTGCGCGCCTGCGCGTGGGGCCACAAAGTGCCGGTGCCAACCCCGGGCCGGCCTGCTACCGGCGCGGCGGGCCCTTGACGGTGACCGACGCCAACGTGCTGCTCGGCCGGCTACAAGGTAATTGGTTCCCCAAGGTGTTCGGCCCGGCGGGCAATGAAGCGCTTGATGGCGAGGTGGTGCGGGCCAAGTTCGAAGCGCTGGCCGCGCAGGTGCGCCAGCAGGGCGCTGCGACCACCTCACCTGAAGCGTTAGCCAGTGGCTTCTTGCGCATCGCCGTGCAGAACATGGCCAATGCCATCAAGCGCATTTCGGTGGCGCGCGGCTATGACGTCACCCAATACGCCCTGCAATGCTTCGGCGGCGCCGGCGGCCAGCACGCCTGCGCGGTGGCTGACGCGCTGGGCATGAGCCGCGTTTTCATCCACCCCCTGGCCGGCGTGCTCAGTGCCTATGGCATGGGCCTGGCCGACCAGACGGCGATGCGCGAAGCGGCGCTGGAATTGCCGCTGGCCGCGGCCGGCATGGTGCAAGCGAACGCGCGGCTCGATGAACTGGGCAAAGCCGCCACCCAGGCCCTGCTCGACCAGGGCTTGCCCGCGCAAAACATGCAGTTGCACAGGCGCATGCATGTGCGCTACCAGGGCACCGACACCGCGCTGGTGGTGCCGGCGCAAGACCTGGCCGCCACCGTGCAAGCGTTCGAGGCCGCCTACCGCCAACGCTTCGCCTTCCTCATGCCGGGGCGCGCCTTGGTGATCGAAGCCGTGTCGGTGGAAGCCGTGAGCCCGGGCGAACCGTTCGCTGCGCCCGCCGCGGCAGCGGATGCCAAACCGCACACGCCGCAGGCGCAAGCCAGCGTGCGCCTGTATGGTGACGACTGGCTGCAGGCCGGCTTGCATCAGCGCGAAACCTTGCTGCCGGGCGCGCTGATCAACGGACCCGCGGTGATCGCCGAGCGCAACGCCACCACCGTGGTGGAACCCGGCTGGCAAGCGCAGGTCTTGAGTGGTGGTGCACTGCTGCTGCAACGGGTGCTGCCGCGCGCCAACCAGCATGCCGTGGGCACCGCGGCCGACCCGGTGATGCTGGAGATCTTCAACAACCTGTTCATGAACATCGCCGAGCAAATGGGCCTGGCGCTGCAGAACACGGCGCATTCGGTGAACATCAAGGAGCGGCTCGATTTCTCTTGCGCGCTGTTCGATGAACAAGGCCAGCTCATCGCCAATGCGCCGCACATGCCGGTGCATCTGGGCTCAATGAGCGAATCAATCAAATGCGTGATCGCGCGCAACCCGGCCATGCTGCCGGGCGATGTGTTCATGCTCAACGACCCGTACAACGGCGGCACGCATCTGCCTGATGTGACCGTGGTCACGCCCGTGTACATGAACCCTGGTGACGGGGCGCCGAGCTTCTTTGTGGCCAGCCGCGGCCACCATGCCGACATCGGCGGCACCACGCCCGGTTCCATGCCGCCGTTCTCAAAAACCATCGCCGAAGAAGGCGTGCTGTTCGACAACTTCCTGCTCGTGCGCGGCGGCCAGATGCGTGACGCCGAACTGCGCGCGCAACTGGCCGGCAACGCCTACCCGGCGCGCAACCCCGATCAAACCATTGCCGACCTGCGCGCGCAGATTGCGGCCAACGAAAAAGGCGTGCAGGAACTGCGCGCCATGGTGGCGCAGTTCGGCCGCGCCACCGTGGCGGCCTACATGCAGCATGTGCAAGACAACGCCGAGGAATCGGTGCGCCGCGTCATCACCGCCTTGAAAGACGGCGCGTTCGACCTGCCGCTGGACAACGGCGCGCACATTGTTGTGCGTGTGACGGTGAACGCCGCCAAGCGCGAAGCAACGATTGACTTCACCGGCACCAGCGAACAGTTAACAAACAACTTCAATGCCCCCAAGGCCGTGACCCTGGCCGCCGTGCTCTATGTATTTCGCACCTTGGTGGACGACGACATTCCGCTCAACGCCGGCTGCATGAAGCCGCTGCATGTGCTGGTGCCCGAGGGTTGCATGCTCAACCCGCGGCCGCCCGCGGCCGTGGTGGCCGGCAACGTGGAAACCTCGATGTGCGTGACCAATGCGCTGTTCGGCGCCCTGGGCGTGATGGCGGCCAGCCAGTGCACCATGAACAACTTCACCTTCGGCAACGAGCGCCACCAGTACTACGAAACGATCTCCGGCGGCAGCGGCGCCGGGCCGGGGTTCGACGGCACTAGCGCCGTGCAAACCCACATGACCAACTCGCGCTTGACTGACCCCGAGGTGCTGGAGTTCCGCTTCCCCGTTCGCCTGGAAAGCTTTGCCTTGCGCGCCGGTTCAGGCGGCGCCGGGCGCTGGCGCGGCGGCGACGGCAGCGTGCGCCGCGTGCGGTTTTTGGAAGCGATGACGGCCAGCATCCTGAGCAACGGCCGCATCGTGCCGGCGTTTGGATTGAATGGTGGTGAGCCCGGCGCGCTGGGTATTAACCGCATCGAGCGTGCCACGGGCGAGCACGAAACCTTGGCTCACATCGGCTCGGCCGAGATGAACCCGGGCGATGTCTTCATCATCGAAACGCCCGGTGGCGGCGGCTACGGCCATGAGCGGGAGCGCGGTGCTTGAACTCGCTGCACGACGTGGAGAATGAGTCATGTGCAAGGCACACAAGATTCTTCGCGTGAAGGTCGGTTAATCCATTCAGGATGCGGGCGCGCGCGCCGCCGCGGTGATGCACGCGGTGGCCGAAGGCAAGCCCGTGCAGCCCTGCGTCGGCGTGAGCTTTGCGCAGATGGGGCAGATGCTGGCCGCGTTCACGCCCAAGCGCTGGAAACTGATCGCCGCGCTGTGCGAAGCCGGGCCCTTGACCGTTGCCGAGCTCGCGCGCCTCTTGGGCCGCAACGTCAAGGACGTGCATGCCGATGTGCAGCAGCGCTTCGAATGGATGGCCGTGGAGCGGGGCGACTATGGGCGCGTGCATGTGCCCTGGGCTGAGATTGTGTTGGACATGAAGTTGCCGCAACGCGTAGCGGCGGTTAGCTGAAACGCCTGCCTGAGCGCCAGCGCCTGATGAACCTTGCGCACGCGCGCGCACATCGTGCTACCGCAAAGCCACAGTCGGTCGAGCCTCGATCAGCCACGCCCCTGGAACCTGAGGTAGTCCAAAAGCCGCGAAGACTCCTTGACCTCGTCGTGCGGCAGCAGCACGTAGACCCAAGGCTTCCCACCAACGGTTTTGGCGTGATCCGACGCATGCCGACACCATTGCGCCGCGGCCGAAGCCTTGGCAGCCACTTCCTGGGTCTCGACATCTGTGCGCGCCTTGGTCTCCACCATGAAAACATGGGTGACCGTCTCAGCCACGAAATCAGGTATGTATTCCGGCTGCTCGCTGCCCAGCTTGTAGTAAATCAGGAACTGTCCCTTGGCTGGCTTGAACCACTTCTGCGCATCACGTTCCAGGATGACTGCGAAGCGCCGCTCTGTGTCAGAGTCAAATCGTTGCAGTGGATACAGGCACTTCGTGAACCCGCCGAATAGCATTTGCTTGATGCGGCCGATCTCTACCATCGTCTCGCGGAAATGATGCGATGTCTGGCCGGCCACAACCGTGTAGTTGCACGGCTTCAGTTCGGTGAAGCCCCGGCTGACCTGCACCTCGTAGCTCGTGGCCTTCTCCCAGAAGTGAGCCAGCATCTGCGCGTGAATTTCGCGCGCGATCAGCCGGCGGTCGCGGTCAAGCACGCTGAGGGCCTCGGCTTCAGACAGGTACGTTTGAAGATGCCGAACCATCTGCCTGGCCAGTTCGTACAGCAGCTCGGCGTGGGTGAAGTAGTCGATGTCGTCGAAGTCCACCAGCGCGTGGACGATGTAGTCCTCAAGCCGCGCCTCCTTCAGCCCGGCCGCCGATGCCAACGTGAACTGCTCGTTCGTGCGCAGCATCTGGCCGACGATCTCACGCGCGCCGGGCTGCAAGTGCAGTTGGCTCACATCCAGCGTGAATGCGTTGAACCCGGTGGTGACCTCGCCCGTTGGCACCACCGAAATGCGCGGGATGTCGATGGTCTGCTGCACCACGATGGCGGTGGTTTTCGCCACCACCGCTGCCAGATCGAGAACAGGTTGCGCCGTGTCCGTTCCCGCCAACAGCTCACCTTGAAGTGGCTTCAGCCGTTCAGTGACTTCAGCCAGGATTTGCCTGCGCACCTCGGGCGTTAACAGTGCGCTGCTCGTGGGCACCAGGTCGCGCTTGACCTCGTACTTGCCGATCACGTTCATCACCACGCGTGCGGCGTTCAGTTCTGCCTCGGTGGCAAACGTTGGCGTAGCTGGTGGCGTAGGCGCCGCGCCGGTGCCGCCAGGCGCAGGCGCGATGTCGGGCGCAACGACCAGGCCCAAACGTGTCATGGCGCCAGAACCCACTTGCACGCTGACCTTTTTGTCTTCAGCGCTGGGCGCATCCAGGATCACCTGCTTCAACCGGATGGGCGAGTCGGCCCGGTTGGCGTCGTCCACGATCTCCTGAAAGCGGTCGTGGGCCACGATGTTCAAGCGGTCCACGGCGGCCGTGCCCGTGCGCTTGCCGTAGGGCAAGCGCAGCCCCCGGCCAATCGACTGCTCCACCAACGTGCGGGCGCTCGCTGCCCGCAACGGCACGATGGTGTAGAGGTTGGTCACGTCCCATCCCTCTTTGAGCATGTTGACGTGGATGACGATCTCGGTGGGCTCGTCAACGCTTTCCACCGCGAGCAAACGGGCAATCATTTCTTCTTCTTCGGCGCCGGTGCGGCTGGAATCAACCTGGATCACCTTGCCGGCGTACCGGCCCTCGTAGAACTGCGGCGATTCCAACAGCGCCAGCAGCTGCCCGGCATGCGTGGTGTCGCGTGCGATCACGAGCATGAAGGGCTTGACCACCGACACGCCGTTCTCGCGCGCATAGGTCAACAGCTCGACCTTCGTCGTCTCGTGCAGGCGCACGCCGTCTTCAAGCTTGATCTTTTCGACCTCTTCGGGCGTATGCGCCTTGGCGTTGAAGTTGCGCTGCGTAACGACAGCAGGCTCCTTCACGAAGCCATCTTCCATCGCCCTGGCCAGCGGATAGTCCATCACCACGTTCTTGAACGGCACGACCTTGCCGCCCGTGGCTTCGACGAACGGCGTGGCGGTGACCTCCAGGCCAAACAAAGGCTTCAGATCATTGATGGCCCGCACGCCGGCGCTGGCACGATAGCGGTGCGACTCGTCCATCAACAGCACCAAGTCTGGCAGGTTGGCCAGATGGTTGAAGTAGCTGTCCCCAAGCACTTCCTTCATCCGCTTGATGCGCGGCTCCTTGCCGCCACGCACCTCGGAGTTGATCTTGGAGATGTTGAAGATGTTGATGCGCACATCGTGGGCAAATCCCATCGTCTGATCTTGAACAACCGTGCCGGTTTGGTCGTAGTTGTCGCCGGTGATGATCAGCGGCGGTTGCTGAGCAAATTCGGCGATGCCCTTGAAGACGTACTTCGGCGTGTTGCGCGTGAAGTCTGCGATCAGCTTGTTGTAGATCGTCAGGTTCGGGGCGAGCACGAAGAAGTTGTTGATGCCGTGTGCCAAGTGCAAGTAGGAGATGAACGCACCCATCAGGCGAGTTTTGCCAACGCCGGTGGCAAGCGCGAAACACAACGACGGGAACTCCCGCTCGAAATCACCCAGTGTTGGGAACTCCGATCTCAGTGTGGCGAGAATGGCCGCAAGGTCTTGCTCGTGGCCGAGCAAGCTGGGCGCCGCCTCAAGCGCACGCGCCAATTTCGAAAGAGATTCCGCCTGCGGCGGCCGAAGCGAGAGACGGCCAGTCACGTGGTGAAGATGGCGGGCGCTCATTCTTTCTTCCCTTTTTTTTCACCGCTGCTGTGTGCGGATTTCTTGCGGGTGACCGATTGTTTTTTGTCCGCCAAGTCCGGCAACAGTTGCCGCATCTCGCGCCGAATTTCGCTTTCAAGTTCTTCCACGGTCGGCAGGTGGATCTGATAGCGGCTGGCGAAGATGTTGCGCTTGAGTTGTTCGCCCAGCGTGTAACGCACGACGGCATCGTTTTTGTCGGGGCACAAGATCAAGCCGATGGCCGGGTTGTCACCCTCGGTGCGCCGCTCGCGATCAAAGTAATTCACGTAAAACTGAATCTGCCCCAGATCGGCGTGCGTGAGCTTGCCCACCTTCAGTTCGATCAACACAAAACACTTCAATATCGTGTGGTAGAAAACCAGATCGATATAGAAATGATCGCCATCCAGTGTGATGCGTTCCTGCCGCGAGACAAAAGCAAAGCCCTTGCCGAGCTCTTGCAGAAACACTTGCAAGTTGCCAATCAGCGCCTGCTCCAGCTTTGATTCCACCAGGCGCGGTGAGGGCGGCAGATCGAGGAACTCCAGCACCAGCGGGTCTTTCAGCACATCGAGCGGCTGTGACACTTCCTGCCCGCGAATGGCCAAGCGCATCAGCCCTTTCTTGTCGCGGCTCTTGGCCAGGCGGTCGTAGAGCAAGCTGCCGATCTGGCGTTCCAGTTCGCGGGCCGTCCAGGCGTTTTGCGCTGCCTCGATCTCATAGAAGCTGCGCGCCTCGCTGCGCGCTACGCGCAGCAGCCGCCGGTAGTGGGTCCAGGAAAGGCCGGCATGCAGCTGGCCTGGGTGCCAAGCTACTGCTTCGGCGGTGGCGCTCGGGAACGACAGGTGCTGCGCTGCGGCCGATTTCCGACGCACTGCGTCGGAATTTGCGTGCGCCACGATCTCGCGGCCAGAATTCCGACGCGCCGTGTCGGAATTCGCATGAGCCAGCAGCCCGGGATATTCCAGATAGAAACGGCGACACAGTTCCAAATTGTCCACGCCGTAGCCAGCGCCAAATTCAGCCTTAACGTGCACCGCCAATTCGGCCAACAACGCAGCGCCGTAGCGCGCGCGTTTGTTCCCCGCCTGCTCTTCTTCAACAATTTCCCGCCCGATCAACCAATTGGCCACCACCTGCGTGGTGTTCACGGTGCGGGCGATGTTGGCGCGGGCGGCGCCCAGAATCTCCCGCACCCGCGCGAACAGCGGTGCCGGTTCGGGCGCGGGCTTGTTGGCCTTACTCGCCATCATCAACCCCGCGCTCGAACAGCCCGCCCTGCCCAGGAATCGCTTTCTTGCCCTTCTTCTGTCCAGCCCCCTCGCGCACTTGCGGGGCAGGCGCAGGCTGAGGGGCCGCCATCGGCAGGTTGGCCACGTTCAGGCTGTAGTCGTCGTGGCCCCATTCACAGCGGGCCAGCACCATCTTGGGAATCTTCTTCAGCGTCAGATTCAGCCAGCGCTCGGAAGCCTTGGCTGCCGTGACGCCGTGGAAGGCCGCACAGCACACCAGCAGGCTTTGATCGCTGCCTACTTCATCGGAGAGTGCTTGCAACTGCTCTGCGGACAGGTTTTGCGTGGTGACGTAAATGAAGTCACGTTCGCTGGAATGGCCGTGCTGCCACCATTGCACTTCTGATGGTGAGTAAGTGAAGCCCTCAAGCTTGCAAAGCGCTTCTGCAAGGTGGGTCGCGTTGTATTCCGGATTGATGACCGCATTGCCCCAGCGGTCGTTCACGATCAAGCTGGGCGCTAGGCTGTAGTAGCGGAAGCCGCCCCCACCTTTCCAATCCAACATTTCGGTGATGCCACCTGTATCCTCGCCATCGATGACCTTCTTTAGCCGGGGAATGATGTGGGTGTGACACGTTTCCTCAAGCTCAACCATAATCCAGTGACGGCCCATTTTGTGGGCAACCGCACCGGTAGTTCCAGAACCGGCAAACGAATCGAGAACCAAATCACCCGGGTTCGTCGAAATATGAAAAATCAGGCGAACAAGCTCTTCGGGCTTTGGAGTGGAAAACGGCTCGATATCCGGCAATAGCTTTCTTAGGTGATCTCGCTTAGCTGATTGGTTTGATCCTGCTTCTTCCGCTGGCCACCATGTTCTCGGCACAACACCATCCTGAACGTCAGTCAGGTAGCGCTTGATCAGAGGCATTCCATCGCCGTTTGCACCAAAATAGACTCGGCCTTCTGCGCGTGATTTCACGAAATTGTCTTTCGAGAAGCGCCAGTAGTTTCCCTTTGGCGGCAATACAACTCGTCCTGACGGCAAAGTGATTGGGTAAAGAAGAGATTCCCCGCCGCTTTTTGCTGTGCCGTTATCTCCTTGTAACCAAGGCCCCCTCGAATCATTGTCTGGATTTCGGTAACGCGCCTTTTGAGCGTCAGTTCGAGGAATGGGGTTTCGTATCTTCTTCCAGACGTCACGGTCCTTGACGAAGAGGAGCACGTGATCGTGCGCACTTGAAATGTCAGTATCATTTCGGCGACCTTTGTCTTTTTCCCAAGCAAAGCTACTGACAAAATTTGTGCGGCCAAATATCTCGTCACACAGAACCTTTAGGTAGTGTGCTTCGTTGTCGTCAATCGTGATCCAAAGCGATCCTTCGTCCGACAGCAAGCGCCGGATTATTTCAATTCGATCACGCATCAACCCCAACCAAATTGAATGCTCTAGCCCATCGTCGTAATGGGCAAAGGCGCTCCCGGTGTTGTACGGTGGATCGATGAAGACGCATTTAACCTGACCGGTGAGTTCCTGTTCCAGAGCCTTCAGTGCCAGTAAGTTGTCGCCGAAGATCAGTCGGTTGTCGTAGATGTTGATGTCCGCCATTCGTTGCTTGGCGTGATAGGACTTCTCGGAATCTTCCAGCAAAATGCGCGGCTCCAGCTTCGGTCGCTTTTCCTTGCCGATCCAAGTGAGTTCGAGTTTTTGTTTGCTCATAGCGGTGCTCTCAAAGTAGTGACGCGCGGCTCGACAGATAGTCGAGGCGGCGCTTGCGCGGATAGCAGCGCCTGCAAAGCGCTGCTATCCGTCTGCGAGACGCCATCGGGCGTATCGGGCACAACCCGTTTGATGTGGCTGCACGAATCGAGTGCGCTCGCTGTGCCAGCCTTGCGGTTCTGCACATTCGCATTGAAGGCGCTGAGCGCCCGCGAGCGTTGCTTGGCGGCCTGATCGGCTGAATTGATCTTGCCGAGAATCGGTGCAAGAGAAGCGGCGCAGCGTACTGCCAGCCTCTCCTTGAGGATCGCCATGGTTCGCGGTTCCAGCGCCGCCATCAGGCAAGCTCCCATTCGATCGTGAACAAGGTGGTCTCCTCGACTTCTTGTTGGAGTTGAGTTTCAAGTTGCGCGATCAGTTCGTTGCGCTGCCCTTCGACTTGATCCTGCCGATCAAACAACTCTCTACGCAGCTTGTTGCGCCCGCCTTCCAGCTCACGCTGCCGCTTTTGCAGCGCCAGCTTCTCTTCGAGAGTGGGCGACACGGCGGCCGTGCGGCGCACATCCTTGATCTCGCTATCGATAGCCTTGATTTCCTGTTCCAGACCCAGCTTCAGGTCGTCAGCCCACGAGTCGAGCTTGCTGACCTCTTGCCCGAAGTAGCCCAGGTTGCGCTGATTCACCGTGCGCAACACAGCCAGGCCGCGCGCCTCTGCGTCGGTTTGAAGCGTATCGGGGCCAGCCGTGAACAAACCCTGGGGCTGCTGGCGCGCCGGCAGGCGAAGGAGCTTTTCTGGGTCGTCCTCGGCGAGCACGGCGCCCGCTGCCGTGCATGCGGAAACGATGAGGTGCTGCTCTTGTCGGCCGAGCGCCGCGACGCTGATGAGCTTGACGCTCAGCCAACCGCTTTGACCTCGATAGCTCTTGAGCGTGCTGATCTGCCCGCCGTAGCCGCCGTAGTCGAACACGATGCGGGCAGGCACCACGGCGCGAGTCTTGGCCTGACGACTCACCCACTGCGCCAACGGGTGCCCGAGGCGATAGAGGTGCGCATCGCCGCTACGCCGAGGCAGTTCGTAGCGGCCGAGAGGCATCAGCTCGGAATCTGCGTCGGCAGTGCCGGCCGGGTTGCGTTGCAGCAGGAAACCATCTTCGTCAAAGGAGGCGTAGTTGGCCAACTCGGTGGCAGAGAGGTCCATCAGCAGCCGTTCGTGGCGTGACCTTGTCGAGTGGCTGTCCTCGGCCCGTATGCGCAGTTTGTCCTGCACCTCTTCGTCGAAGTTCTCCAGCAGCAGTTGCCGGGTCTTGATCATGGCCTCGTCGATTTCGCCCGACAGCTCCAGCCGCAGTTGTTCAAAGCTGGAGCGGATTTCGTTGGGGTTGCGACAGTGCTGGTAGATGTCGGCAATGCGGCGCTCGAAGTCGACGCCGGAGCCGATGGCGCCCAGCACTTCATCGCTGGCGCCGAAGACGCCTTCGAAGAGGTGGAACTTCTCGGCCAGCAGCTCGTAGACTCGGGCGTCGGCTTCGTTGCTGCGATCCACGAAGTTGACGACAACCACATCGTGCTTCTGGCCGTAGCGGTGACAGCGCCCGATGCGCTGCTCGATGCGTTGCGGGTTCCACGGCAAGTCGTAGTTGATGACCAGCGAGCAGAACTGGAGGTTGATGCCTTCGGCGCCGGCCTCGGTGGCGATCATGACTGTGCCACGCTCCTTGAAGTGTTCGACCAAGGCGGCGCGGGTGTCTGCGGTCTTGGACCCGC
>JANOXU010000151.1:0-46987 GCA_031418595.1 Burkholderiales bacterium
TTGAAGACTCTCCACCATGTCGCAACACGCCATTGAAGAACTTGCGCAGGCCGTCATCGCCCGCATGGACAGCGCGCCCAACCCGCGCTTCAAGCAAATCATGACCAGCCTGATCACCCATGCGCACGCCATGGTGCGCGAGGTTGATTTGCGGCCCGATGAATGGATGGCAGCGATCCAGTTCCTCACCGCCACCGGCCAGAAGTGCGATGACAAGCGGCAGGAAGTCATCTTGCTGTCTGACACGCTGGGCATTTCGATGCTGGTGGTGGCGCTTGATCAACTGCGGGGCGAGATTGCGGCCAAGGCCAGTGGCACGCCGGCCACCGAAGCCACGGTGCAGGGCCCGTTCTACGTGGAAAGCCCGCCCGAGTTGCCCTTGGGCAGCGACATCGGCCAAGGCGAGCCCGGCGAGCCGGCCTACTACAGCGGCCGCGTGACGGATGTTGCCGGCAAGCCGATTGCCAACTGCGCGCTCGATGTCTGGTCGAGCGACGGCGACGGCTTCTACGACGTGCAGCGCGAGCACAAACCCGGCATGCACTTGCGCGCGCGCTTTCGCACCAATGCCAACGGCAACTACCGTTTCTGGTCAGTCAAGCCCAGCAAGTACCCGGTGCCGGTTGATGGGCCGGTGGGCACCATGCTGCTGGCCATGGGCCGCCACCCCTTCCGCCCGGGCCACATGCACACCATGCTGCAAGCGCCGGGTTACCAGAAGCTGACCACGCATCTGTTCGATTCGACCAGCGAGTACCTCGACTCCGACGCCGTGTTCGGCGTGCGCGACAGCCTGATCGTCAATTTCGCCGCGCATGCGCCCGGTGCCGCGCCCGATGGCCGCGTGATGAAGGTGCCGTATCACAGCGCCAATTTCGACTTCAAGCTCGTGCCCGCAGTTTGAGTTTCTCTACCGATCAAGGAGCGTTTTACATGAACCCCATTCGCCGTCACCTGCTCGTCGCCGCCGCCAGCGCGCTGACTCTCAGCACCTCCGCCCAGGCCCAGAGTGGCGCGCCCATCCGCATCGGCAGCACGCTGGCATTGACCGGCCCACTGTCGGCCACGGCCATGACGCACAAGCTGGTGGGCGAAATCTACGTCGAGCAGCTCAACGCCCGCGGCGGCCTGCTCGGGCGCAAAGTGGAATGGAACGTTAAAGACGATCAAAGCAAGCCCGACCTGGCGCGCACCATGTACGAGCAGCTCGTCACGGTGGACAAGGTCGACCTGCTGATGGGCCCTTACGCCACCGGCGCCATTCTGTCGGCCATGGGCGTGGCGCAGCGCTACAACAAGGTGCTGGTGCACCACACCTTCGGCATCCCGGCGCTGGCCAAGTACGAAGGCGCCTTCCCGGCGTGGTCGCTCGGCGCCGAGCCCGGCACCACGGTGCCCACGATGGTGATGGATGCGCTGGCGGCATCAAGCAAGCCACCCAAGACCGTGGCCTTTGTCACCAGCAAGTTTCCCAGCATCCACTTCATGACGCTGGGCGCGCGCGAGGTGGCCAAGAAGCGCGGCCTGAACGAAGTGCTGTTCCTCGAATGGGAATTCGGCAACCGCGATTTCGGCCCGATCGCCGCGCGCATCAAAGACGCCAAGCCTGATTTGGTGTGGATGGGCGACATTGCCCTGGAAGGCAACATGCTGCTCGACGCGATGAAGAAGATCGACTACACGCCGCCGATCCACTTCCACACCTACCCCGCACCCGGGCCGATGACCAAGTCACCCGACGGCAATCTGGCACTGTCGCTCACCATCTTCGAGGAGCACCCGCCGTTCACCACCAACCCGGTGGCCGCGGCCTTCGTGAAGGTGTTCAACGACCGCGCCGCCAAGGCCGGCCTGCCCGACACCACGGTGGAAGTGCAGGCCGCGGCCTCGTTCTCGGCCTGGCAAATTCTGGAAGCCGGCGTGAAGGGCGCCAACAGCCTGGACGACAAGGCCATCATCACCTGGCTCAAGACCAACAAGGTAGACACCATTCAGGGCCGCCTGCGCTTTGACGGCGCGGGCAACTACGGCGACGACCTGATGAAGCTCAAGCAGGTGCAGGGCGGCAAGTGGAGCGTGGTCTGGCCGGCGGCGTTTGCCGCGCCCGGGGCCAAACTGGTCACGCAGTAAGCAGGGCGCGCGAGCATGACGCTGCCCAGCGCCAACCTGCTCGCGCAGTCCATTCTCTCGGGCCTGTTCATCGGCAGCCTGTATGGGCTGATCGGCCTGGGCCTGGGCCTCACCTGGGGCTTGCTGCGGCAAATCAATCTGGCGCACTTCGGCCTGGTGTTCGTGGCCGCGTACCTTTGTTACCAGTTGGCCGCGGCGCATGTCGACCCGCTGCTCAGCCTGTTGCTGATCGTGCCGCTGTGCTTTGCCTTCGGCGTCGCGCAGCAGTGGGCATTGGCGCGCTTCAAGATCTCACCGTTCAATTCGCTGCTGGTCAGCTTCGGCATCACGGTGGTCATGGAGGCCGGCATCCAGGCCATCTGGACAGCCGACTTTCGCCGGCTCGAATCAGCCTACAACAGCCGCAAGTTCACCGTGGCAGGGTTGTACTTTCCGGTGCCTGAATTGATCACGCTGGGCTTGGCCGTTTCATTGAGCCTGGCCGTGTGGGCGGCGATGCGCTACACCGACTTGGGCAAGGCCTTGCGTGCGATGGCCGAAGACGCGCCGATGGCGGCTGCCTTCGGCATCAACGAGCGTGGGCTGGCGCTGCTGTTGGCCGGCGTGTGCGCTGCGCTGGCCGGCGTGGCGGGGGTGTGCCTGGCACTCACGTTCACGCTCACGCCGTCGCAAATCTTCACCTGGGTGGGCGTGGTCTTTGCCGCGGTCATGCTCGGCGGCCTGGGCAGCGCATGGGGGCCGCTGGTGGCCGGCGTGATCATCGGCGTGAGCGAGGCGCTGACGATGGCGGTGGTGTCGCCTTCGTGGGCACCCATCGTGTCGTTCTCGCTGCTCATCGTGATGCTGTTGCTGCGGCCGGGCAAGCTGTGAGGCCGGCCTGGCTGGGCGTTGGCGCCGCCGCGGCGTTGCTGGTCAGCGTGCCGTGGCTGGGCCTGCCCACGTTCTACGAATCGTTCCTGTACCTGGTGTGCCACTGGGTGGTGCTGGCGCTGTCGTGGAACCTGCTGTCAGGCTATTCGGGCTATTTCTCGTTCGGCCATGGTGCGTTCTTCGGCATCGGCATGTATGCCTCGGCCGGCCTGTCGGCCAACCGGGGGTGGCCCTTCCTGGCCACGCTGCCGGTGGCTGCGGCCTTGGCGGCGGTGTTGGGCCTGGCGCTGGGGGCGGTGGTGTTTCGCGTCAAGTCAGTGCGTGGCGAGTTGTTTGCACTGTTAACGTTGGCCATCACTTTCGTGGTGGCCACCATCGTGCTCAACACGCCCATTGACGGCGGCCCGGGCATTTCGCTGGCCGGCGTGGCGGTGCCCAAGCTCGGGCCCACGGCCTCCAGTTCCATCTACCTGCTGGCGCTGGCCGCGGCGCTGGGCACCTTGTTCATCTCGTGGTGGGTGCAGCGCTCGCGCCTGGGCACGGGCCTGTTCGCCATTCATGACGATGAAGACGTGGCCGAGGTGATGGGCGTGCCCACCTACCGCTACAAGCTCCTGGCGTTCGGCCTGTCGTGTGCATTGGCCGGTTTGGCCGGCGGCATTCACGCGCTGTTCGTGAACTACGTGACCGCGGGCGAAACCTTCAACATCACTGTGCCGCTCACTGTGGTGTTGATGAGCGTGCTGGGCGGCACGCGGCATTGGGCCGGGCCGGCGGTGGGCGCGGCAGCCATCACCGCGCTGATCTATGCCTTCACGGCGGGCAACCACGCCCTGGCCGGCAAGGCCGTGGTGGGGGTGGTGTTGGTGGTGGTCATTTTGTTCATGCCCAACGGCCTGTTGGGGCAGGTGTGGAGGCGCCGGCCCAAGGCGCAAACCGCGCCAGCCGCGCCGCCTGTTGCGGTGACCGTGCCACAGCCGCCTGCAACGCCAATGCGTGCCGCCACCACTGGCCAGCCCTTGCTTGAAGTGCGCGATCTGTCCAAGTCGTTCAAGGGCGTGCAGGCGCTGCAGGGTGTGAGCCTGCAAGTGCGCGAGGGTGAAATCCTGGGTCTGCTGGGGCCTAACGGTTCAGGCAAGTCAACCTTCATCAATGTGGTGAGCGGCCACTACGCGGCCAATGGCGGCAGCATCGTCTTTGCCGGCCAGCAGCTCGCCGGCTTGCCCGCGCACCGCATTGCACGAGCTGGCCTGGCCCGCACCTATCAAATCCCGCGGCCGTTTGCGCACCTCAGCGTGCTGCACAACGTGGCCCTGGTGGCCATGTTCGGCGGCGCGGCCTTGAGCGAGGGTCAGGCCCGCGCCGAGGCCTGGCAGTGGCTTGAATTCACCGGCCTGCAAGACAAGGCGCTGGCTCTGCCCGATGCGCTGAACCTGCACCAGCGCAAGTTCCTGGAGCTGGCACGCGCGCTGGCCTCGCGCCCGCGCCTGGTGCTGCTGGACGAAGTGCTGTCGGGCCTGACGCCCAGCGAGATCGACCATGCCGTGGCCACCATCCGGCAGATTCGTGAGCGCGGCGCCACCATCGTTTTCGTCGAGCATGTCATGCACGCCGTGATGGCCCTCACCGACCGCATCGCCGTGCTCGACCAGGGCCGGTTGCTGGCCGAAGGCAGCCCGCAGGTCGTGATGCAGCGGCCCGATGTGGTCGCCGCCTACCTGGGCCAGCCCCATGCTTGAGGTGCAGGGCCTGGGCGTGGCCTATGGCGCGGCGCCGGCGCTGTGGGACGTGTCGCTCAACGTGCATCCGGGCGAGCTGGTCTGCGTGGTCGGCCCCAACGGCGCGGGCAAGACCACGCTGATCAATGCCGTGGCTGGCTTGTTGCGTGCGCGCGCAGGCGCGCTGCGCTGGCAAGGGCAAGACATCACCCATCTGGCGCCGCACAAGTTCTGCGCCGCCGGCATTGCCCTGGTGCCCGAGGGCCGGCGTTTGTTCACCGGCATGAGCGTGCTTGAAAACCTGGAACTCGGCAGCTTCACGCCCGCCGCGCGCGTGCACCGGCAAGACACGCTGGCCCAGGTGCTGGCGCTGTTCCCGGTGCTGCAAGAAAAGCTGCGCGCGCCGGCCGGGGCGCTTTCAGGCGGGCAGCAACAAATGGTGGCCATCGGCCGCGCCTTGATGGCACGCCCCGGGTTGCTGTTGCTCGACGAGCCCAGCCTGGGGCTGGCGCCGCTGATCGTGCAGGAGATGTTCCGTGCCATCCGCGACATCAACGCCCTGGGCACGTCGGTGTTGCTGGTGGAGCAAAACGTGACTATCGCCATGACCCTGGCGCAGCGCGCGTATGTGATGGAAGAAGGCCGCATCGTGGCGCAGGGGCCGGCCGCTGAACTGATGCAGCGGCCGGAAATTCGCCGTGCTTATCTCGGGCTGAGCGGGCCTTGAGCGGCGCCGCGCCGCCGCTTGGGCGCGCGCGACAGCGGGGTTGACGCCAACCCGAGGCGTGGGCCATAAAGCCACAGCACTTCAAGGAGTACCACGATGTTTCAACAGGCTTGTGCGGCCAGGCGCTGGCAGCTTGGCGCAACGGCGCTGGCCCTGGCGCTGGCTGCCTTCGCCCTGGCCGGTTGTGGTGGCAGTGGTACCGGCCCGCCACCGCCCACGGGTGGCGGGCGCGAGAACGCCCTGGCCGTGTCGCAGCCGGGTGAGTTGCTGGCCTATGTGCAAGGCAAGCTGCGCGCGCGCCATGCGCTCGGCCTGAGCGACCCTGAGCGGGCCAACCTGGGCACCAGCGCCCCGGCCTTGCTGGTGGCCAGCAGCGCCACGGGCACCAGCGTCGTGCACTCCGACACCACGGTGCAGGAAGCAGGCGTTGATGAAGGTGACCTGATCAAGACCGACGGCAGCCTGATCTACACGCTCGACGCCAGCCAGCGCAACGCCTCGGGTCAACCCACAACGCAGTTGCGTGCCTACCGGCGCCTGGGCAGCGGTGCCATCGAGCCCAGCGCCAGCCTGGCCCTGCCGCAGCAGGCCCAGGCCTGGCCGGTGTTGCGCGGCATGTTGCTGGCCGAGTCAGCCCGCCGCATCGCCGTGTTGAGCGAAGGCGTGACGCTGGTCTACAGCCTGGACCCTTGTGCCGCCTTGGCCGGCTGCAGCGGTGTCACCGTCTTGCCCGGGCCGTCGGTGGCCAACAGCCAGGTGCAGGTGCAACTCGTTGCGGCGCCCGCGACGGGCGCGCTGCTGGCGGCTGAGCGCATCAGCCTGAGCGGCAGGTTGATCGGTGCCAGGCTGCTGGGCCAGGCGCTGTATGTGGTGAGCAGCCATGCGCCGCAATTGGCCGTGGACACTTTGCCGGCCAGTGCCACCAACGCCGAGCGCGAAGCTGCCCTGGCGGCCCTGCGCAACGCCGATGTCCTGCCGCTGATCAGCATCAACGGCGGCGCGGCGCAGCCCCTGCACGCCGACACCGACTGCTATGTGCAGGCCAACAATGCGTCGTTGGGCATCGCGCTGACCAGCATCACCGTGTTCGATTTGGCCAGCCCGACGCTGGCCTACAAGAGTCGCTGCCTGGCCGGTGGCAGCGAGGCCTTGTACATGTCGGCCAACAGCCTGGTGCTGGCCACCACGCGGCAGGCCTACGCCAGCGCAACGGGCCGCTACCCGCCCAACTTCAGCACCGACTTGCACAAGTTCGTGCTCGAAGCCGCAGGCCCGGTATACCGCGGCTCGGGCAGCGTGAGCGGCCACCTGGGTTGGGACGCGCAGCGCAAGCCCTACCGCATCAGCGAGCACAACGGTGACCTGCGCGTGCTCAGCTTCACCGGCGAACTGGGCTGGGCCAGCCTGGCCGATGTGCCCAGCGTGGCGCCTTCACCGGCCACGCTGACCGTGCTGCGCGAGAACCCGGCAGACCAGACCCTGCAAGTCTTGGCCACGCTGCCCAACGCGCAACGCCCCGCGCCGCTGGGCCATGCCGGCGAGCAGGTGCACGGCGTGCGCTTGCTGGGCGAGCGGGGGTACGTGGTCACCTTCCGCCAGACCGACCCGCTGTATGTGCTGGATTTGTCCAACCCGGCTGACCCCCGGGCGGTGGGCGAATTGCAGATGCCGGGCTTCTCAGACGACCTTCATCCCTTGCCCGAGGGCCTGTTGTTCGGCGTGGGCCGGCAGGCTGATGCGGCTGGGTTCACCGCGGGCCTGAAGCTGGCGCTGTTCGATGTGCGCGACCCGGCCCGGCCGCGCGAGCTGGCCACACAAACCTTTGGTGAGCGTGGCAGCGTCAGCGCATTGGACGCCCGCCCGCACGGCCTGAACGTATTCAGCCAGGGCACAACGGCGCGCCTGGCCTTGCCATTGAGCCTTGCCCTGGCCGGTGGCGCGGCCGGCGAGCGCGGTTTGCTGCGCATCGAGGTGGACACCGTGCTGCGCACGCTCAAGACCAAGCCCCTGTTGCCGCCACCACAGCCTGGCCTGGGCGTTGACCTGTGGTCTGAACGCAGCGTGCAGATTGGTGGCCAGGTCTACTACCTGGCACATGGCCAGCTCGCTGTTTGGGATTGGTGAAACCCACCACCGCCGCCGCGGCGGCAGCGCTGGGCAACCCAGGTGTCATGAGGGTTTCGCCGCGTTGAAGTGCCGCGCCACTTCGAGCATGGTTGGGCACCCCGCAGCAGCGCGCGCACCCGGTGTTGCGCAACGCATTCACTGCCCCTGAACAAGGCCCCAGCCCATGCCCAAAGTCACCTTCATCGCCCACAACGGCACGCCCCATGTGGTGGACGCCGAAGCTGGCGCTTCGCTGATGCGCGCTGCAGTAGACAACGCCGTGCCCGGCATCGATGGCGACTGCGGCGGCCAATGCGCCTGTGCCACCTGCCATGTGTTCGTGGCCGAAGACTGGGCCGCGCGCACCGGCCAGCGCACCGCGGTGGAAGACAGCATGCTCAACTTCGCCGCCGAGCTGCGCCCCAGCTCGCGCCTGGCCTGCCAGATTAACGTTACCGATGAGCTTGATGGGTTGGTGGTGACCATGCCTGAAGGCCAGCACTGAACCGCCCGAACTGAACCGCCCTGCAGGAGAGCCCGCCATGAACCCCACCGACATTGCCGCCGCCGCCCGCACCCAAATACTCGCCCGCGAGCGCGCCTATGCGTTGCCGCTGGACCAACTCAACCCCGCCGACCCGCAGCTGTTTGTTGACGACACGGTGGGCCACACCTTGGAACGGCTGCGCGCCGAAGACCCGGTGCACAAGAGCCACAGCCCGATCCCGGGCATGGATGACTTCTGGTCGGTCACGCGCTACCAGGACATCATGGCCGTTGACACGCAGCCGGCGGTTTTTTCATCAGACTGGCAGCTCGGCGGCATCACCCTGATGAACCCGCCGCCGGGTGAACAGTTGCCGATGTTCATTGCCATGGACCCGCCGCAACACGACGATCAACGCAAGGCGGTGAGCCCGATCGTGGCACCGGCCAACCTGGCCAACATGGCCACGCTGATCCGCGAACGCACCTGCAAGGTGCTCGATGAGCTGCCGCGCAACGAAACGTTTGACTGGGTCGACAAGGTCTCGATCGAACTCACCACGCTGATGCTGGCCACGCTGTTCGACTTTCCGCTCGAAGACCGGCGCTTGCTCACTTGGTGGTCAGACGTGGCCACCATGAACAAGCTGGCCAACCCCGACGCGCTGGGCCCGCAAGAGCGCATGGCCGAGCTGGGCAAGATGCTGGCCTACTTCACCAAGCTGTGGAACGAGCGCGTCAACGCCCCGCCGCGCACCGACCTGGTTTCCATGCTCGCCCACGGCCCGGCCACGCGCAACATGAACCCGATGGAATTCATGGGCAACCTGGTGCTGCTCATCGTGGGCGGCAACGACACCACGCGCAACTCCATGACCGGTGGCCTGCTGGCGCTGCACGACCACCCCGAGCAAATGGCCAAGCTGCGCGCCAACCCAGGCCTGGTCGAAAGGCTGGTGCCAGAGATCATCCGCTGGCAAACGCCACTGGCCTACATGCGCCGCACCGCGGTGCAAGACGCAGAACTGGGCGGCAAGCAAATCAAGAAGGGCGACAAGCTGGCCATGTGGTACCTCTCGGGCAACCGCGACCCTGCGGCCATCAGCGAGCCCGAGCGCTTCATCATCGACCGCAAGAACCCGCGCCAGCACTTGTCGTTTGGCTTCGGCATCCACCGCTGCGTGGGCAACCGCCTGGCCGAGCTGCAATTGAAAATTCTGTGGGAAGAGATGCTCAAGCGTTTCCCGGTGGTCGAAGTGATGGGCCCGCCCGTGCGCGTGCGCTCGGCCTTCGTGCGCGGCTTCACGCAGTTGCCGGTGCGGCTGCCGGCTTGAGCGGTGCGGGATCAGTTCCGAGCATCGACCCGTCAAGCCATGGTGTTTGCCGCGTACCTCGCCGACCACTGTGGCAAGTGGGAGTACCTCACCGATGTCATTCGAACTGCGCAGAACTGCGTCGAAGGACATGGCGACGACGGGGTGCGACAGTGGCGACATCGCGCCAACGGGCTCGTCCGTCGAGACCACGTGCTGCGCCAACGTACCATCGACGCCTCAGACCCTGGTGAGATTGGATGCTCTCCCGGGACAAGTCCAAGTCCTTAACGCTGAGACGCTCCTCCCCGGGTGAGGACCAGGTAAGACCTGGTCAGAACCAAGTCAATACCAGTCTTCGACTTGAAGTTGTGACACGCGCGCGAATTCGCGCGTGTTGTGCGTGACCAGCACATGGCCATGGCGGCGCGCCGTGGCGGCGATCAGCAAGTCCGCCGGGCCAATGGGCGTGCCGGCCGCTTCAAGCTCCAGCCGAATGCGCGCCGCGTGGTCAGCGGCGGCGGCGTCGAATTCCAACACCGCCACGGTTTGCACCATGTGCGCAAAGGCATCCAGCTGCGCGCGCCGGCCAGCGCGGCGCAGCCCGAAATTGACCTCATAGACCACGATGGCGGGCAAGGCCACTTGCTGCGGTGAGGTGTCGCGCAGGCGCTGCGCCACCCGGCCTTCGCCGCGCATGAAGTAGCTCAAGGTGTTGGTATCGAGCGCGTAATTCACAGCGCCACGCGCGGTGCGTCAACGCCCATGCCGACGCGCAACTCTTCAGCACTGGGGAACTCTGTCAGCGAGCCGGCCAGCGCCAGCACTTCATCGGGCCAGGTGGTGCGCGTGGCGTGGCGGATCAGCTCGGCGACGAACTGGCTTTGCGAAACTTGGTTGCGCGCGGCGGCGTTACGGAGCGAGGCCTGCGTATCGTCGTCAATGTAGAGGGTGACTTGGGGCATGACATCACGCTGCGGGCAGGGTGCGGCAAATGGCAAGTATATGTACAAGTATACCTGTCCATTTGCCACGCAGCAAGGTGCGAACGGGCTACTTCCCCCGCGGCCGCGGCAACCCGATCACCGTGCCTTCGCGCCGCGCATCGGCGCCGCCGTATTGCTTGCCCGTCTTGGGCTCCACCAGCACGGCCTGCACCGAGCCGATCTCGGCGTTGCTGACGGCGTAGCCCAGGGCCCTGAGCGCGTCTTGCGTGGCGGCAGGGAAGGCCGCTTCCATCGAGATCGACGGCGCCGCACCGGTGACCGACAGGCGCGGCGCATTGATGGCCTCTTGAATCGTCATGCCATGGTCGATCAGGTTCAGCGTCACGTTGAACACCGAGTTGATGATCGAAGAGCCGCCCGGTGAGCCGAACGCCACCAGCGGCTGGCCATCGGGCGTGAAGATCATGGTCGGGTTCATGCTGCTGCGCGGGCGCTTGTTCGGCTGCACATCGTTGAACCCTGCGCCGCCGGTGTAGGGGTTGGTGCTGGGCGCGGTGTTGAAGTCAGTCAACTCATTGTTTAACAAGAAACCGAAATTGCGCAACGAGCCGTCGGCACGCTTGTAGCCGGCGAACACACCGATGCCGTGTGAAGACTCAATGGTGTTGGTGTAGGTGACCATGTTGCCCCACTTGTCCACCACGGCGAAGTGGGTGGTGGTTTCGCCCGGGCCGGTCACCGGCTCGGCGGCCGCGAAGCGCCGCCCGGCTTTGAAGCCGGCCACGTCATACGGCCGCGGGTCGCCGGCCGTGGGGTTGGGGTTCAGCCGCGCACCCGGCACGATGGCCGCGCCGCGCAGGCCAACATAGGCAGGGCTGAGCAGGCCCTTCATGGGCACGGGCACGAAGTCGATGTCGCCCATCCATTGCGAGCGGTCGGCAAAGGCCAGGCGCATCGCGTCGGCCATCACGTTCAGCGTCTTCACCGAGCCGAAACCGTAGCCCGCCTCCTTGCTGCCGATGGGAAAGCGTTCCACCATCTTCAGCATTTGCAGCATGGTCAAGCCACCGGAACTGGGCGGCGACATCGACTTGATGGTGTAGCCGCGGTAGCTGTCCACCACGGGCTCGCGCACCTTGGCGTCGTAGTTGGCCAGGTCGGCCAAGGTCATGCTGCCGGCCTTGCCACCGGGGGCTTGAGGGCGGTTGAACTTTTGGCCTTCAATGATGCCGGTGGCGATGTCGCAGCCCAGCTCGGGCATCAGTTTGTAGAAGCAATCGGCACCATGGGCGGCGATGAGCTTGAAGGTTTCAGCCAGGGGCTTGTTTTGCACCAACGCGCCCACGGGCACCGGCTGGCCACCCGGGCAGAAGAAGGCTGCGGCTTCGGGTGAATTGGTGGATCGCCCGCCGTTGTTGCAGCTCACTGCGGTGTAGCGCGCCGTGGCGGCAAAACCTTCATCGGCCAATGTGATGGCGGGCTGCAGCACCTGCGCCAGCGGCAGCGCGCCCCAGCGTTGCACCGCCATGGCGGTGCCGCGCACCATGCCCGGCACGCCCACGGCCACGCCCTGAAGCGAGGCGCTGGGCACGCCGACGAACATGTTGCGCGTGGCAGCGCTCGTGGCCTTTTCGCGGGTTTCAACGACGAAGGTTTCGCCGCTGCGCGCCAGGTGAATCATCATGAACCCACCGCCACCGATGCCGGCCGATTGCGGCTCCACCACGTTCAGCGCATAGGCCATGGCCACCGCCGCATCGACCGCGTTGCCGCCTTGCTCAAGCACCTGCGCGCCGGCCTGCGCGCCATAGGGGTTGGCCGCCGACACCACACCTTGCCGATAGGCGTGCCCGGCCCACACTGGCGGGTTGCCTTTGGCCTGCTTGGGCAGCGTGACAGCGCGCTCAATGCCCAACGACTCGTCACCTTCATCGGCCTGCGCGCAGGGCACCAGGGCACAGGCGAGCAGGGCAGCCGTGGCCAGTTGAGACAGCGGTTTGGGTATCAGCATGACAAGGCTCCAAAGGAATGGCCGCAGGGCGCAAAGGCTCGCTGCGGCCGGTGGTGAAGGGGGGTGACGGCCAATCCTCAGTGTCGACCTGCGGGCGCGCAATGGGGGTCAACACGGGGCGCTGGGGCATCAAAGGCTTGGCACAGTACGTAACTGCGCACTGCAGCCCAACAAGTCGATCGGAGAAGACAAGCATGTTCACCCCCCAGACCCTTGCCGGCTTGCTGCTGGTCACCCTGGCCAGCGCAGTCGGCGCTCAGCAAGCCGCCCCCGCCGCGGCCCCTGCCGCGCCCCCCGCGCCCGCCTGGAAGCAAGGCATGGCGCCGGGGCAGGAGACCTCCACCCTGCACCCCTTTGCGCCGCACCTCACCGGCCGCCCCGCCAGTGAGTTGCCTATCAACAAGCTGCGTGTGCCGCCGGGCTTCAAGATCGAGGTTTGGGTGGATGGCGTGCCCGAAGCGCGCTCGCTGGCGCTGGGCGACAAGGGCACGGTGTTCGTCAGCAACCGCAATTTGTCGAACGTCTATGCCATCACCGATGCCGGCGGCAAGCGCACGGTGAAGACCATTCTCAAAGGCCAGCGCGTGCCCAACGGCATCGTCTTCGACAAAGGCACGCTGTACGTGGCCGAGCGCCACCGCATCATGCGTTACGACGGCATTGAAGACAAACTCGACGCCCCGGGTTCCGGCCAAGTGGTGATCGACAACCTCGACCCCACCAACCAGGCCGGCCACTTCTGGAAGTACTTGGCCATGGGGCCTGACGGCAAGCTGTACTTCAACATCGGCTCGCCGCAGAACATCGTCATGCCCACCTACAACGAGGCGTCCATTGTTCGCGTGGATCCGCGCAACGGCGACATGGAAAACTTTGCACTGGGCGTGCGCAACAGCGTGGGCATGGACTTCCACCCGGTGACCAAGGAGCTGTGGTTCACCGACCATGGCCGCGACTGGCTGGGCAACGATTTGCCGCATGACGAGCTGAACGTGGCCAAGACCAAGGGCCAGCATTTCGGCTTCCCGTTTTGCCACCAGGGCGACTTGCTTGATGCCGCTTATGGCAAGAACCGCAGCTGCGCTGAATTCACCCCGCCGGTTGACAAGCTCGGTGCCCACATCGCGCCGCTGGGCATTCGTTTTTACACCGGCAACATGTTCCCCGCCGAGTACAAGAACACCATGTTCATTGCCATGCACGGCTCATGGAACCGCGACCCCAAGCAGGGCTACAACGTGGTTCATGTGGCCGTGGGCGCTGACGGCAAGGTCACCAAAAAGCCGTTCGTGGAAGGCTTCCTGGAGAACGACCGCGGCGACCCGCCGATGTGGGGCCGCCCGGTTGATGTGTTGCAGTTGAAGGACGGCTCGATCCTGTTCAGTGACGACTACAACGGCATCATCTACCGCGTCAGCTACGCGCGGTGATGCGCTGATGCGCATGCGCCAGTTGTTCATCGCAGCCGCCTTGGCGGCTGCGCTCAGCGCGGCCCAAGCCGGCGTGGAAGAAGGCCGCGTCAAGGCGGCTGTGTGTTCGGCTTGCCACGGGGCCGATGGCAACTCAAGCCAGCCTTTGATGCCTTCGCTGGCGGGGCAGCCGCGGCAGTTCATCGTCACCGCGTTGTTCATGTTCCGCGAAGGCCGGCGCGAAAACCCGCAAATGGCGCCGTTCGTCAGCGCCTTGAGCAACGCCGATCTGAACGACCTGGCGGCCTACTATGCGGCGCAGAAGCTGGCGCCACCGGCGCGCCAGGCCAGCGCCGAGGTGGTGGCCAAGGGCCGCGCGCTCACGGCGCAGCACAACTGCACGGCCTGCCACACCGCGGCGTTAACCGGGCAGCAGCACATCCCCCGCCTGGCCGGCCAGCAGCAGGCCTATTTGCTGGAACAGTTGAAGCTCTTCAAGGCCGCCAAGCGGGCTGACTTTGACGGCACCATGACCTCCGCCGCGCAGGCCCTGGCGGCTGAAGACCTGGAGCCGCTGGCCGAGTACCTGGCCACGCTGGTTACGCCGTGAATCTCAACGCCGCGGCGCGTGCTCGCGCAGCACACGCCGCGGCGGCATCGGCATCGGCATCGGCATCGGCGTCGGCGTCGGCGTCGGCATCACCCCGCCCTCACGCAACAGTTTGCATTCCAGGCCCGTTTGCACGTCGGCGCGGGCGCTGAGCACCTGCAACAGCCGCGCGTGCAGGTTGCTTGCTCCAAGATCGTGACCTTCGGATTCGCCCCTTGTTCGGCTTCCCATTGAACTTGAGGTTAGGGGGTGGTCAGGGGGTGCACTGGATGTTTGACCCTGCCTTGAATGCGGCAGGCGTTTGTCGTGGCCCTTGAAAGGGTGCACAGCGCGCTTCAGGACCATCGCACTGTTAGGGATGGACGCTGGGCGCATGCGTCTGAACATTGCGCGGCAGCCGATGGCGGCTGCGTCTTCCAGGAGCACAGCATGCACACCCATTTCACTTCGAAGGTCGTTCTTTGCCTCGGCCTCGTGCTGGCGCCCTGGGCCCAGGCCCAGATGGCGAACTGCAAACCGGCCAAGAATTGTTCGTCCAAGTCCCACCCTTGCGCCAAAGGCATTCCCGAGGGTAACTCGGTCGGTTTGGTGCCCAGCCCGGTGGCAGGCACGCCGGTCATTCGGGTGCGGGTTTGCGGCCCCAGTGTGACCGATGTTTGCCCCGGCGGCGCCGCGGCAACGCAGCAAGTGCGCGTGTTTGGCTATGACAAGAACAGAAAGGAGATCTACGCCAAAAGCCTGGATCTCAGCGGCCAGGGCAGCGACACCGGGGCCTACACCGAGATCAAGAATCTCAGCCGCTTGAGCGTGCAATGCACCAGTTCGAGCACCAGCTACTGCCAGGTCGCCTGGCAACTGTGTCGCAAAACCTTGCCTGTGGCCGGTGGCTGAGGCTGGCTGGCACTCTGTCAACGTTTGAGGGGTTCAGTCCCCCACCAGGCCGTTGCGAGTGACGTACACGGTGAGTTCGGAGTTGTTCGCCCGTTGCAGCTTTTCAAGAACCCGGGCGCGCGCGCGGACTTCGATGGCACGATGACTTCAGCTGCGCAGGCCTTGACGGCGGAAGAGCTTGGAGCCGCCGGCCGAGTACCGGGTCGCACTGACGGCGCCGTGTCACTCAGCCGATCGGTGCGTGCTCGCGCAGCAAACGCCGCAGTGTCATCGGCATCACACCGCCTTCGCGCAGCAGCTCACATTCCAGCCTGGTCTGCACGTCGGCGCGGGCGCTGAACAGCTGCACCGAACCCGTTGCACGCAGCACGCGTACCGGGACGCTGCATCCAGGTGTCAATGCATCGGCCATGGCATCAATCTCGATGCGATCTCCGGCCGCGAGCGTCAACGCGGCCGGGTGGGCCGCTGCCGGCAGGCACAGCGGCAGCACGCCCATGCCGACGAGGTTGCTGCGGTGGATGCGCTCGAAGCTTTGCGCCAGCACGGCACGGATGCCGAGCAGGCGCTGGCCCTTGGCGGCCCAGTCGCGCGACGAGCCGGTGCCGTAGCGTTCGCCGGCCACCAGCACCACAGCATCGCCCGCATCGCGGTAGCGCTGCGCGGCTTGCCACAGAGGCAACACGTCACCGCTGGGCACGTGCAGTGTGTGCGCCACCGGCATGCCGGGTTGCAGCAGGTTCACCAGCGTCTTGTTGTGAAACGCGGCGCGCAGCATCACTTCCCAGTTGCCGCGGCGCGACGCGAAGACGTTCAGGTCGTTGCGGTCTTCACCGCGCGCCACCAGAAAGTCGGCCACCAGGCTGTCGGGCGGAATGGCGCTGGCGGGTGAGATGTGGTCGGTGGTCACGTCGTCGCCCAACAGCAGCAGCGGGTAGGCGGTGTAGCGGCCCAGCAAGCTGCCTTCAGTGCTGGCCGCGAAGGGTGGGCGGCGCAGCGCCGTGGAGGCCGCATCCCAAGGAAACCGCGGCGACTGCGGCGCTTGCAGCGCGTCCCACGCCGGGTTGTGGCTGGCCAGGGCAAAGGCGCGTTGAAAGTCGGCCGGGTCGGCCGCTTGCGCCAGCGCCGCGGCAATTTCTTCACGCGTGGGCCACAGCTCGGGCAGGCCGATGGGCTGGCCGCTAACCGTTGATTGCACCGGCTCGCGGCTGAAGTCACGCTGTGCATCGCCGGCCAGCGCAAACGCCACCACCAGCGGCGGCGACATCAAGAAGCTCAGGTCCAGATCAGGGTGCACCCGCCCCGGGAAATTGCGGTTGCCCGACAGCGCGGCCACCGGCCGAATGCGGCCGGCCGCGCTGGCCACGCGAATCACTTCCGGCAAGGGCCCGGGGTTGCCGATGCAGGTGGTGCAGCCGTAGCCGACGATGTCAAAACCCAGCGCCGCCAGGTCGTCGATCAGGCCCGAACGTTCCAGGTAAGCCGCCGCGGCCGGTGAACCTGGCGCCAACGATGTCTTCACCCAAGGCGGCACGCTCAGCCCTAGGCGGCGTGCCTTGCGCGCCAGCAGGCCGGCGGCCACCAGCAAGGCGGGGTCAGAAGTATTGGTGCAACTGGTGATGGCGGCAATGGCCACCGGGTGCACGGGCAAGTTGTGCTGCGCCAGCTCGCCGTGCGCTTCCTTCGGTTTGAAGTGAAGGGCCTCTAGCGTTGCCCTGGCCTGGCTGAAATGCAGCAGGTCTTGCGGCCGCTGCGGCCCGGCAATGTGCATGCCCACCTGGCCCAGATCAATCTCGATCGTGCGGCTGTAGTGCGGCGTTGCATCAGGTTCAAACCACAGGCCCACGCGCCGCGCGTAGGCTTCAACCAAGCTCAAGTGCGCGGCGCCGCGGCCGCTGGCGCGCAGGTAGGTCAGGGTCTGTTCGTCGATGGCAAAAAAACCGGTGGTGGCGCCGTACTCCGGCGCCATGTTGGCCACCACCGCGCGTTGCCCCGCGCTGAGCGTGCTCACGCCCGGGCCGAAGAATTCAACAAAGTCGCCCGTCACACCGAATTGGCGCAGGCGCTGCGTCACCACCAGCGCCAGGTCGGTGGCCAGCACAGCCGGTGGCAAGGCGCCGCTCAGCCGCACGCCCACCACATCGGGAATGCGCAGCAAGGTGGGCAGGCCGAACATCACGGTCTGTGCCTCCAGCCCGCCCACGCCCCAGCCGAGCACGCCGATGCCGTTGATCATGGGCGTGTGGCTGTCGGTGCCGATCATCATGTCAGGCACGAACCAGGTCTGGCCGCCGCGCTGCTCGGTGGTCACCACCGTGGCCAGTTGCTCCAGGTTGATGGTGTGCATGATGCCGGTGCCCGGCGGGTGGATGCGCACGCCGCGCAACGCTTGCGCGGCCCAGCGCAGGAAGGTGTAGCGCTCGGCATTGCGCTGCATCTCGCGCGCCAGGTTGAGCTGCGGCGCGTCGCGCCGGGCGTACACCTCCACCGCCAGCGAATGATCGACCGACACATCCACCGGCAGCACCGGGTTCAACAGCGTTGGGTCGACGCCGGCCTCATGCAGCGCGTCGCGCATGGCCGCAATGTCCACCAGGGCCGGTGTGCTGGTGGTGTCGTGCATCAACACGCGGCCGGGCTGGAAAGTGATCTCGGCCTGGCTCGTGCCCTTGTCTAGCCAAGCCAACATGGCTTGCGCGGCGGTGCGGCGTTCGCTGCCGCCACTGCAACGCAGCACGTTTTCCAGCAGCAAGCGCAACACCATGGGCAGGCGCGTGAAGCGCTGGCCGAACAGCGCCGGCAGGTCGATCAGCTGGCCGCTGCGCCCGGCCAGTTCAACCGCAGTGCCCGCGTAGTCGTCGTCAATCATGATGCCGTGCTCGGGTATGAACAGACCAGGTGAGCTTGACTCAACGCCGCCGAGGCTTGCCGCGCGACGCACGGCTGTCAAAGGCGCGCTCAGATCCGTTCGGCCAGGGGCAGCACGGGCTCAAACCATGCGAACAGCACGGCCGTGGATGCATGGATCTTGCCCCGAATCTGCTTGCGCAGCGCCAGCCAACGCCGCCGACAGGCCAACGCCCAGGCTAACCAGCCCGCACGTTCGAGCGTCAGGGTGCGCAGTTCCTCCGGCTCGGAGCCAAAGGCCTGCTTGTACTGAGAGTCGCCGGCCAGAAAATCCCAAACGTCGTGGCCTTCGCCGGCGTTGTGTTGAATGGCCAGCAACAGGCACACCATGCCGGGGCTGAACTTGCCATCCAGCAACTCAAAGTTGAAGCCCGATTGGTAGTAGCTAACGCGGCGCTGGTGCACAAAGCTGTACAGGTAGCCCAACTCGTGGTCGCCGGCGCAAACGCGCAGCATCTGAATGGCGCCTTGGTTGAAGCTGTCGCCAATCATCCGCTTGTGAAAGGCGCGTGCATACGCGGTATCGAAACCCGAGGGCTGGCCCATCGCCTGGCGGCGCAACTGGTGCCAATGCAACAAGCGCTCAAGCCACTGCTGCGCCTGCGCTGCAGTGGTGGCGACATCAACGCGCAAGACGCCCACCTGCCGGGTGTACTTGCGGATGAAGCTGCGCAGGTGGGCGTTGCGCTGTGTGCTCAGGCCGCTGGGCATGCGCGCCGGGCTTTGGCGCACCGTGCGCAGATCCACCGTCCAGCACGGGCGGCTGGTTTCCTGCACCAGCAGCCGGGCTGAACGCAGCAGGAAATCGGGCGGTGCGCCGTGAGCGTGATGGCGCATGACGATGCGTTCATAGCGCAGCGCGAGGCCGTGAAGACACTGCCACAAAGCTTGCGTGGCCGGCGCCACAAGCGCGGCATCCAGCAAAAAGCCGTTGTGCTCGATGGTGATCGCGTCCAGCAAGGGGTCGCCGGTTTGGTTCAGGTGCAGGGTTCGGCCCAGCCCAATGCCCCAGCGTTGTTCGCCCAGGATGGCCATGCCCACCACCCGGCCGTCGTGGCTGGCCACCACCAGGTGTGCCGGGCGCTTGGCAGGCGGCAAGCTGCGCAGCCACGCGCCGATCCAGTGCCACGAGAGAAAGTACGACGCCGCCTCGGCGCGGCTTTGCAGGTCAAGCCACAGCTCAGCGAGGTCATCCACCGGTGGCATGGGCAACAACAGCGCCTGCACCGCTGGCGCCGCGCGTTCAGCCTGCGGCAAGGATCTTGTCTCAAGCATTGAACAACTCCAGATCAACGCCACCAGTGTTGGCGGCACCGCCACGGCAAACCGGTAGGCAAACGTGCATGCCAACAGCTTGCTGTGGCAGCACTTCGGCCGTCAAGTCTAGCTGGCGAGACCCCACTGTTTGCGACCCTGGGGCGTGCCGACTCGCGCCCGCGGGCGCTTGCATGGCCGGCGAAGGCCAGCCGGCCACTGGCTGGTTTGACATGCCACGTGGCGATGTTGTCGCCGTCTGCGCGCACGGCCTCGCCGTTCTACAACCTGAAAGTCGTGCTCACCGCGCCTTCAACCCGTGAAGTAACGTTTCAATTCAGCCACCGCGGCGTCGGGCGCACTGAACACGGGCGCAGCCAGCGCGGCCTGCACGGCGGCCAGGGCGGTGGAGGTTGAAAAATGCGCCAACAACACCGCATCGCAATGCGCCAGGCGCGGCGCGGCCTGGGCCAACAAGCGGTTGTGCTCTGCGATGTCGCCACTTTGCGCCGCGGCCAGGGCCTCGGGCACGCAGATGGTTTCGAGCGTGGTGTCGCTGCCGGCCTCGCGCGCGGCCTGCGCGAATTCTTGTTCCATCGACACCGCCGCCGGCGCGAACGTGGCCAACATGCCCAGCCGCCTTGCACCCCCGCGCAGCGCGGCATTGAACATGGCCTGGTTGGGTCTGAGCACCGGCACCGTGCTGCGCGCGGCCACCGCTTCAATCGCCGGGCCGAAGGCCGAGCAGGTGAACAGCACGCCTTGCGCACCGGCCGCCATGGCCTGCTCGGCCAGGGCGGCGATGCGTGCGAACAGCGCCGGGCTGAGCTGCCCGGCGGCCAGCAAGTCGCCCGGCAGCGCGTCGTCTAGCAGGTTCACGCAGCGGGCTTGTGGCCAGGTGCGAACGAAGGCCGCGGCCACCGGCGCCATGGCCCACTGCACCGCGTGAATCAACGCGATGCGTGGCGCGGCGTTGTGCGCGCTCATTCCGGCGAGATTTTCTTGTCCTTGACCACCTTGGCCCAGCGCTGTGCCTCAGCGGCCACGAAGGTAGCGAATTCTTCCGGCGTGCCGCCGCCGATGACATTGCCGGGCCCGCTGATGCGCTGTGCCAGTTCAGGGTCTTTCAGCGCGCGGTTGATGGCCTCATTGAGCTTGGCGATGATCGGCGCGGGCGTGGCCTTGGGCGCCACGATGCCGAACCAGTTTGACATCTCCAGCCCCTTGTAGCCCAGCTCGGCGAAGGTGGGCACATCGGGCAGTTGCGGCAGGCGCTTGTCGGTGGCCACCACCAGGGCACGCATGCGCGGCGGCGCGGCTTTCAGGTAGGGCGTGGCGGCGGGCAGCATGTCGAACATGAAGTCCACCGTGCCGGCGATCAAATCGTTCGTGGCGGGGCCGCCGCCCTTGTAGGGCACGTGGATCATCGTGGTGCCCAGAATGTCTTCCAGCAACTCGCCAGCCAGGTGGTAGGCGCCGCCAGAACCGGCCGATGCATAGGACACCTTGCCGCTGTTGGCTTTGGCGTGCGCCGCCAGTTCCTTGAAGCCCTTGTGCGTGGACTTTTCGGCCGACACCACCAGCACCAGCGGCCCGCGCTCGATCAAGATCACTGGCGCCAGGTCGCGCAGCGCGTCGTAACCCAATTTGGGAAACAGCGCCTTGTTCACCGCCAGCGGCGCGAAGTTGCCGATGCCGATGGTGTAGCCGTCGGGTGCGGCGCGCGCGATGAATTCGGTACCGATGTTGCCGCCGGCGCCGGGCTTGTTGTCAACGATCACCGTCTTGCCCAGGTAGCCAGCAATCTTCTCGGCGATCTGCCGCGCCCGCGTGTCAGAGCTGCCGCCCGCGGCATAGGGCACCACCAGGGTGATGGTCTTGTTGGGGTAGTCCTGCGCCTGGGCCTGCGCCGCAGGTGCGGCCAGCGCAGCGGCCAGCACGGCCAGCGTGGAGGTGAAGAAATTGCGAATGGTCATGAGAGCCTTTCAAATGCCTTGGTGAAAAAGTCCACCGTTCCGAAGTTGCCTGATTTCAATGCGAGGTGTATGCCGCCTGCGCCCGCAACGGGCGAAGCGGCATGGCACCAGGGCACGCCCGGGTCGATCTGCATGCCCACGCGCAATTGTGTGACACCCAGGGCCAGCACACAGGCGCCCGAGGTTTCGCCGCCGGCCACCACAAGCTGGCGCACGCCGCGTTGCACCACGCCGCGCGCAATGGCGGCCAGCGTGCGTTCAACCAGCTCGCCGCCGTGCTGCACGCCAAGCTGGGCCTGCACCGCGGCCACGGCTTCGGCCGATGCCGTGGCATGAAACAGCACGGGCCGCGCGGGGCCATGAGTTGCATACCAGGCCAGCGCCTGCCCGGCCACATCCTGGCCGCCGGCGATGCGCACTGGCTCGATGACAAACGCCGCGCCGCCAGCCGCAATGAAGTGCGCCACCTGTGCATTCGATGCCGCCGAGCAACTGCCTGAAATGATGGCGCGCGCACCGCCTGGTGGCGGCAGCTCAGCGGCTTGCGTGCTGGGCTGAATGCCATGGTTTTGCGCCAGGCCGATGGCCACGCCCGAGCCGGCCACCAGCAGCGGCGCGCCGGCCAGGGCGCGGCCCAGGGTCATGAGATCGGCGTTGCTGATGGCGTCGACGATGGCCAGCTTGTTGCCCTGCGCTTGCAATGCGGCCATGCGGCTTTGGATGGCCGGCGCACCCGCAGCCACCGTGGCCTGTTCGACGAGCCCCACCCGGCCGCGGCACTGCGCTTGCAGCACGCGCACCAGGTTGGCGTCATGCATCGGCGTCAAAGGGTGGTCGCGCATGCTGCTTTCATTCAACAGCACATCGCCCACGAACAGGTGGCCCTTGTAAACCGTGCGGTGGTTTTCCGGGAATGCCGGGCAGGCGGTGGCGAAGGCGCAGCCCAACTCGGCCATCAAGGCTTCAGCCACCGGGCCGATGTTGCCTTGGGCGGTGGAGTCAAAGGTGGAGCAGACCTTGAAGTAGATCTGCCCCGCCCCGTGTTCACGCAGCCAGCGCGCGGCGGCGAGCGACTGCGCCACCGCATCGGCCGCGGGCGTGGTGCGGCTCTTCAACGCCACCACCACCGCATCGGCATCCAGCGCGGCACTGGAGGCCGGCACGCCAATGGTCATGACCACCCGCATGCCGCTGCGCACCAGGTTGTTGGCCAGGTCGGTGGCGCCGGTGAAGTCGTCGGCAATGCAGCCCAGCAGCATGGTGAATTCTTTCAAACGTTAGTTGCGCAAAGCCGCGGCCACGGCCGCACCAAAGGCTGCGCAGCCCATGTTGCCGCCCAAGTCTGCGGTGCGCGTGGCCGGGTTGGCCAGCACCCGGTCCACCGCGGCGTCGACATCGGCCCCGGCCTGGGCCAGCGCGGGCCGTTGATGATGCTCACCCAGCCATTGCAGCAGCATGGCCACGGAAAGAATCATCGACGTCGGGTTGGCCACATCGCGTCCTTGCAAATCAGGCGCCGAGCCATGCTGGGCCTGAGCGCAGCAGTGCGTGTCGCTGGCCATGATCGAGCCCGCCAACCCGAGGCTGCCCGAGAGTTCGCTGGCCAGGTCAGACAAGATGTCGCCATAGAAATTGGTCGCCACCAGCACGTCAAAGCGTTCGGGGTGGCGCACCAGGTGGGCGGTGCTGGCGTCCACCAGCAAGTCGTCCAACTGCACTTCAGGGAAGCCCTTGGCCACGTGGCGCACGGCTTCAAGAAACAGGCCGTCGGTCATGTGAAAACTGTTCGCCTTGTGAATGGCCGTGACCCTTTTGCGCCGCTTCATGGCCAGCTCAAACGCGCGCCTTGCAATGCGCTCGCTGCAGTGCCGGGTGATCTTGCGCGTGGAAAGCGCCATGTCCGGGCTGGGCATCACCTCGCCCCAGCCGCGCGCCATATTGCGGTCGGGGTAAAAGCCTTCGGTGGCCTCGCGCATGATCACCAGATCCATGCTCTTGCCGGGCTTCAAGTTCGATTCCAAAAACGGCCGCGTGCGCGCCGGGCGCACATTGGCGTACAGATCCAGCCCGATGCGAAAGCCGGCCGAGACATTGCGCCCGCCTTGCTCGGGCGGCGGGTAGTCGGCGTGCGATTGCGTGCCCAAAATGATGCCGCTGGCGCTGCGGGCGCGCTGCAACACATCGTCGCGCAACGTGGTGCCGTGCTTTTCAAGGCTGGTGAAACCCACCTCGTCAAATTCAAAGTTCAAGCCCAGGCCACGCGCACTGTTCGCAGCGTTCAACACGGCCAGCGCCGCGGCAACGATTTCGGGGCCGATGCCGTCGCCCGGCAAGACAAGAAGATTCATGCTGCAGCCCCTGTCACTGACGCGCCATTTCCGCTTGCCCGATGCCGTCGCCGCTCAGCGGCTGCGCCGGCGCCAGTGTGACCGTCACCTTGAACAGCGTGCCGGTGAATTCAAACGGTGCCGCGTAGTGCGAAACGGGGCTGCCGCGGTCGCGCCCGATGTCCAGCCCCGACCACGAAATCATGGTGTTGAAGCCCAGGCGCAGCTCGCCCTGTGCCACCTGCTCGCCGCCCACCCACAGGCTGGCGCTGCGCCGTGAGGGCACGGGCACGCGGCCCACAAGCGGCAGCGGCGGCGTCAGCACCATGGGGCCCAAGTCCATGCGGAAGATGAGTTGGTGGCGGCCGGCCGGAACGGGCTGGGCCGAGCGCAACAGTTGGTGCACACCGCCCACGTTCACGTCGTGCACCAGGTGGCCGCCGTTCAGATAGAAGCTGTAGCCGCTGGTGGCGTCACCATGGGCCAGCAGCACGCCTTCGGCGCCGCCTGGTGGAATCAACACCTCCGCCCTTAACTCGTAGCTGCGTGCGCGCACATCGGGCGCCACATCGCTGGGCAAGTGGCCCATGCCGGCGTGGAAGAAGAATTGCGAACGCGCACCTTGGGTGCGGCGGGCGTTTTCGGCAAAGCGCGGGCCGAAGCGGTCATCCAGCGGCAGCACCTGGTTGGCTTGCGCTTGCTGCCACCAAAGTGCCTTCAAACGTTGCAGCCGCTCAGGCTCTTGCGCCGCCAGGTCGTGGTTCTCGGCGAAGTCTTGCTCCAGGTGGTAAAGCTCCCAGCGGTCGGCCTCGAACGGCGTGCCGCTGGGGTGAAAGGCCACCGCCTTCCAGCCTTCATGCCAGATGCCGCGGTGGCCGAACATCTCGAAGAGCTGCGGCGTCGCACGCATGGGTGTGTTTGACGCTTTCAAGCTGGCCGCAAAGCTCTCGCCGGTGATGGGCAATTGCGCCACGCCGTTGATCTGCGCGGGCGCGGCCACGCCGCACAGTTCAAGCAAGGTGGGCGCCAAATCGCGCGCATGGCAAAAGCCGTGGCGCAGCTCGCCGCGCGCCGCCACGCCCTTGGGCCAGCTCAGCACCAGCGGGTCGCGGATGCCGCCACCGTGGGTGTTTTGCTTGTAGCGCTTGAGCGGCGTGTTGGCCGCCATGGCCCAGCCCAGGGGAAAGTTGCTGTGTGTGTCGGGCCCGCCGATGTCATCAATGCGGCGCAGCTTCTCGGCCAGGTCTTCGGGCCTGAAGTTGTACGGCCCCATGGCGTTGACCATGCCCGGCGGCCCGCCTTCCTGGCTGGCGCCGTTGTCACTGAGCACCAGCACCAGCGTGTCGTCGGCCAGGCCGCTGGCGTGCAAATGCGCCACCAGGCGGCCGATTTGCGCGTCGGCATGTTCAAGCATGGCGGCGTAAGCGGCTTGCAGCCGGGTGAACAGGCGCTGCTCGTCGGCGCTGCAATGGTCCCAAGCTTTCACGCCGTCGTTGCGCGGCGGCAGTTCGGTGCCAGGGGGGACGATGCCCAATTCGATCTGCCGCGCCAAGCGCTCGCTGCGTTCCACATCCCAGCCGCGCGCAAACACGGTGTCGTATTTCAGGATCAGCTCGCGCGGCGCCTGGTGCGGCGCGTGGCAGGCGCCAAAGGCCAGCCAATGCAGGAAGGGCGCGTCGGGCGCGCCGGCCTGGTGTTCTGAAAGATAACGGATGGATTGAGTCACCAAATCGGTGCTCAGGTGGTAGCCGCTAGCATGCGAGCCGGGTGTCTCGACGGCCGTGTTGTCGCGCACCAGCTCGGGCGCGTACTGGTCGGTCTCGGCGTCCATGAAGCCATAGAAGCGGTCGAAACCGCGGCCCAGCGGCCAGCCGTCGAACGGGCCGGTGGGCCCGCCTTCGGTGAGCGGCGTGACGTGCCACTTGCCCACCATGGTGCTGCGCCAGCCGTGCGGGCGCAGCATCTCGGCCAGGGTGCCGGCCTCCTGGCTGATCTTGCCGCGGTAGCCCGGGTAGCCCGAATCAAAGTTGGCCAGGCAGCCCATGCCCACGGCGTGGTGGTTGCGCCCGGTGAGCAAGGCCGCGCGGGTGGTGGAACACATGGCCGTGGTGTGAAAGCCCGTATAACGCAGGCCTTGAGCGGACAGCGCGTCGATGTGCGGCGTGTGGATCGGCGAGCCGTAGCAGCCCAGATCCGAAAAGCCGACATCGTCGAACAGGATCAGCAGGATGTTCGGCGCGCCGTTTGGGCGCTTGGGCGCGGTGGGCCAATGGGGGGCGGGCGTGTCGATGCTGGCCATGCGGTGCCTTGTGGTTCAACCCGGCCAGGGCGCTGCATCCACCACCGGGAAGCTGCCGGCAAAGTGGTCGAGCAGGGCGAAGAACGCGGCCAGCAACCGGGTTTCGCCGCTCACGCGCAACTTGCCTTCGGCCGCGGCTTGCAGGGGCGCCAAGCGCTGCTGCAGCAGCGCCTCGAAGGTGGGGCGGCTCAAGGCCAGCGCCACGTCAGCGGGCCAGGGCCGATCCATTTGCAGGCTGCTCAAGGCTGCGTTGGAAAGTTCCAGCAGCCAATGCTCGTTGCTGTCGGTGAAATGCCAGGCCATGCTGAAGGCCTGCGCGCCGGCCTTGGGCGCGTTCAGGCGCACGGCCAGCGCATCGAACAGCAGCTCGTTGCTCAGCGCTGAGATCAAGCCCATGCCGGCGGCCACCTTCGGCAAGCGCGGCGGGCCGTTGCGGTATTCATGGGCGCCCAGCAAAAAGGCGTTGCGCCAGGTGGCGCTTTCGGCCTGAAAGCCCATCTGCTCCATGGCCTGCGCGGCCAGTTCGCGCGCGGCGGCGTTGCCGGGCTCGGCGTACACCGCATGCTTCATCACCTCAGCCACCCAGCGGTATTCGCCGCGCTCAAGGTCGGCCTGCGCGCGTTCAAGCAGCGCAGCCATACCGCCCATGTAGGCAACGTACTTCTGCGCCGCTGCCACCGGGGGCAGGGCATGCAGGTTGGCGGGGTGGGCGTCGTACCAGCTCAGGTAGCGCTGATAGATGGCCTTGACGTTGTGCGACACCGTGCCGTAGTAACCGCGCGCATGCCAGCGTTCAGACAAGCTCACCGGTAACGTTAACCTTTCAGCAATCTCGGCCGCCTTCAGACCATGGCTCATCAGGCGCACGGTCTGGTCGTGCAGCACGCGGTACAGGTCGCGTTGCTCACTCAAGAACAGGCGCACCTTGGGGTTGCCCCAGGTGGGCCAGTGGTGCTGGGCCAGCACCACGTCGCTGCGCGGGCCATAGCGGTGCAACGCCACATGCAGATACTTGCTCCAGGCCAATGCATCGCGCACCGCCGCGCCGCGCAAGGGACACAGGTTGTGCAGGTTGTGGGTGGCGTTCTCGGCCAGGTTGAGCGCGCGCTCGCTGGGAAAGAAGAAATGCATTTCGCTCGGCGCTTCGGTTTCGGGCGTGAGCTGGAATTCAATCTCGATGCCGTCGATGGTGTGCACTTCGTGCTCACGCTCGATGCTCAGCGTGGGTGCGATCAGGCTGGGCGCGCCGATCGGCAGCGTCTTGCCCAGGCCGGCATCCACCTGGCCCGCCGGCCCCTTGGGCAGGGTGTGGCCAAACTGGAACTGCGCGCGCCGCGCCATGGCCACGCCGGCGATGACGTTTTCGGCCACGGCGTGGTGCATGAAACCGGCCGGGGCGATGATCTGCACGTCGCCGGCATCCACTTGCGCCTGCGTCACCAGCCCCGCTACGCCGCCGAAATGGTCGCCATGGCTGTGGCTGTACATCACGGTGTGCAGTTTGCGCCGGCTTTGCGGGTCGCGGTGGGGGCGGTACAGCGCCAGCGCCGCGGCGGCGGTGGCGGGGCAGGTCAGTGCATCCAGCGCAATCAGGCCGGTGTCGCCTTCAATGAAGGTGATGTTGGCGATGTCCAACCCGCGCACCTGGTAGATGCGCGGCGTGACCTGGAACAGGCCATGAATGCGGTTCAGCCGCGCCTGCCGCCACAGGCTGGGGTTGACGGTGTCGGGCGCCTGCTCGTCATCAAGAAAGCGGTAGGCACGCTGGCTCCACACCACATGGCCATCGGGGCGGATGATTTCAGCTTCGTCGATGCTGCCCAGATAACCGCGCTGTGCATGGGCAAAGTCTTCGCCGTCGTCCGGCGGCAATTCGTCGCGCACCAAGCGCAGCAAGTCAAGCGTGGGGCCGTAGGCGCGGGTCATGGGCGTTCCTGGGCAGGTGGGGTGGCGAGCTTGTCGAGCAGCTCAATCAGCATGGCGTGCTCGGCGTGGCTGAGGTGGCCGAGCAGTTTGCGCTCCATCGGCTCGGCCGCGGCAGCGGCCTCGAGGGCGAGTTTGTGCCCCTTGTCGGTGAGGCCCACATGCTGCGAACGGCCGTCAGCCGGATTTCGTTCGCGTTTGATCAGGCTGCGCGCCTGCATGCGGTCGAGCAGCATGGTGAGGTTGGGTGCGGTCATGGCCAGGGCACGGGCCAGGCGCTTGGGTGCCAGTGCGGCGTTGGCGTGCAGCAGCATCAACAGCGAGAACTCCACCTTGCGCAACTGCAGCGGCTTGCCGATGTGGCTTTCAAACAGGGCATAGGTGGTGACGGCGGCGCGCGCAATGTGAAAGCCCACGATGCCGTGCAGCGGCCCGAACGACAGGCGCGGCGCCGCGGCCGTGGCCGGTGCAGGGTGGGCCAGGGGCGGGCGGGCGTTCATGGCGGCAGGAACGGCAAGGCCGCGTCGCGCTGGCCAACGCGCTGCCAATGCACCCGGGCTTGCGGCAGCAGCCATTGCAAACCAAAACGCGCCGCTTGCAGCCACTGTGCCGCGCTGCGGCCACCGGCAGCAGGCACGCAGCTTGGGTCGAGTGCGCAACGCGCCAGGCGGGCCCAGGCCCAGGCCATGAGTACGTGGCCGATGCCGGCCAGCATGTCGTCGGCCGCGCGCAGCGGCCATTCGGGGTCGGCCTGGGCACTGGCCTGCAGCGCCACTTGAGCGTCGGCCCAGAGTCGGAGCTGTTGCGCCAGGGCCAGACCAAAGGGTCGGGTGTCGTCGAGCCGCTCGCAGGCCTCAACTTCTAGCGCCAGCAAATCGCGCAGACGCGCCGCGCGTTGGCCGCCATCGTCGAGCAGTTTGCGTTGCATCAGGTCGATGGCCTGAATCTCGTTGCTGCCTTCGTAGATGAGTGCGATGCGGCTGTCGCGCACGGTTTGTTCAATGGCGAAGTCATGCGTGTAGCCGTAGCCGCCAAAGGCCTGCAAGGCTTCGTCGGCGCTGCGGTGGCCCAGTTCGGTGAAGAAGGCCTTGGCCACCGGCGTGAGCAGGGCCACGTGCTCGCCAGCGGCCTTGCGGTGCTGCGCGTCGGGGTGCTGTTCGCTTTCGTCCAGCAGCGTGGCGGTGAAGCAGGCGATCAGCCGCACGGCGTCGAGCCGCGCGCGCAGCGTCCACAGCAGGCGGCGCATGGCGGGGTGCCAGGCGATGGGATCCGGGCCGTTGGTCTTTTCCGCGCCATCAGGGCGTTGCGCGGCGCGCATCTGCAAACGTTCAGCGGCATAGGCCCAGGCGTTTTGCGTTGCCGCTTCCAGGTGCCCCACACCCTGCATGGCCACGTGCAGGCGGGCTGAATTCATCATCAGGAACATGGCCTGCAAGCCGCGGTGCGGTTCACCGATCAACCAGCCCTGCGCGTCTTCAAAGCGCAGTTGGCAGGTGGCGCTGCCCTTGATGCCCATCTTCCTTTCCAGCGCATCGACATGAATGCCGTTGCGTGCGCCACCGGGCAGAAACTTGGGCAGCAGTGCCAGCGACAAGCCCTTGGTGCCGGGTGGCGCACCGGCCAGGCGGCACAGCACCAGGTGCACGATGTTGGGCGTGAGGTCGTGGTCGCCGCCGGAGATGAAAATCTTCTGGCCGTTGATGCGCAGCGGCGCGCCGTTGGCCGCCGTTGCGCCTTCAAGCAACTCAGCGCGGGTGCGGGCCAGGCCGAGGTCGCTGCCGGCCTGCGGCTCGGTCAGGCACATGGTCACCAGCCACTCGCCGCTGGCCACCTTGGCCAGGTAGCGTTCGCGCAACTCAGGCACGGCGTGGCGCAGGATCACGTCATACGCACCATGCAGCAGGCCGGGGTACATGGTCCAGGCATGGTTGGCCGCGGTGAGCATTTCAAACAGCGCCGCGTTCAGCAGTTGCGGCAGGCCCTGGCCGCCGGCCTCGGGCACGCAGGCCAGAGCAGGCCAACCACCTTGCACGAAGGCGGCGTAGGCCTGGCGATAACCGGTGGGCGTGGTGACGTTGCCGCCGGCAAGCGTGCAACCTTGCAAGTCACCTGTTGCGTTAGTTGGCGCCAGCACTTCGCCGGCGAACTTGCCGGCTTGTTGCAGCACTTCGGTGGCGGTGGCGGCGTCCAGGCCGGCGAACGCGGGCAGCTCGCGCCAGGAAGCGGGAGCGTCCAGCACCTGGTTGATCAGGTAGGCCATGTCGGCCACCGGGGCTTGGTAGTGCCACATGGCGGCGCAGGTTGTCAGCCCTGGCGGGCAGCGCCGAGGTAGGTTTCAATCACCCGCGCATCACCCGCCAGTTGCTCGGCCGGGCCTTGCAGCGCGAAGGCGCCGGTTTCCAACACGTAGCCGTGGTCGGCCACTTCGAGCGCGGCGCGGGCGTTTTGTTCGATCAGCAAAATGCTGATGCCTTGCTCGCGCAGGCGGCGGATGGTGCGGAAGATTTCGCGCACCACCAGCGGCGCCAGGCCCAGGCTGGGTTCATCGAGCATCAACAGCTTGGGCGCCGACATCAAGGCCCGGCCCAGCGCCAGCATCTGGCGCTCGCCACCAGAAAGCGTGCCGGCGAGTTGCGCGCGGCGTTCTTGCAGGCGCGGGAAGAGTTCGAACACGCGCTCGATTTCGCGCTGCCACTGCGGCACGCGCAGCTTCATGGCGCGGTAGCCGCCCAGGGTGAGGTTGTCTTGTACCGACATGGTGGCAAACAGTTCGCGCTTCTCGGGCACCAGGGCCAGGCCGAACATCACGCGTTCTTCGAGCGTCATGGCGGCCAGGTCCTGGCCATCAAAGACCAGCCGGCCGCGCGCCGGCAGCACGCCCAACAGCGCAATAAAAAAGGTGCTCTTGCCGGCGCCGTTGGGGCCGATGATGGTCACCACCTGGCCCTTTTGCAGATTGAAGTTCAGGCCCGTCAGCACCTCGGCGCGGCCGTAGCCGGCATGCAGGTCAGTCACTTGCAGCAGGGCTTGGTTCATCAGGCAACCTTCGTGCTGCGCACTGCGGTATTCGCCTTTCGGGCGGCCGGGCGGGCTCATGCTCAATGCTCGGTGCCGAGGTAGGCGGCGCGCACCGCCGGGCTGGCCTGCACTTCGGCCGGCGTGCCCGCCAGCAACAAAGTGCCGAACTCCATGACGACGATGCGGTCGGTCAGGCCCATCACGAAATCCATGTCGTGTTCCACCAGCAGCAGGCTCATGCCTTCCACCTTGAGCTGGCGCAGCACCGCGCCCAGGGCCTGCTTTTCCTGGTGGCGCAGGCCGGCGGCGGGCTCGTCGAGCAGCAGCAGCGCCGGGTCGGTGCACAGCGCGCGGGCGATTTCCATCAGGCGCTGCGGGCCCAGCGCCAGGTTGCCGGCCAGCTCGTTCATTTGCGCGGCCATGCCGATGCGCGCGAGCTGCTTTTCGGCTTCGGCGAACAGGCTGCGTTCTTCTTCGCGGTCCAGGCGCAACATGGCGCGCAGCGTGCCCGAGCGGCTGCGCAGGGTGCCGCCCAGGGCCACGTTTTCCAGCACCGTCATTTCAGGAATCATCTTCACATGCTGGAAGGTGCGCGAAATGCCGCGCCGCGCAATCTCGCGCGAAGGCAGGCCCGCCACCGCCGCGCCGCGAAACGCCACCGCACCGCGCGTGAGGCCGAGCACGCCGGTGATGAGGTTGAAGGTGGTGGACTTGCCCGCGCCGTTGGGGCCGATCAGGCCCACGATCTCGCCGCCGCGCACCTGGAAGCTGACATCGTTCACCGCCACCAGGCCGCCGAATTCCTTGCGCACCGCGGCCACGTCGAGCAGCAGTTCGCCGCGCCCGGGTTTGTCGCGTGCAGGCAGCGGTTTGGCGCCAGCCCAGTCGCGCGCGCGCTGCGGCGCGGGCAGCCAGCGGATCACGAAAGTCCACAAGCCATCGGGCGCGTACTTCAGCACCACCACCATCACGACGCCGAAGACGATGGTTTCAAAGTTGCCGCTGGTGCCGATGAGCTTGGGCAGCAGCACCTGCAACTGGTCATCCACCAGCCGCACCACGCCCGCACCCAGGAACGCCCCCCAGACATGGCCCACGCCGCCCAGCACCGCCATGAACAGGTATTCAATGCCCTTGGCAATGGAGAACGGGGTGGGGTTGACGGTGCGCTGGAAGTGCGCGAACAGCCAGCCCGAGATGGCGGCCAGCACGGCGGCCAGCACGAAGGCGATGAGCTTGTAGCGGAAGGTGGAAATGCCCATCGCCTCGGCCATGGTGCTGCCGTTCTTCAAGGCGCGGATGGCACGGCCCGGGCGCGAATCGAGCAAGTGGGTGATGGCCAGCGCGGCCAGCAGGGCGATGGCCCAGATCAGATCATGCAGGCCGCGGCCGGTGCCCAGGTCCACCCCAAACAGCGTGAGTGAGGGGATGCCCAGCAGCCCGTCGTACTTGCCCAGCCATTCCATGTTGGCCATGGTGTAGTTCAGCGCCAGGCCCCAGGCGATGGTGGCCAGCGGCAGGTAGTGGCCCGACATGCGCAGCGTGATGGCGCCCACCAGCAGCGCCGTGGCCACGGCCAGCGCCAGGCCCACGAACAACGTGAGCCAGGGTGAGATGCCCACCTTGGTGGCCAGGAAGGCCGCGGTGTAGGCGCCGATGCCCACGAACGCGGCCTGGCCGAACGAGGTGAGGCCGCTCACGCCGGTGAGCAGCACCAGGCCCAGGGTGACCAGGGCGTACAGGCCGATGTAGTTGCTCTGGGTGATCCAGAAGTCAGGCACCGGCAAGGCCGGCAGCGCCAGCATCAACGCGGCGAAGGCGGGGAAGGCCCAACGGCGCAACATCAGTGTTCTTCCGTGTGGGGGTCGCGGAACGAGCGCCACAGCAGCACCGGCAAGATGGCGCTGAAGACGATGACTTCCTTGAACGCGCTGGCCCAGAACGAGCCGAAGCTTTCAAGCAGGCCGACGCCTAAAGCGCCCACCAGCGCCAGCGGGTAGCTCGACAGCCCGGCAAACACCGCGGCCACGAAGCCCTTCAGGCCGATGAGAAAACCGGTGTCGTAAAACACCGTGGTGGTGGGCCCGATGAGCAGGCCCGACAGCGCGCCGATGAACGCCGCCACGGTGAAGCTCAAGCGGCCCGCGCTGGTGCTTGAAATGCCCATCAGCCGCGCGCCCAGGCGGTTCACGGCCGTGGCGCGCAGCGCCTTGCCGTGCAGCGAGCGTTCAAAGAACAGCCATAACATGACGATGAGTGCGCCCGAGACGGCGAAGATGATCAGCGTTTGGCCGCTGATGCTCAGTGCCCCAGCCGTGAAGCGCGCATCCCAGAAGCTGGGGTTGCGAAAACCTTCGGCGCCGAAGAAGTACAGCCCCAGGCCGACCAGCGCGAAGTGCACGCCCACCGAGACGATGAGCAGTACCAGCACGCTGGCATCAGCCAATGATTCGTAGGCGATGCGGTAGATGAGGCTGCCGAACGGCGTGACCAGCGCCAGTGTGAGCGCCGCCTGCGCCAGCAGCGGCAGGCCCTTGGGCACCAGCCAGATCGCCAGCAGCGACACCGCCACCGGGTAGGCCAGGGTGCGCAGAACTTGCTTGGCGATGCGCGCGCCGCCGTGCTGGCGGCGCAGGCCGTTGAAGACATCGGTTATGGCCACGGCACCGGCCAGGATCAACAAGAACCACACCGTTCCCGGCACCTTGCCGGTTTGCAGCAGGGCCAGGGTGAGCGCGCCGAAGGCCACGAACTCGCCCTGCGGAATGAAGATCACCCGCGTCACCGCAAACAGCAGCACCGTGGCCAAGGCGAGCAACGCATAGACGGCACCGTTGGTGATGCCGTCAAGCGCGAGGATGCTGGCGATGGAGAGGTCCATGGGGGGTGGTGCTTGTTGAGCTGTTGAGTCGGCTGTTTTCGATGGTTGCAGTTATTCGGATCAGGTCGGCTGCATTGGAGCTTGATCAGATCTGTTGCTTCGGGCGGGATCAGGCCGGCAGGGCGTGCTGCTACGCTCATGTCACCCGCTGGCTTCCCTTCGGAGCGCCAGCTCCTTCTTTACTTCGCTACGCAGCACGCCCCACCGTCCTGATCCTTCTGTAGCGGCTCTTCTCGAACGTTGGCCCCGTCACCATCGGTGCCGGCCGAGGGTGTTGGGTGGCCGGCGTAGCGAAGTAAAGGGGGAGTCGGCGGCCGCCAGGCCGACGACGGAGGAGTGAGCCCGGACACAAACAGTCCAGTGGACTGTTTGTGCCTGGCGAACGCCAAGGGCCACTGGCCCTTGGCATGAGCGAAGCCGGTCACCCGACGCCCTCGGCTCGCCGCAGCCGTCACGCGAAGTTCAGTGCCCAAACTTATCGCCGGATACGAAGCACCATCAATGCTCCACCACAAACTTCCCGTCCACCACCTTCAGCAGCACCCCCGTCTCGTTCGTGTAGCCCCAATGGTCATCTTTGGTCCAGTTCATCACGCCGTGCGAGAACACCGTGCGGCCCATGCTTTCAACGGCGTCGCGCAGCGCCGCGCGGAACTCGGGCGTGCCCGGCTTGGCCTTTTTCAGCGCCACCGGCAAGACCTTTTCAAGCACGATCTGCGCGTCATACGCATGGCCGGCGAACTGGTTGCGGGTGTTCGGGCCCATCGCCTTTTCGTACTTGGTGACGAAGTCGATTGCAGCCTTCTTCGAGGGGTGGTTTTCGGGCAACTGCTCGGCGATCACGGCCGGGCCGGAGACAACGTACGAACCATCGACATCCTTGCCGCCAATGCGCACCAGGTCGGGCGTGGCCGCGGCATGGGTCTGGTAGATCTTGCCCTTGTAGCCGCGCTCGATCAGCCCCTTGTGCGGCATGGCCGCGCCCGAGCCCGAGGCCACCACCAGCATGGCGTCGGGGTTGGCCGACACCAGCTTCAGCGCCTGCGGCGTCACGCTCGTGTCGGTGCGCGCAAAGCGTTCGGTGGCCACCACCTTGATGCCGGCCTTTTCGGCTTGCGCGGTGATCTCTTTGAGCCACAGCTCGCCATAAGCGTCGGTGTAGCCCAGGAAGCCCACGGTCTTGACGCCCGACTTTTTCATGTGCTCGACGATCGGGTGCGCCATCACGCCAAAGCCCTGCGGCAGGCGGAACATCCAGGCGTCTTGCCCGGGCGGCACGCCCACCGGCGCGGCTGAAAGTTGCAGCGTCTTGGCCTCGAACAGCACCGGCGCCATGGCCGCGGCGGTGGCGGTGATGCACGAGCCGATCACCATGTCGACCTTGTCTTCGGTGACGAAGCGGCGCGCATTGCTCACGCCCTTGCCGGGGTCGGTGGCGTCGTCAAGGATGATGAGGTTGATCTTCTCGCCGGCAATCGTGGCCGGGAACAGCTTGAAGTAGTTCTGCATCGGAATGCCCAGCCCCGAGCCGGGGCCGGTGAGGGCCAGGCTGATGCCGATGTTCACGTCGGCCCATGCCGGCGCGGCGGCCAGCACGGCGGCGGCTGCGGCAGTGATGAGTTTGAGGGTCAGTTTCATTGCGGTCTCCAGTCAGTCAACGAGTTCAGGAACACAGGGCCTTGATGTCTTCGGGAATGGGGATGGCGCGCAGCCGGTCGGGGTTGGCGGCGTCGCGCACCACGAAGGCGCGTGTCTCGCTGCCTTCACACAGCAGCTCGTCACCCCGGCGCACCTGGTGGCGGTGGATGAACACCTTGGCACGCCACTCGGCCACGCTGGTGTGCACCTCGATCTGCTCGCCGTAGGTGGCGGGCTTGAGGAACTTGGTGTGGATTTCCAGCAGCGGCGTGCCCACGATGCCGCGCGTCTTCACCAGCTCGCGCCACGGCGGTATGCCGCAGGCCATGAAGAACGCCAGCGAAGAGGTGTCCATCCAGCGCTGGAAGTTGGGATAGAAAACGATGCCGGCGGGATCGCAATCGCCGAAGGCAATGGTGACGGGGAAGATGTGGGTCTTGGCCATGGTGGATCGCCGACTCAAGTCTTTTGCGGCACGATGAGATACGGGTCGGCGGTGCCGCCGGCGTACACCGCTTCCACTAAGGCCGCGCGCGCGGCCAGCACCGCACGCTGGTTGATCGAGCCCTTGTCCGTCACCTCGCCTTTGTCGATGGAAGGCGGCTCCACCAGCACATGCAAACGCGCCGGCCGGTTGGCGCTGCCCGTGCCGCCTTGCCACAACTGCGTGGCCAGTTGCTGGAAGAAGCCGCGCACCGGCGCGCTGTGCAGCACCTCGGCCAAGCCGGCATCGGCGTCAACACTCGCCAGCGTGCGGCAAGTGTCCAGCCGCGGGAAGATGAGCAAGCCGATCTCGCTGCGGTCGATGCCGGTCACCACCACGTCCTGCACGTATGGCGCGCCGGCGGCGATGACCTTGCCGCGCAACGGCCCCACACTGACAAACGTGCCACTGGAAAGCTTGAAGTCTTCGGCAATGCGGCCGTCGAACAGCAGGCCCTGGTGCAGGTCGTTTTCATCCACCAGCTTGGCGGCGTCGCCCGTGCAGTAGAAGCCTTCGTCGTCAAAGGCTTCGGCACTCAACTCGGGTTCGCGCCAGTAGCCGGGCATGACGTGCGGGCCGCGAAAGCGAATTTCCAGCTTGCCGGCCAGGGGCACCAGCTTCACCTCGCAGCCGGGGTTGGGCAGGCCGATGTGCGCTGCGCCCACGGTGTCGTGCAGAGCGTTGGTGCAGGTGGGCGAGGTTTCGGTCATGCCCAGGCCGGTGATCATGCGCACGCGCTGGCCCAGGGTGGCCACGGCGTGTTTGTCGAGGTGGTTCCACACCGCCTGGCTCAGGCCGGCGCCGGCAAAGAACATGCTCTTCAGGTTCTTGAAAAACGTTTGACGTAACTGGTCGTCGGTGTCCATCGCCAGGGCGATTTCTTCAAAACCCTTGGGCACGTTGTAGTGCACCGTGCTGGGCACTTCACGCAGGTTGCGCAGCGTTTCCTTGATGCCCGCGGGCGTGGGCTTGCCATCGTCGACGAACAGCGTGCCGCCCATGGCCAGGGCGATGCCCACGTTGTGGCTGCCGCCGAAGGTGTGGTTCCAGGGCAGCCAGTCGACCAACACGGGCGGCGCTTCGGTGAGGAAGACGCTGCTCTGGGCAATCATTTGCAAGTTCGCACTCAACATGCGGTGGGTGCTGATCACGCCCTTGGGCAGCTTGGTCGAGCCCGAGGTGAACAGGAACTTGACGATGGTGTCGCCGTTCACTTTGGCATGCGCCGCTGCGCCTTGCGCGGCAGGCGCCGTGTTCAGCAATGCGCTGAACGGCGTGGTGGGCCGGCCTTCGAGCGCGCCTTGCGCCAGCACCACTTCCACATCGGGCCCCACCACGGCGGCAATCGCCTTGGCGTAAGCCGGGCTGCTGGCGAACACCAGGCCCGGCGTGAGCTTGCCCAGGATGTGGCGCAGCTTGCCGAAGTCTTGGCTGACGAGCGAATACGCTGTGGAAACGGGCGCGTAAGGCACGCCGGCCCACATGGCACCGAAGGCCAGGCTCAAGTGATCGAGGTCGTTTTCACTGAGGATGGCGATGGGCCGCTCGGCGCTCAAGCCGCGCGTGGCCAGGGCCTGCGCGATGCCCTGGGCGCGTGCCAGCATTTGCGCAAAGCTGATCGTTTCCCATTCGCCGCCGTTGCGCCGGCGTGCGGCGAAGGGGTGGTCGGGCGTCTTGGCGGCCCAGCGTTCGAGGTGGTCGGTCAAACGTTCGGGGTAAGCCGCCAGGGGCTCCACGGCGCTGATGAGGATGCAGCCGTCGGCCCGGCGTGTGAGCTTGGCCTGCGTGCAGCCACCCACGCTGCAATCACGATACGGAATGTGCGCGAATGCGCTGGTCATGATGTTTTCACCACCTTGCCGGCGCGGCCCTCTAGAAATGCGCGCAATCGCGTTTGCGCCTCGGGCGTGCTTTCGGCCACCGCGGCCATCAACGATTCGGTGAACAGGCCTTCGCTTTGTGATTGATCAGCAATGCGCGGCAGCGCATGCATCACGGCAAAGTTGGAAATGGGCGCGTTGCCGGCGATGCGCTCGGCCAGGGCCAGCGCCTTGGCCAAGGCTTCACCTTCAGGCACCACGTACTGGCTCAGCCCCACGGCCAGGCCTTCTTGCGCGTCATACACGCGGCCGGTCATCATCAAATCTGTCATGCGGGCCACGCCCATTAACCGCGGGATGCGTGCCGAGCCGCCGCCGCCCACGAAGATGCCGCGCTGGCCTTCGGGCAAAGCGTAATACGCCGAGGCGTCGGCCACGCGGATGTGGCAGGCCGAGGCCAGCTCGAGCCCGCCGCCCACCACCGCACCATGCAGCGCCGCCACCACCGGCACCTTGCCGAACTGGATGGCATCGAACGCGGCATGCCACATGCGCGAATGCAGCACGCCGCTGCCGATGTCGCGTTCAACCAGTTCAGACAAATCCAGGCCGGCGCAAAAGTGCGTGCCTTCGCCGCTCACCACCGCAGCGCGCACGCCTTCGGGCAGGTTAACGAAACAGGTGTGCAGCTGCTGGATCAACGGGTCAGACAGCGCGTTGCGCTTGGCCGGGCGGTTCAGCCGAATGTGCAGCACCGCGCCGCCTTGACTGACCTGTAGCAGGGGCAAGGTGGCAAGCAGCCCGGCGGCAGGAACGAAGGCAGAGGTCATGGTGAGCTGGAAGCATGAAACGGCGTGACGATAATTAACTGCTTGAATTAAAAACCTAGGAAAAACCCGAATCCTGATCAAGCGTTGTGATGGAAGAATTCCCAGGCAAGCCATTTCATGTGGCGGTTAAGTAGTTCAAATTCATAATTTAATTTCAATCTACCTCGGGGGTCTTCATGAGCCGCAGTTTCCGCGTCGTGCACACCGCACTGGCCAGTGCCGTGCTGCTTTTGGCCGCTTGTGCCGACACCGGCCCGCGCGTTTCGCCCGGCCCGGCCACGGCTGGCGCGTTGCAAGCCTGCGCTGAGCTCTCCGCGCGTTTCAATTGGCCGCGCACCGTGCTCAGCGAAGCCGAAAGCGTGCCGGCCGGCAAGCTCATGGTGGCTGGCGCGCCGGTGCCCGAGCACTGCCTGGTCAACGGTCGCATGAACGAACGGGTCAGCGCGGTGGATGGCCAAACCTATGCCATCGGTTTCCAGATGCGCTTGCCCCTGGCCTGGAACGGCCGCTTCTATCACCAAGGCAACGGCGGGCTCGATGGTTTCGTTGTCGATGCAGTCGGCCCGGCCAGTGGCGGTGGGCCCATCACCAGCGCCTTGCAGCAAGGCTTTGCGGTGCTCAGCTCTGACGCCGGCCACAACCGCACGCAGTTGCCCTTCTTCGGCCTGGATCCGCAAGCCCGTGCCGACTATGGCTACCAGGCCGTGGGCAGCCTCACGCCCATGGCCCGCAGCCTGATTCGCGCGGCCTATGGCAAGGAGCCCGACCGCAGCTACATCGGTGGTTGCTCCAACGGCGGGCGCCATGCCATGGTGGCCGCAGCGCGCTACGCCGAACAGTACGACGGCGTGCTCGCCGGCAACCCCGGCTTCAACCTGCCGCGCTCAGCCTTGGCGCAACTCTGGGGTGCGCAGCAGTACAACAAACTGGCCACCTCGGCCGACCTGGCCAGCGCATTCACGCCGGCCGAACGCAAGGTGTTGGCCGACGCTGTGCTCGACCGTTGCGACGCGCTCGATGGCCTGGCTGATGGCTTGATTCAAGACACCCGGCGCTGCCAGAACGCCTTCGACCTGGCGCGCGATGTGCGCACCTGCGTGGCCGCGCGCGACGGCAGCTGCCTGAGCGCTGAACAGAAGGCAGCGCTGAATGGTGTCTTCAACGGCGCGCGCGCAGAGGGCGAAAAGTTCCACGCCAGCTTTCCGTTCGATGCCGGCCTGGTGGGCGCTGATTGGGCGAGCTGGAAGTTCGTTTCGTCCATCACCAACCGCGACCCCGTGGCCGTGGCCTATGTCTTCCAGACCCCGCCCGCAGCCAAGGCGCTGGCGGCCGATGCGCGCGCGCTGGCCATGAACTACGACGTGGCCGCCGGTGTGCGCAACCTCAACGCCACCGCCGCGCCGTTCAACCAATCGGCCCTGGCGTTCATGACGCCACCGGCTTCAGATTTGTCAGCCTTGAAAAAACGCGGCGGCAAGATGATGGTCTACCACGGCATGAGCGATGGTGTCTTCTCGCCCGACGACAGCGTGGCCTGGTGGGAGCAACTCAACGGCGCGCACCAAGGCGCTGCGGCGGGCTTTGCACGGCTGTACCTGGTGCCCGGCATGAACCATTGCCGCGGCGGCCCGGCCACCGACCAGTTCGACATGCTCAGTGCACTGGTCGAATGGGTCGAGCGTGGGCGCGCGCCAGACCGCGTCGTCGCTCAGGTGCGTGGCGCGGGCAATGCGGGGGGCGTGAACACCGAGCTGCCCGCCAATTGGTCTGCCACGCGCAGCCGGCCGTTATGCGCCTACCCATTGGTGGCACAGTACAAGGGTGGTGATGCTGAATTGGCCACCAGTTTTGAATGCCGCTGAAACTTGATCAACCGGGTTGACCATGAAGACCGAAGACCTGATCGCCATCGACGTCCACACCCATGCCGAGGTGTCGTGCCGCAACCCGTTTGACAGCTACGGCGAGGAGTACGACCGCGCTGCCGACAAGTACTTCGGCTCCGACCGGCGCCCGACCATCGACGAAACGGTGGCCTATTACCGCGAACGCAAGTTAGGCCTGGTGATGTTCACGGTGGACAGCGAAGCGCAGCTTGGTCGCCGCCGCATCCCGAATGAAGAGATCTGCGAGGCCGCGCAAAAGAACAGCGACATGATGATCGCCTTTGCCAGCATCGACCCGCACAAGGGCAAGATGGGTGCGCGTGAAGCGCGCCGGCTGATCGAAGAACACGGCGTCAAGGGTTTCAAGTTTCACCCCACCGTGCAGGGCTTCTTGCCCTATGACCGCATGGCATGGCCGCTGTATGAGGTGATCGCTGAATACAAGCTGCCGGCCATCTTCCACAGCGGGCATTCGGGCATCGGCAGCGGCATGCGCTGCGGCGGGGGCTTGCGGCTGCAAAACAGCAACCCCATGCTGCTGGAAGACGTGGCGATCGACTTCCCAGACATTCAAATCGTCATCGCCCACCCGAGCTGGCCCTGGCAAGACGAAGCATTGAGCCTGGCGCTGCACAAGCCTAACGTTTGGATTGACCTTTCGGGCTGGAGCCCGAAGTACTTCCCGCCCCAGCTCATTCAATACGCCAACACGCTGCTCAAAGACCGCATGCTGTTCGGCAGCGACTACCCGCTGATCACGCCCGAGCGCTGGATGAAAGACTTCGACGAAGCCGGCTTCAAAGACAAGGTCAAGCCGCTGATCTTGAAAGAAAACGCCAAGCGCCTGCTGGGCTTGAGCTGACGCTGGCCAAGGAACACTGATGAACACCTCACGTCTTCTGCCACCCTTGGTGGCGCTGGCCGCCCTTACCGCTTGCGGGCCCATGCCCAGCTTGCCCAGCTTGACCAACTTGCCCAAGTTGTTCAACAGCACCGCGCCCAAGCCCAGCCAGGTGGCTGACGCCGCCAAGGCCTGCGCCGCCTTGGCCGGCCACAGCGCCTTGAGCAACGTGCGCATCACCGAAGCCACGCTGGTGGCCGCGCTCAGCCAGCGCGCGCGCGAGCCCGGCAGCAACCGTGAAGTGGGCGAACCCCTGCCCGAGCACTGCCTGGTGCGTGGACGCATTGACGAACGCACTGGCGCCGACAACAAGCCCTACTACACCGGCTTCGAGTTGCGCCTGCCCAGCGCCTTCAGCGGCCGGCTGGTCTACCAGGGCGGTGGCGGCAACGACGGCGTGCTCAACAACGCCGTGGGCCGCAACACCGGCGCCCTGGGCTGGGCCGACCATGGCCTGGCGCGCGGCTATGCGGCCGTGTCCACCGACGCTGGCCACCAGTCACCCGGGCCCGAGTTCGGCCTCGACCCGCAGGCGCGCATCGAACACGCCTACCGCGCCCATGGCCGCACCGCCGCCACGGCCAAGTCACTGCTGGCCAGCTACTACGGCCGCCCGGCCGACCGCAGCTACTTCGTCGGCTGCTCGGGCGGCGGGCGCCAGGGCATGATGTTCACGCAGCGCTTCCCCGACATGTTCGACGGCGTGGTGGCCGTGGCCCCGGCGATGCGCGTGTCAGAAGGTGCCACCATGGCCGCGGCCTGGACGGTGCAACGTTTCATGGAAGCCGCGCCCAAAGGCACCGACGGCAAGCCAGTGTTGGCACTGGCGCTGAGCGACGCGCAGCTCAAGCGCGTGGCGCAAGAAATCGTTGACCGCTGCGACGCCAAAGACGGCCTGGAAGACGGCTTGGTGAACGACACCACGTGCAGCATCAACGTGCACGCCCTGCAATGCCCCAGTTCCACCGAAGGCTGCCTCAGTGAGCCGCAAGCCAAGGCGCTGGATGCGGTGATGTCCGGGCCCAGCAATTCGCGCGGCGCCTTGTACTTCGGCTGGCCGTGGGACCCGGGCATCGCTGATGCCGGCTGGCGCGCCTGGACGCTGGGCACGGCCACGCAAGGCGCGCCGAACGCCCGCCATGTGACGCTGATGGCCGGTGCGTTGGGCTATGAATTCGTCACCCCGCCGGACTCCACGCTGAGCACGCTGAACTTCAACTTCGAGCGCGACCCGCAGCGCATGGTCGCGTTCCACAAGGTTTACGACACGGCTGATGACGTCAAGCTCGAAGGCTTTGCCAAGCGCGGCGGCAAGCTGCTCTTCTTCCACGGCGCGGCCGACCCGATCTTCTCTGCCTTCGAGACCATGGACTACCAGCGCCGGCTGAATGCCGAGCACGGTGCGGCCAAGGCGGCCACGCTGGCGCGCAGCTTCATCATCCCGGGCATGACGCATTGCTCCGGCGGCCCGGCCACCGACGCCTTCGACGGCCTGGCCGCCATCACCCGCTGGGTGGAAGAAGGCGTGGCCCCGCAGCAGGTGCTGGCGCGCGGCAGCACCGTGCGCCCGGGCCTGGAGCGCCCGCTGTGTCCGTACCCGCTGATGACGCAGTACGCGGGCGGCGACAGCAAGCTGGCTTCGAGTTTTGTTTGCCGGTGAATGCCAGGAGCTACGCGATCAATGGCAATTGCAAGTTGGCGTGATTCAGGCCGTCCGCTGCGCGCGCCGCCTGTGAGTGGTTGGCGTAGGTATCCCAGTTTGGCTGATAGTCATCGTTAGCTTGGTTGCCCCAAACCGCCCAGCCGGGCCGGGTGCCACGAGCAAACAGCTCAAGATATGGGCCGGGGCTGCAGGCTTCGATGAGGGGGTACATCTCATCTGGCTTGCGTGAGTGTTCGCGCTTGCGCGTGGCCAGGAAGTTGACCTGACTGCGCCCGGGAGCCAGCGTTCTGGCGTTCTTGCCCTTGACACCAAACAAGACCAGCTCCGTCACGTTGCGAAAGTAAAAGCCCACGCCACGCCCATCAGGGCCACCGTCTTTGCGCACCTTGTGCCAGACCAGGTTCGACTTGTAATGAAACCCCCAGGCCTGCAAGACCTGAATGCCTTCGAGCAGCAAGGCATTGGGTACCCACAGATACAAGTGCGCCGTGTCTTCAGTGGTGGTTTGCACCGGTAGCGCAAGCAGCTCGCTCAAGCCCATCGTTTCGTAGCGCGCAAGGCGCCGATGCTCCGGTGCCACCTTGCCCGTGCGGTTCTGGAACTGCCAGGGTGGGTCGGCCAGAATGGTGCGAAAACGGCGCTTGCCGGCGAACCGGAGCAGATTTTCAGCGGCGCTCTCTGTGGCTTGGTTCATGACTGCGAACGATCAATGATCTGGATATACATACAGTGCCTAAGTTGGTGGGGGCTGTCAAGCATCCACATAGAGCTTTGGGGAAATTCCCAGCACAAGAAGCGGGCATCCGCCACCGCCGCCACCGCGTACACGCGGCAGCAACCTGCTCATGTGGGTTGTTGACGAGCCATAGCTCTTCCCACGGCCCAGGCCATCGAAGATGGTTTGCAGCGAATCACAGCGGGTGACAATGACGCCCACGCTCACGGCCCGAAGTTCGAAAAGCAGGCGAAAGTTGTTGAGGTCGCGGTCGTAAAAAGGATCCTTGTTGTTCCATTCAATCTCCAGCGCGACCCGGTTCTTGAAGCAATCAATTGAGTGAGTGGGTGACTGGCTCGCGACACCGTCGACCAGAATCTCCGTGGCGAATTTCTTTTCATGCCAGCCGCGTGCGTACAGGGCAGCGTCGATGGCTGCCGAGACTTTGGACTTGCGCCCACCACCCACCTCGACCCAGCTGCGCTGAAATTTGAACGATGTCAACACCTCACAGATGTCGTTCCATTCATCAGGAAAGTCCTGTGCGAGGATGGCGCAGGCATGCTTCCACTCATGAATTTCGTAGTGATCGCGGATGAAGCGGGGGAGTTGTTCAGTGCTCAAGGCAGGTCTGATCAATGCAGTTCGTTGGCGTGCACGCGCCGGGATCGTACAGGTGCCGATCACGGCCTCGCTCTGAGGCCACGGCAAGTGTTTGCACCATACTTGAGGCTGATCGACAACGCCCTTGACCCGCAGCGAAACCATGTTCCCCCGCAATGCCTGGTACGTGGCCTGCATGCCGCAGGAGATTGACGACAAGCCCCTGGGCCGCATGCTCGGCGGCGAGCGCGTGGTGCTGTACCGCGGTGCCGATGGCGCGGCCTGCGCGCTGGAAGACTTTTGCCCGCACCGCGGCGCGCCGCTGTCGCTGGGGCAGGTGGTTGAAGGGCGGTTGGTGTGTGGCTACCACGGCCTGGAAATGGGCTGTGAGGGCAAGGCCCTGGCCATGCCGGGGCAGCGGGTGCAGGGCTTTCCGGCGATCCGCAAATTCCAACTCATCGAGAAGTTTGGTTTTGTCTGGATCTGGCTGGGGCCCAAGGAACAGGCCGATGCCGCGCTGCTGCCAAGCCTGCACTGGGCCAGCAACCCGCAGTGGGCCTATGGCGGCGGGCTGTATCACATCGGTTGCGACTACCGCCTGATGATCGACAACCTGATGGATCTGACGCACGAAACCTATGTGCATGCCAGCAGCATCGGGCAAAAGGAAATCGACGAAACGCCGAGCAGCACCCGGGTCGAGGGCGACGAGGTCATCACCAGCCGTTTCATGACCGGTATTGAAGCGCCGCCGTTCTGGAAGATGGCCCTGCGCGGCAACCACTTGCCTGATGACCAGGTGGTGGACCGCTGGCAGATCTGCCGCTTCACGCCGCCCAGCCATGTAATGATTGAAGTGGGCGTGGCGCTGGCCGGGCACGGCGGCTATGACGCGCCGATGGACAAGAAAGCCTCGAGCATCGTGGTCGACTTCATCACGCCGGAAAGCGACACCTCGATCTGGTACTTCTGGGGTATGGCGCGCAACTTTCGCCCTGAAGACAAGGGGCTGACGGCACAGATCCGCGACGGGCAGGCCAAGATCTTTGCCGAAGACCTTGAGATGCTGGAACGCCAGCAGGCCAACCACCTGAAGTGGCCGCAGCGCGCACTGCTCAAGCTGAACATTGATGCCGGCGGCGTGCAGGCGCGCAAGGTGATTGAACGGTTGATCGCCACTGAAACGGCCACTTAAACAACACCCACCCAAACCGTTTGACCATGACCCCTGAACAAGCCTTTGAAGTGCAACTCGGCCGCGACGGCCGCATCATCACCGTGCCGCCCGACAAGAGCGTGCTGCATGCCTTGCAAGACGCCGGCGTCGACTTGCCTTGTTCCTGCGAGCAAGGCATTTGCGGCACCTGCCTGACGCGCGTGCTTGAAGGCACGCCCGACCACCGCGACCAGTTCCTGATGCCCGAAGAGCAAGCCGCCAACGACCAGTTCACGCCCTGCTGCTCGCGTTCAAAGTCACCGCGCCTGGTGCTCGATCTCTGACCCCAAGTTTCACACTCACTGCCCCGTTAACCATGACCACACGCACCACGCCCCCCTTTCGCGCCGACCACGTTGGCAGCTTCTTGCGCCCGAAGTATTTGCTCGAAGCGCGCGAGCAAAAGGCCAAGGGTGAGATCACGCCCGAGCAACTGCGCGGGGTGGAAGACCGCGCCATCAGCGAGATCGTGAAGTTCCAGCAAGACGTGGGCTTGCACAGCATCACCGACGGTGAGTTCCGCCGCACCTACTTTCACCTCGACTTTCTGGAGCAGCTCGGCGGCGTGAAGACCGACATCCCGGTCATCGTGAAGCGGCCAGATGGCAGTGAGGAATTGGCCCCCCCGGCCATCCTCGTCACCGGCAAGGTGCGCCACGCGAAGAACATCCAGCTGGCCGACTTTGAATACTTGAAGAGCCAGGTGGCCGCGGGCATGACGCCCAAGGTCACCATCCCCAGCCCCACCATGCTGCACTTTCGCGGCGGGCGTGCCGGCATCAACAAGGCCGCCTACCCCGAGCTGGACCCGGCGTTCTATGACGACGTGGCCAAGGCCTATGGCGACGAGCTGCAAAGCCTGTTCGACGCCGGCTGCCGCTACGTGCAGATGGACGACACCAACATGGCCTACCTGTGCGACGAGAAGATGCGCGAAGCCGCGCGCCAGCGCGGTGACGACCCGAACGAGCTGCCGCACCGCTACGCCGGTTTCATCAACAAGGTGGTGGCGCACAAGCCCGCGGGCATGCAGCTCGCCATGCACCTGTGCCGCGGCAACTTCAAGAGCACGCACGCCGCGGCGGGCAACTACGAGCCGGTGGCCGAGGCCTTGCTGTCTGAAATGAAGCTCGATGCGTTCTTCTTGGAATACGACGACGAGCGTTCCGGCGACTTCCGCCCCCTGCGCTACCTGAGCAAGGGCAAGACCGTGGTGCTGGGCCTGGTGACCACCAAGTTCGGCCAGCTTGAAAACAAAGACGCGCTGAAGCGCCGCATCGACGAAGCCGCCCGCTACGCCCCGCTCGACCAGATGTGCCTGAGCCCGCAATGCGGTTTTTCGAGCACCGTGCACGGCAACAACATTGCCGTGGAAGACCAGCGCAGCAAGCTGCGGCTGGTGGTGGAGACGGCGGCTGAAGTCTGGGG
>JANOXU010000152.1:0-32335 GCA_031418595.1 Burkholderiales bacterium
ATCGGCGGGCTTCACGTCGAGCCGGTAGTTGCCATTGCTATCCGTCAGCGCCGATGTCGGCTCGCCCGCGTCGCAGGCGCCGTTGTTGTTCAGGTCGTAGCACACCGTCGCGCCCTGCAGCGGGCCGTCGGCCACGACGCCGCTGATCGACAGCGGCGTTTCTACGACAACAGGTTCGCCACCTCCCCCCCCGCAAGCGGCCAGGATGGCGGTCGCCAGGACAGTCAGCGGCCATGGAGTGGGTGTCTTGTGAATGCGGGTGGGCATGAATGTGTGGGCTGGATGAGCGCGGGAATGTCCGCCCGCCCATTCTTCGAGGGGGCCACGCCATCAGCGCGCAATGGAAGGCGCTGAAGTGCCGCCACCTTTGCGCTTTCCAGGTTTGACTCAGCTTGGTTGCGCAGCGCCAGGGCTGGCGCGCCCACGCCCTGGCGCCGCCTGCGCTCACATGTCCATCGCTTCAGCCACCTCGATCGACCCACCCATGGCCCGGATCGGGCAGCCCTTGGCATGCGCCAGCGCGGCCGCCAGGTCGGGCGCTTCCACCAGCGAATAGCCGCTGGCCGGGTTGGCGCCGCCGTGGTCGGCCACCGAGCCGTCGGCATTCACGGTGGAAGACTTGCCCACCGGGTGGCCGCCATCGACCAGCGCGCTGCCCATGCCGCCCATCCACTTGCCCCAGGCATCCATCGCCTTGGCCTTGTCGGCATCGGTCTTGGGCATGCCACCGCCGTGATAAACAAACAAGAACTTCGCCATGTCCATCTCCTGGTTTGACTCGACCAGCGCCCGCAGGGTGGGGCGCAACGCATCGGCTGTTTGGGCCGATGGCTTGGAGACTAAACACGGCGTGTGACCGTGTCATTGGGCAAAGTGGCCCGAATGCGGCGCCAGTGTTGTGCAGTCTGCACAATGATGTATGCCTGAATACCACGCCCGGGCCCTGGCGGCCGCGTTGCAGCGGCTGGGACGCAGTGGGCGCTTGCCGGCGGCGGCGGCCCATCTGCGCGAGCATGCCGGCGGCATCGGCAGCGAGTTGCGCGCCACCGTGCTGGCCGAGATCCCGGCGTTCACCGCGTCGCGCGACCCGCTCACGCTGCGTGCGCTGGACGCCCACGCGCCGCAGCATCTGGTTGAAATCCTGCGCCTGCTCGAAGGCGGCGAGGTCGGCGACTTCGCCTTCGTGCGCGAACACGCGCGGCTGCGCGCCGAGCACCGCTTCCCGCTCGAAACCGTGCTGCACGCCTACCGCTGCGGCCACAAGGTGTTTGCGCAGTGGTTGCGCCAGGCGGTTCTGCCCGCTGGCACGCCACCCCAGGCCGGGGCCGAAACCGCCGCCGCGGTGGCTGATTTCGCGCTGGAATACACCGACGCCATCAGCACGGTGTTTTCCGCCACCTATGTGAACCAGATTCAACTGCTGGCCGACGTGGCGGGCGACGAGCGCGAGCAGTTGCTCAATATCGTGCTCGGCGGCTTCGATGAGTCTGACGCGCGCGTGGCCGCCATCCTGCGCCGCGCCGGGTTTCTGCAAGGGCGGCAGAGCTTTTGCGTCGTGCTGGCGCAGGCCGTGCAGGCCAGCGAAATGGACAGCCCGGCTCGCACCCGGCGGCTGGCCGAGACGCTGGATCAACTCGTGCCCACGGTGCGTGCGCGCCGCCTGATCGACGTGCGCGACGGCCGCGTCACGTGCGTGTTCTCGGGCGTGCAGCGCCAGTCGGGCTGGACGCCGGCCAGCCCCTCGATGGCCGAACGCATCGCCGCCGACCTGGCCACCGCCGGCAACGGCGTGCTCATCGGCGTCAGCGGCGATGTCTTTTCCACCTCGCGCGTGCCCGGCGCCCATCGCCAGGCCTTGCTCGCCCTGCGCATGGCCAACCTGACGCAGCGCGTGGTGGCCTTCGCGGCCACGCCGCTGCGCCAGTTGATGATTCACCTGGCGGGCGACGACCTGCAGCGCCTGCTGCCCGCCTGGGCCGCCGACTTCTACGCCGCCGATGACAAGCTCGGCGGCAGCTTGCAGGCCACGCTGCGCGCCTATGCCGGCGCCAACATGAACCTGCTCAAGGCCGCGGCGCAGTTGAGCCTGCACCCGAACACGCTGTATGCGCGCATGAACCGCATCAGCGACATCACCGGCCTGAACGCGCGCGGCTATGCCGCATTGACGGACTTGTTGACCGTGCTGGATGCGCGCGAAGCCGGCCACCACGGCGGGTGAAGCCACCGCGCAGGCGGCGCATTAAAGTCCACGCCCATGCGATCGCCTGGTGGCGCCGCCCCACGGAGACACGATGAACGAACGCATCCCGCGGCGCCAATGGCTGGCGCAGGCCGCCACCCTTGGCAGCCTGGCCTGGTTTGATCAAGCGGCAGCTCAACCCTTCCCCACCAAACCCATCAAGCTGATCGTCGGCTTCGCCCCCGGTGGCGCGGTGGACATCATTGCCCGCGCCGTGGGCCAGCACCTCAGCACGGCGCTGGGCCAGCCGGTGCTGGTGGAAAACCGCCCCGGCGCGGGCACCAACATCGCCCTGCGTGCGCTGATCGACAGCCCGGCTGACGGCCACACCTTGATGCTCACGGCCAACAGCATCGCCGCCAACCCCACGCTGTATCAACCGCCACCATTCGACCCCGCGCGCGACGTCACACCCATTGCGCTGGTGGGCCGGGTACCTGTGGTGCTTGCGGTTGACTCGGGCAGTGGCCTGGACAGCATCGCCGCGTTCATCGCCGCGGCCAAGGCCAAGCCGCAGGCGGTGAGTTACGGCAGCCCGGGCAACGGCAGCACGCCGCACCTGGCGCTGGAGCTGTTTGCGCGCGCCGCCGGCATCAGCTTGCTGCACGTGCCCTACAAGGGCGGCGCACCGGCCCTCAACGACGTGTTGGCCGGCCATGTGCAGGCGGTGGCGGTGAACGCGCTGGAAGTGCAGCCCCATGTGAAGGCCGGCAAGCTGCGTGTGCTGGCGGTGCTGAGCGCCACGCGCACGCCGATCTTTGCCGAGGCGCCCAGCATCGCCGAGGCCAGCGTCTGGTACGGCTTCATCGCCCCGGCGGGCTTGCCGCCCAGCGTGCTGGCGCGGCTGCACGCCGAGGTGCAAAAGACCCTGGCCATGCCCGACGTGAAAGAGCGCTTGCAAGCCGCCGGCGGCGAAGTGCTGCCCGGCCCCACCGCGGCCTTCGCCAGCCTGCTGGCCAGCGAGCGCGTGCGCTATGACAGGCTGATCCGCGAAGCGCGCATCACGCCGGATTGAACCTGCTCTTAATCGTGGAAGCATCATGTTGAGTCTTCGCCGTGGCTTGCTGGCTGCTGCAAATGCGAAGCGCCGCGCAGCGTGAGAACGAGCGCGAAGGCATGAACCCACCTGCTGCGGCAAACGGGACGCCGGATGTGCTGGTCATCGGTGGCGGCAACGCCGCCCTGTGCGCCGCGCTCACGGCGCGCGAGGCCGGCGCTTCGGTGCTGCTGCTGGAGGCCGCGCCGCGCGCCTGGCGTGGCGGCAACAGCATGCACACGCGCAACCTGCGCTGCATGCACGCTGCGCCGCAAGACGTGCTGACCGATGCCTACCCCGAAGAAGAGTTCTGGCAAGACCTGTTGAAAGTGACCGGTGGCAAGACCAACGAAGCGCTGGCGCGGCAGGTGATTCGGGCATCAGCCACCTGCCGCGGCTGGATGCAGCAACACGGCGTGCGCTTTCAACCCTCACTCACCGGCACGCTGCACCTGAGCCGCACCAACGCCTTCTTCATGGGCGGCGGCAAGGCGCTGGTCAACGCCTATTACCGCAGCGCCGCGGCGCTGGGCGTGGCCGTTCGCTATGACAGCCCGGTGCACAGGCTCGACCTGGTGAATGGCCGCTTCCGCGCCGCGCTGCTTGAAAACGGCGAGAGCATCGCGGCGCGCACATGCGTCGTGGCCGCGGGCGGGTTCGAGTCCAACCTGGCCTGGCTGCGTGAAGCCTGGGGCCAAAACGCGCTGGGCGAATGGCCGGCCGAGCAGTTCCTGATCCGCGGCACGCGCTTCAACATGGGTGTGCTGTTGAAGGACTTGCTGGCCCAGGGGGCCGTCGCCGTGGGCGACGCCACGCAGGCCCACATGGTGGCCATTGACGCGCGCGCGCCGCTGTTCGATGGCGGCATCGTGTCGCGGGTTGATGCGGTGTCGCTGGGCATCATGGTCAACCGCGACGGCCGGCGCTTCTACGATGAAGGCGAAGACTTCTGGCCCAAGCGCTACGCCTTGTGGGGCCGCCTGGTGGCGCTGCAACCCGGCCAGGTGGGCCACTGCATCATCGACGCCAAGGCCATGGGCCGCTTCATGCCAACCGTGTTCAAGGGCGCACAGGCCGACACCCTGGAAGACCTGGCCCGGCAGCTCGGCTTGAACGAGGCCGCTCTGCTGCAAACCGTGCACGAATTCAACGCCGCATGCCGGCCCGGTGAGTTTGACCATGCCGTGCTGGACCGCTGCAAAACACAAGACCTGACCCCCGACAAGACGAACTGGGCCCGGCCCATCTCCACGCCGCCGTTTCGCGGCTACACGCTCAAGCCGGGCGTCACGTTCACTTATCTCGGCGTGAAGGTGGATGAGACCGCGGCGGTGCACTTTGGCGCGCAGCCCAGCCCCAACCTGTTCGCCGCCGGCGAGTTGATGGCCGGCAACGTGCTGGGCCAGGGCTACACCGCGGGCGTGGGCATGACCATCGGCACCGTGTTCGGCCAGCGCGCCGGGAAGGAGGCCGCGCATGCTGCCCTTGCTGCAACTCATTGAACAAGCCGAGGCTGGCCGGGTCTTGCAAATCTGCAATGCCTGCCGCTATTGCGAAGGCCATTGCGCCGTGTTCCCGGCCATGGCGCGGCGGCTGGAATTCCCCGCCGCCGACCTGCACTACCTGGCCAACTTGTGCCACCAGTGCGGCGCCTGCCTGCATGCCTGCCAGTACGCCGCCCCGCACGAGTTTGCGGTGAACGTGCCGCGCGCCCTGGCCGCGGTGCGCAACACCACGTACGCCGACTACGCCTGGCCACAGGCCCTGGGCGGCCTGTACCAGCGCCGCGGCCTGAGCCTGGCCGCGGCCCTGGTGGCGGCCCTGACGCTGTTCCTGGTGCTGATGCTGGCGCGCACGAACAACGTTTGGCATGAGCCGATGGCGGGTGACTTCTACCGCGTCTTTCCGCATGGCTTGATGGTGGGCCTGTTCGCGCCAGTGTTTGCGTTCGCCGTGCTGGCACTGGGCGTCGGCGTGACGCGCTTTTGGCGCGCCGCACCGCCCGGGCCCGCCGGTGCGGCCGCCGCCGCCGATGCGGCGCACCAGGCCCTGAGCCTGCAACACCTGGGCGGCGGCCATGGCCTGGGCTGCCCGAACGACAGCGACGCCTTCAGCCTGGCGCGCCGCCGCGCCCATCACTTCACCTTCTACGGTTTCATGCTGTGCTTTGCCGCCACCTGCGTGGCCACGCTGTACCACTATGCCTGGGGTTGGCAGGCGCCCTATGCACTGAGCAGTTTGCCCGTGCTGCTGGGCACGCTGGGCGGCGTGGCGATGGTGCTGGGCACCGCGGCGCAAGCCTGGCTGCTGCGCCGGCGCGACGCCCAGTTGAGCCTGCCCGGCCAGCCCCGGCACGACCAGGCCTTCATCGCCCTGCTGTTCACTGTCGCCAGCACCGGCCTGGCCTTGCTCGGCCTGCGCCAGACCAGCGCCATGGGCCTGTTGCTGGCCGTGCACCTGGCGTGCGTGATGGCGCTGTTCCTGACGCTGCCCTACGGCAAGTTCGCGCACGGCCCTTATCGCGCCGCGGCGCTGCTGAAGTGGGCGGTGGAAAAGCGCCAGCCCAATCGGGTTGGCATGCAGGGCGACTAACCGAGTTGCAAGCGCGGCCGTGTGGCCTTGGTCGCCGCGGCTGGCTTGGGCGGGTTGGGCAGCACCGCCTGCAACATCATCAACACCAGCCGGCGCAGACCGGCCCAGGCGTCGCCGGGCCAGGCCGGGTGCGGCAGGCCCTTGACCAGGCCGTCGCAAATGCTGGCCGCTTGCAGCCACTGCGCCAGCTCGTGCGCGTTGAGTTGCGGCAGCACGCGCTCGAACACCTTCTCCCGCGTGCCCCAGACGCGCGCTTCGCGCAGGGCCAGCGGCAACGGCTGGCCCGCGGCCGTGGCGTCTTTGATTCGCTTCAGCGCCCGAATGTCTTCAGCCAGCGTCCAGTGCACCAGCACGGCGGGCTCACCTTCGTCGCGCAGGCCGTCGAGCATGCGCAGTGCACGGGCGACCTGGCCGCCAAGCACGGCTTCGCCGAGCTTGAACAGGTCGAACCGCGCCACATCGACTACCGCGGCTTCGATGTGTTCGAAGCGCAGTTCGCCTGGCGGGTGCAGCAGACCCAGCTTCAACACTTCCTGGTGCGCGGCCAGCAGGTTGCCTTCAACTTGATCGGCAAAAAACGCCAGCGTGCGCGCGCCTTCGTCGCCGGCGGCCACGCGCTGGTTTTGCCGCGCCAGGCGCTGCGCAATCCAGGCCGGCAGCGCCTTGCGCTCCACCGGCTCCACACGCAAGGTGGCGCCGTGGGTATCGAGCGCGCTGAACCAGGCGCTCTTGGTTTGCTGGCCATCCAGCCGCGGCAGTTGAATCAGCGTGAGCACGTCGTCGCTCATCTGCTGGCAATAGCGTTGCAGCGCCTCGGAGCCGTCTTTGCCCGGCTTGCCCGAGGGGAGGCGGATCTCGATGATCTGGCGCTGGCTGAACAGGCTTTGCGATTGCGCCGCGCCCAGCAGCCCGCTCCAGTCGAAATGCGCGCCGCTGACGTTGAACACCAGGCGCTCGCTGTAGCCCTGGGCGCGCGCCGCGGCGCGCAGGGCGTCGAGCGCTTCTTGCGCCAGCAGCGGTTCATCGCCGTGCACCGTGTACAGGTTCTTCAGGCCCTTGGCCAGGTGACCCGCGAGTTGATCAGCGCGCAGTTGCATGTTTGAGATGAGCCGGCAGGTGTACTACAGGCGGATCGCCGCCAGGCGGCGCATCACCTGCTGCACCACATCGAGCTGCATGTCGCGGTACAGCTGATCTTCTTCCTGGGCCTTGCCCAGGGCAGCGGTTTCGCTGGTACTCAGGTCGCGCGTGAGCAGCAGATCCACCGCCGGCATCAGCTCGCGCCCGCCCGGCGTGCGCGCGCGCAAGTGCACGCGCAGGCGCAGTTGCAGCTCGCGCACCTGCGCCGCGGCGGTGGAGGCGACCACGGCTTTCTCGCGCGCATCGGCCAGTGCCTGAATCACGACTTCCACCCGGTCGGGGTTGTCAAGCACGCGCACGTTGGCCGCCACCAAGCTGCGGCGCAATTCATCAGCCAGGGGCGAGCGCGGCGCAAAGCCAACCAGCGCGGCGCTGTTGAAGCTCAGCGGCAGCGGCTGGCGCAGCTTGAAGCCGCAGCCGGCCAGGGCCAGCGCAGTTAACGTTAGCAATGAGCGGCGGCAAGCGCCCATCAAACCACGACGTTGACCAGCCGCCCGGCCACCACCACCACCTTCTTGGCCGGCCGGCCTTCACCGAAGCGGGCGAACTCGGGGCTCGCCAGCGCGGCGGTTTCGATGGTGGCCTGGCTCGCACTGGCGCTCACGCGCAGCGTGCCGCGCAGCTTGCCGTTGATCTGCACGGCCAGTTCCAACTCGTCTTGCACCAGCGCGCCGGCGTCCACCGCGGGCCAGGGTGCGTCAAGCAAATCGCCGTGTTGCGCCGCATAGCCCAGGTCTTGCCACAGCACCCAGGTGATGTGCGGGCAGGCCGGATACAGCGCGCGCAGCAGCACGCCGAAGCCTTCACGCAGCGCCGCGGGCGCGTCGCCCTTGAACGACTCCAAAGCGTTGAGCAGTTTCATCGCACCCGAGACCACGGTGTTGTATTGCATGCGCTCGTAGTCGTACGCCACCTGGCGCAGCACGCTGTGGATGTCAAAGCGCAAGTCCTTGGCACTGGCTTCTGGCGCAGCACCGGCGGCGCCGCGCAGCGCCGCCTCGTGGCGCGCCGCAAAACCCCACACACGCTTCAAGAAACGGTTGGCGCCTTCCACGCCGGCGTCGTTCCATTCCAGCGTCTGCTCGGGCGGCGAGGCGAACATCACGAACAGGCGCGCGGTGTCGGCGCCATAACGGTTGATCAGTTCCTGCGGGTCGACGCCGTTGTTCTTCGACTTCGACATGGTCGTCCAGCCCTCGTAGCTGACGGGCAAGCCGTCGGCCTTGGACGTGGCCTTCAAGACATTCGCGTGCTCGTCACGCACGATGTTCAACTGCTCGGCCCAGAAGTATTCCTTGCCGCCTTTTTCATGCACGCGCAGGAACGCTTCGTTGAGCACCATGCCTTGCGTGAGCAGCTTGGTGAAGGGCTCGTCAACGGTGATGAGCTTCAGGTCGCGCATCACCTTGGTCCAGAAGCGCGCGTACAGCAGGTGCAGGATGGCGTGCTCGATGCCGCCGATGTACTGATCCATCGGCAGCCAGTATTGCGCCCCTTCGCCCACCATGGCGTGCGCCAGATGCGGGTCGCAATAGCGCATGTAGTACCAGGCCGAATCGACGAAGGTGTCCAAAGTGTCGGTCTCACGCCGCGCCGCTGCGCCGCAGCGGTGGCAGGTGACCTTCAGGAACGCTTCGCATTTGGTCAGCGGGCTGCCGGAGCCATCGGGAATCAGGTCTTCGGGCAGCACCACGGGCAGGTCGGCCTCGGGCACGGGCAGCACGCCGCAGGCCGGGCAATGGATCATCGGCACCGGCGTGCCCCAATAGCGCTGGCGGCTCACGCCCCAGTCGCGCAGGCGCCAGGTGGTCTTCTTCTCGCCCAAACCCAGGGCTTGCAGATCGGCCGCCACGGCATCGACGCAGGCCTGGTGACCCAGGCCGTCGTATTTGCCGGAGTTCACCGCCACACCGTGCGCCTTGTCGGTGTTGGCGTCGGTCCAGGCTTGGTCGCTGAAGGCCTGGCCGTCCACTGCAACGACTTGTTTGATGGCCAAACCGTATTTGCGCGCGAAGGCAAAGTCGCGCTCGTCATGCGCGGGCACGCCCATCACGGCACCATCGCCATAACCCATGAGCACATAGTTGCCGACCCACACGTCAATGCGTTCGCCGCTCAAGGGGTGGGTCACGTGCAGGCCGGTGGCCAAGCCTTCCTTTTCGCGCAAGGCCAATTCGGCTTCGGTGGTGCCGCCTTGCTTGCAACGTTCGATGAAAGCCGCCAGCGCCGGGTTGTTAGCCGCCGCATGCGTGGCCAAAGGATGTTCGGGCGCCACGGCGCAGAAGGTTACGCCCATGATGGTGTCGGCGCGCGTGGTGAAGACGTACATTCGCCCGCCTTGGATCAGCTCACCACCGGCCGTACGAATATCGTGCGTGAACGCAAAGCGCACGCCCTCGCTCTTGCCGATCCAGTTCTGCTGCATCAACTTGACCCGCTCGGGCCAACCGTCGAGATGATTCACGGTGTGGTCGAGCAGCTCGTCGGCGTACTGCGTGATCTTCAGGTAGTAGCCCGGGATCTCGCGCTTTTCAACCAGGGCGCCACTGCGCCAGCCGCGCCCGTCGATCACCTGTTCGTTGGCCAGCACGGTCATGTCCACCGGGTCCCAGTTCACCACCTGGGTGCGGCGCTCGGCAATGCCGGCTTGCAGCATCTTCAGGAACAACCACTGATTCCACTTGTAGTACTCGGGCGAACAGGTGTTGACCTCGCGGCTCCAGTCGAGGGCCAGCCCCATGGCCTGCATCTGGCCCTTCATGTGGGCGATGTTGTCGCGGGTCCACTTGGCCGGCGGCACCTTGTTCTTCATGGCCGCGTTCTCGGCCGGCAAGCCAAAGGCATCCCACCCCATGGGCATCAGGACGTTGAAGCCGCGCATGCGCAATTGGCGCGCCAGCATGTCGTTGATGGTGTAGTTGCGCACATGGCCCATGTGCAGCTTGCCGCTGGGGTAGGGCAGCATGGAGCAAGCGTAGTACTTGGGGCGCGTGATGTCTTCGCGCACGCGGTAAGCATCAACGGCGCGCCAGGCCGCCTGGGCCCGCGATTCGACTTCAGACGGAGCGTATTTCTCGTTCATGCAGCCGATTGTAGGAGGCGGGTTTTCGCCTTGCGGCGGCACCGAACCACCGCGCCAGACTACTTCGCCGCCGCGCTTTCGGTGACGAAACCGATGCGCGTGAGGCCGCCGTCTTGCACCCAACCGATGAGTTCAGCCACCTTGCCATAGGGCACGCTTTGGTCGGCGCGCAGGTGCACTTCGGTCTGCGGGTTGCGCTGCGCGGCCTCGCGCACACGCGCCACGAGCTGGGCTTTGTCGACCGCCACATCGCCCACGAAGGCCTGGCCCTGCGGGTTCAGGCCGATGGCAATGAACGCCGGCGCGTCGCTGGGGCGCGCGCCATCGGCCTTGGGCAGATCGAGTTTCAGGCTGCTGGTCATGAGCGGCGCGGTGATCATGAAGATGACCAGCAGCACCAGCATCACGTCGATCAGCGGCGTCATGTTGATCTCGCTCATCGGCTGGGTGCCGGCGGCGCGTTCGAGGCGGCCGAATGCCATGCAGGCTGCCGTTAGCGCCGGGTGCTGTCGAGCACCATCTCGCGCAGGTCGTGGGCGAAGCCTTCCAGCTCGGCCTCGGCCGCGGCCACCCACTTGCCGTACAGGTTGTAGGCCAGCACGGCGGGAATGGCCACGGCCAGGCCGGCGGCGGTCATGATGAGGGCTTCACCGACCGGGCCCGACACCTTCTCGATGGTGATGCTGCCCGCCGATGAGATGCCGGCCAGCGCGTGGTAGATGCCCCAGACCGTGCCGAACAGGCCGATGAACGGCGCCGTGCTGCCGATGCTGGCCAGCAGCACCTGGCCATATTGCAGGTGCGCCAGGCCTTGGTGCAGGGCGTCGCGCAGGCGGCGGGTGAGCTGCGATTCGAGCTTGGCGCTGGTTTCAAGTGTGCCGCTGGGCACCTGGCGCGTGGCGGCGTCGAGCAAGGGGGTGAGCACCTTTTCGCGGTCGAGCGTGGCCAGTCGTTCGCGCCCGGTGGCCAGATCTGCGGCGTCCCAGAATGCGGCCACGGCGCGCTGCACGTCTACCCCGGCGCGGCGCAAGACCCAGGCCTTCCAGAGAATCACGACCCAGGCCGAGATCGACATCAACAGCAGCAACAACGCCACCGCCCGGCCCACGGCGTCGGTTTGCTGCCAGAACTCGGCCAGGCCTTGCACGGCGCGCCGCTACAAACCCAGCACGTCGTTCATGCCGTACAGCCCGGGGCCGTGCTGCATGAGGTAAGCCGCCGCGCGCAGGCTGCCCAGGGCATAGCCTTCACGGCTCGACGCTTTGTGCGTGATCTCGATGCGTTCACCCGTGCCGGCGAACAGCACGGTGTGGTCGCCCACCACGTCGCCGCCGCGGATGCTGGCGAATCCGATGCTGCCGGCCAGGCGCTCGCCGGTGTGGCCTTCGCGCGCATACACGGCGCAGTCTTTCAGCGCGCGGCCCTGGGCCCGGGCCACGGCGTCGCCCAGCGCCAGCGCGGTGCCGCTGGGCGCATCGACCTTGTGCCGGTGGTGAGTTTCGATGACCTCGACGTCATAGCCCGCCGCCAGGGCCTGCGCGGCCACGCCCAGCAGCTTGAGCATCACGTTCACGCCCACGCCCATGTTGGGTGACATGACGATGGCGATGTGCCGTGCGTGTTCGGCAATGACGCTCTTTTGTTCCGCGCTGAAGCCGGTGGTGCCGATGACCACGCGCACGCCCAGCGCCCGGCACACCACCAGGTGCGCCAGCGTGCCTTCGGGGCGGGTGAAGTCGATCAACACATCGGCGCCGGCCAGCGCCTGGTGCGCGTCGCTGCTGATCAGCACGCCGCTGGGCGCACCCAGGCCGCTGGCGGCGTCTTGCCCCAAGCCGGCGCTGCCGGGCATGTCGAGCGCACCGTGCAGCGTGCAACCGGTGTGGTTCAGTGCGGCGTGAATGAGCATGCGGCCCATGCGCCCGCTCGCCCCGGCGATGACCAGCTTGGTGGCGGCTGGGCGCGGCGTCACGGTTCCAGCGGCGGGTAGCTGCGCCGCGGGGCTGACGCCGCCTCGGCGGCCACGGCGGCGGCCTTGGGTGGCGCCGGCAGGGCCTTGCGCTGGGCCTCGGTGAGTTCGAGCGCCGGTACCGGGCCTTGCGCGCTGTGGCTGCTGATCGCGGCCACGAACTCGGCTTCACCCGGCAGTGCGGGCGCTTCGATGCTCTTGAGCACCTCGCCGTCGAACAGCAACACCAGGCTGCGCCGTTGCGGCTCGGCGCCCGGGCGGCGCAACGTGAAGACGTAATCCCAGCGGTTGGCGTGGAAGATGTCGGTCAGCAAGGGCGAGCCCAGCGCGTCGCGCACCTGCGCACGGCTGACGCCGGGCTTGATGCGCTCAAGCTGCTCTTTGGTGACCACGTTGCCCTGCACGATGTCGATGCGGTACGGCGTGATCAAGCCGAAGATGCTGTCGGACGATTGCAACTGCGACGCGCAACCCACGGCGGCCATCGCGGCAAAGCAAAGGGCGGCATGGCGCCAGGCAACGGGAATTTGAGCGGGGCTGGGCATGGGGCCAAGCGGGCAGAGGGCCGCGCAAGCTAGTGACTATGATCGGGCCATTCTAACGGGGGCCTTGTGTGCCGCAGTGCTGCCGCCAGGCCCGTTGCCACCGAGCGCATGACCCACGCCGACGAGATCAAGAGCAGCGGCCTGAAGGCCACGGCGCCGCGCATCAAGATTCTGGAAGTGTTTCAGCGCACGCGGCTGCGCCACATGACGGCCGAGGATGTGTACAAGGCCTTGCTCGGCGAAGGTGCCGATGTCGGCCTGGCCACGGTGTACCGTGTGCTGACGCAGTTTGAGCAAGCCGGCATCTTGCGCCGCAGCAGCTTCGAAAGTGGCAAGTCGGTGTATGAGCTGAACGAAGGCCAGCACCATGACCATTTGGTGTGCCTGACCTGCGGGCGCGTCGAGGAGTTCTTCGACGCACAGATCGAACAGCGTCAGCGTGACATCGCCGGCCAGCGCGGCTTCACGCTGCAAGAACATTCGCTGGCCTTGTATGCCAGTTGCACCAAGGTCGATTGCGAACACCGGCCTAAATAGCGCCGGCCCGGCGCATCAGGCGGCGTCTGGGCCTTCCATGGCCTGCTGGTGACGCTTGACGAATTCCTGATAGGTGTCGATGCCGCGCAGTTGCAGCACCCGGTTGCGCACCGCGGCCTCCACCAACACGGCCAGGTTGCGCCCGGCATCGACCGCGATCACCACCTTCGGCATGGGAATACCCATCACGTCTTCATACAGCGGCTCGTAAGGCATGCGCTCGAAGTCGCGCTCCAGCGTTTCGGTGCGCACCAGGTGGACGATGAGCTTCAGGCGCATCTTGCGCCGCACTGCGGTTTCACCAAAGATGGCCTTGATGTCGAGCAGGCCGATGCCGCGCACTTCGAGCAAGTTGCGCAGCAGCTCGGGGCAGCGGCCTTCAATATCGGATTGCGACACGCGGTACAGGTCGACCGCATCGTCGGCGACCAAGCCGTGGCCCCGCGACACCAGCTCAAGGCCGAGTTCGCTCTTGCCCAGGCCCGACTCGCCGGTGATCAGCACGCCCAGGCCCAGGATGTCCATGAACACGCCGTGGCGCGAGCTGCGCTCGGCGAACAATTGGCCCAGGTAAGCGCGCAGCACGTCGATCACCTGGCCGGCGGACTCGTCAGTCACGAACAGCGGAATCTCGGCGCGGTCGCACATGGCGATCAAGCGAGCTGGCGGCACCTGACCGTCGGCCACGATGAGCATGGGCGGCTCCAGCGTGACGATGCGTGAGATGCGACGCTCCTGCACCTCGGGCTCTGCCGCCAGCAAGTAGGCCACTTCGCGCCGGCCAACGATCTGCACCCGATACGGGTGGATGTAGTTCAGGTAGCCGATCAGGTCAGCCGAAGAGCGCGCGTCGAGCACCGCGGCCTGGTCGAAGTGGCGCTCGGGGTGGGAATGGCCGGCCAGCCAATGCCAGCGCAACGCCGGGCGATGCGCTTCGAACAGCGCCTCGGCACTGATGGTGGTGGGTTTCATGACCAGCGCGGCGCGGCGCTTGCGCGCTGAGTCATCGCTGGGCTTAAGCCAGCGACTTCAAGGGCTGCCACTCGCTGATCAGCTTGTGCAGCGCGGCGGCATCGGCCTGGGCCTGCAGGCGTTCGCGCAGTTCCCGGTCAGACAGCATCTCGGCAATTTCAGACAGGATCTCCAAGTGCCGTTGCGTCGCCGATTCGGGCACCAGCAGAAAGATCAACAGGTTGACGGGCTCGTCATCCGGGGCATCGAAGCCGATCGGCGCGAGGGTGCGGATCACCGCGGCCAGCGGGTTCTTCAGCCCCTTGATGCGGCCATGCGGAATGGCCACCCCATGGCCCAGCCCGGTGGAGCCCAGGCGCTCACGCGCAAACAAGTTGTCGGTGACGATGCTGCGCGCGATGGCGTTCTGATTCTCGAACAGCAGGCCGGCCTGTTCAAACACGCGCTTCTTGCTGGTGGCGTCCACATCGACCAGCACGTTGCTGGTGGACAGGATGGCGGCGAGACGGTTCATGAGGGGCTGGAATCCGACCGGGCCGCGCGGCACACCGCGACTGCCCAGTGGGTGAAGGGGGTTGAAATTATAGGAATTGCCGTTCTGGCCACACGGTGTATTCCCCGCGCAGTTGTGTCAAGTTACACATATGCCGCATTGCAGCAACGCTCGGTGCGCCGGTTGGGTGTGTGTTATTGACAGGTGAACGTACTGAAGAAGACGGCGGGCCAGGCCCGCCGTCAAGGACAAGGGCGTCACCGCTGCGTCACGGCGCAGCGGCGTCCTGGCGCTTCAGGGTTTCGTGGTGATGTTCCTGCAGCCGGTCTTTGTGGCGCACCACCTGGCGATCCAGCTTGTCCATCAATTGATCGATGGCAGCGTACAGATCCTCATGTGACTGCTCCACGAAAATGTCGCGCCCCTTGACATGCAGCGTGACCTCCGCTTTCTGTCGTCGCTCCTTTTCCTTCAGCTTTTCCACCGTCAACAGGACGTTGACGTCAACCACCTGGTCGAAGTGCCGAGTCACGCGTTCCAGCTTGTTCAACACGTATTCGCGCAGCGCTGGGGTGACTTCAAGGTGGTGTCCGCTGATGGTCAGGTTCATCAATGCCTCCTTTGCAGGGGTGGTGGGAAAAGGGGTGGGTTTGGGCCGAGGCTGCCGCAAAGTGGGCAGCTTGGCGCTGGATGCGGCTGTGCCGGCGTTTGGGCGCCGGCAAATGGGGCGGAATCGAGGCGGGAAAGGAACATGTGTCCAGGCCAGTGTGCTACCTCGGCGCCGGTCTGGCAAGGCCGACCGCGTAAAGGCCGTGAAGATAGCCGTGCAGGCGCGGTACGACTTGGCGCGCGTGCGCGCCAGCATGTCACGCGCCATCCCAGCCCACGTGGCCGGCGGTTGCCACTGCGCGCACTGGCACGCGCGCAGCCAACGCGCACATCAGCTCGTAGCCCAGCGTGCCGGCGGCGGCGGCCACGTCGTCGATCGGCAGCACCGCGCCACCCGGGCCATGGCCCCACAACGTGACCTCGCTACCCAGGCCTGCGGCCGGCGCGTCGGTTAGGTCCACAGTGATCATGTCCATCGACACCCGGCCCAGCGTGCGGCACCGCACGCCTTCCACCAGCACCGGCGTGCCGCTGGGGCAGTGGCGCGGGTAGCCGTCGGCATAACCACAGGCCACCACGCCGATGCGCAGCGCTGTCTCGGCCGTGAAGGCGCCGCCGTAGCCCACGCTGGCGCCGGCGGCGAGCCGGCGCGTGGCGATGAGCCTGGCGCGCAGGGTCATGGCCGGCAGCAGCCGCCAATGCGCGCTGTCGTGCGCCGGGAAGTCGGGCGCGCTGCCGTAGGCCAGGATGCCCGGGCGCACCCAGTCGCCGCCCAAGCTGCCCTGGCGCAGCAACGCCGCGCTGTTGGCCAGGCTGCGTTCACCGGGCAGGTCGCGGCAGGCTTGTTCAAACGCCCGGCTCGCGTCGGCCACGCCATCAGGCGCGTCGGCATTCGCGAAATGCGTCATCAGGCTCACCTCGCCCACCTGCGACAGGCCGTCAAGCCGCGCCCACGCGCTGCGAAAGGCCGGGGCATCGAACCCCAGCCGGTTCATGCCGCCATTGAATTTCAGAAACACCCGGTGCGGCGTGCGCGTCTTGTGCGCGGCCAGCCAGTCGATCTGCGCCGCGCAGTGCACGGTGTGCCACAGCTCCAGGCGCGAGCACAACTCCAGGTCGCGCGGCTCGAAACAGCCCTCCAGCAGCAAGATCGGCCCGCGCCAGCCCAGTTCGCGCACACGCTGCGCCTCGGCCAGGTCGAGCAGCGCAAAGCCGTCGGCACCGCGCAGGCCGTCAAACGCATGCTCGATACCGTGGCCATAGGCATTGGCCTTGACCACCGCGAACACGCGCGCGCCACCGGCTTGGGCCCGCGCCACGGCCAGGTTGTGGGCCAGCGCATCGAGGTGAATCAAGGCTTGGATCGGGCGGGGCATGGCGGCCAGTAGCGAGGGAGGCAGGCTTACCCTGCATGCTATAACCCCGCAGCCTTTAAAGGAGACAAGGCCGCCGCGGTGCGCGTCTGTGCTCCGCCGTCGCGCCGCTAAGCCAATGAAAAGAGGCTTCCACACCATCATGGCGGCGCAGTTCTTCAGCTCGCTGGCCGACAACGCGTTGCTGGTCGCCGCCATCGAGTTGCTCAACACCACCAAGGCACCAGCCTGGCATGTGGCGGCGCTGCCTTCCATGTTCGCGTTGTTCTATGTGGTGCTGGCGCCGTTCGTCGGCGCCTTTGCCGACGCCGTGCCCAAGGGCAAGGTGATGCTGATCAGCAATGGCATCAAGATCATCGGCTGCTTGATGATGCTGTTCGGCGCGCACCCCCTGCTGGCCTATGCCATCGTCGGCCTGGGCGCGGCGGCGTACTCGCCGGCCAAGTACGGCATCCTGACCGAGCTGCTGCCCAACTCGCAACTCGTCAAGGCCAACGGCTGGATCGAGGGTTTGACGATCCTGAGCGTGATCTTCGGCATCGTCATGGGCGGCCAGTTGATCGGTAAGAGGGTAGCGGGGTTCCTGCTGTCGTTCGATCTGCCCTTGCTCGACACGCACATCGACACCGCGCCCGAAGCCGCGATCAGCATCCTGGTGGCGGTGTACCTCGTGGCCGCGTTGTTCAACATGCGCATCCCGCGCACCGAGGCGCCGCTGCAACGGCTGAATTCCAACCCCGGCGAGCTGATCCGCGACTTTTCCAACTGCAACGCCCGGCTGTGGAACGACAAGCTGGGCCAGATCTCGCTGGCCACCACCACCTTGTTCTGGGGCATCGGCGGCAACCTGCGGGTCATCGTCTTTGCCTGGGCCGCCATGGCCTTGGGGTATGGCGTCAGCGAGGCGTCCAACCTGGGTGGGGTGGTGGCCATCGGCACGGCGTTCGGCGCCGTGGCCGCGTCCATGCGCACCCGGCTGCACCAGGCCACCAATGTGATCCCGTTGGGCATCGCCATGGGCGTGCTGATCATCGGCCTGAACCTGGTCACCAACGTCTGGGTCGGCGCGCCCTTCCTGGTGCTGCTCGGTGCGGTCGGCGGCTACCTGGTGGTGCCCATGAACGCCCTGTTGCAACACCGCGGCCACAACCTGATGGGCGCGGGGCGCTCGATCGCGGTGCAGAACTTCAACGAGCAAGCCTGCATCCTGGGCCTGAGCGCCATGTATGCGGGCATGACCAAGCTCGGGCTGTCGGCCTTCGTCGTCATCTGCACCTTCGGCATCATCATGACCAGCACCATGCTGATGGTGCGGCGCTGGCATGCGCAAAACGCCATCAACCATGCTGACGAGGTTGAGCGCCTGCTGGCCATCGCGCGCTCAGACAAGCATTGACCAGCGGCGCTCAAACGGCCGCCCGCCTGGGCGCGCTGGCCTTGGTGTTCAACGCCTTCACCTGGGGCGTGTCGTGGTGGCCCTTGCGGGCCTTGCAAGCGCAGGGGCTGCATCCGCTGTGGGCCACCGTGCTGATGTACCTGCTGGCCGTGCTGGCGCTCACCTTGGTGCGGCCGCGGGCCTGGCACGAACTGCTGCGCACACCGGCACTGTGGCTGCTGGTGCTGGCCTCGGGCACCACCAACGCCGCGTTCAACTGGGCCGTCACGCTGGGCGACGTGGTGCGCGTGGTGCTGTTGTTTTATCTGATGCCGATCTGGGCCGTGCTGCTGGCGCGCTGGCTGCTGGCCGAGCCGATCACCGTGCGCGCGCTGCTGCGCGTGGCGCTGGCTCTGGCCGGCGCCGCCATCGTGCTGTGGCCCGACGCCACGGCGGCGCCGCAGCCCGCCAACCTGCTGGCTGACGCCCTGAGCGTGATTGGCGGCGCGGCCTTTGCGCTGAACAACGTGATGCTGCGCCGCCACGCCGCCAGCAGCCCCGCCGCCCGCGGCCTGGCCATGTTTGCCGGCGGCGTGCTGGTGGCCGGCGTGCTCGCCCTGGGCCTGGCTGCGCACGGCCTGGTGCCGGCGCCGCCGGCCGCCGCAGCGGCCTGGCTGCTGGGCCTGGCCGCGCTGGGTGCGTGGTTCCTGGCCAGCAACCTGGCGCTGCAATACGGCGCTGCGCGGCTGCGCGCCAACACCACGGCCGTGGTGATGGTGACCGAGGTGTTTTTCGCCTCGGCCTCGGCCGTGGCACTGGGCGCGGCCGCGCTCAGCCCGGCCCTGGTGCTGGGTGGCACACTGATCGTGGCCGCCGCCTTGCTGGCCGCGCTGGAGCCTTGACCGCGCACCGCGCGAGCCTGCCCCGCATCCAGATAATGGCCACCCGCCCAAACCAGGAGGCCTGCCATGAACCCCGCCGCCACGCCGCTCACCGTCTATGACTTCGAGGCCCTGTCGATCCAAGGCAAACCGGCCCATCTGTCCACCCAACGCGGCAAGGTGCTGCTGATCGTCAACACCGCCAGCCAGTGCGGCTTCACGCCGCAGTTCAAGGGCCTGGAAGCCTTGTGGCAGCAGTACCGCGACCAGGGCCTGGTGATCGTGGGCTTTCCGAGCAACCAGTTCGGCGGCCAAGACCCGGGCGCGAATGACGAGATCGCCTCGTTTTGCGAGCTGAACTACGGCGTGAGTTTTCCGCTGATGGCCAAGGTTGACGTCAACGGCGGCAGCGCCCACCCCTTGTGGCAGTGGCTCACCCAGCAAGCGCCCGGCCTGCTGGGCAGCACGGCGGTGAAGTGGAACTTCACCAAGTTCCTGGTCGGCCGCGATGGCAGTGTTCTCAAACGTTATGCGCCGGCCGACTCGCCGCAATCTTTGAGCCAAGACATCGAGCTGGCCTTGGCCGCAAAACCCTAACGATTGCCATCACCATGTTCAAGCACGTCCCGCCGTTCGCCGGCGACCCCATCCTGGCGCTGAACGAGGTCTTCCTGGCTGATGCGCGGCCGCACAAGGTCAACCTGAGCATCGGCATCTACTTCGATGAGCAGGGCCGCATCCCGGTGCTGGCCTCGGTGGCCGCGGCGCAGCAGCGCGTGGTGGCTGCCGGTGGCCCCAAGCCTTACTTGCCGATTGAAGGCGCGGCCATCTTTCGCGCCGCGGTGCAGGCGCTGCTGTTCGGGCCCGGCCATGAAGCCGTGCAGTCGGGCCGCGTGGCCACGCTGCAAACCGTGGGCTCGTCGGGTGGGCTGAAGGTGGGAGCCGATTTCATCAAGCAATGGTTCCCCGGTAGCGGCGTGTGGGTCAGCGACCCGAGCTGGGACAACCACCGCTCGATGTTCGAAGGCGCGGGCATCGCCGTTCACATCTATCCGTACTACGACCCGGCCGGCGCCGGCGTGCGCTTTACGGCCATGCTGCAAACCTTGAACGCCGTGCCGGCCCAGAGCGTGGTGCTGCTGCATGCCTGCTGCCACAACCCCACCGGCGTGGACTTGACGCGCGCGCAGTGGGACGAGTTGATCCCGCTGCTCAAGCGGCGCGGATTGATCGCCTACGTTGACCTGGCCTATCAAGGCTTCAGTGACGGCATTCAACAAGACGCCTACGCCGTGCGCGCCCTGGCCGCCGCGGGCCTGAGCTTCTTCGTCGCCAATTCGTTCTCCAAGAGCATGAGCCTGTACGGCGAACGCGCAGGCGCACTCAGCGTGGTGTGCCCAGACGCCCAGCAGGCCGAGCATGTGCTGGGGCAATTGAAGTTCACGGTGCGGCGCAACTACTCCAGCCCGCCCATCCACGGCGGCCAGCTCGTGGCCACGGTGTTGGGTTCACCTGACTTGCGCGCACAGTGGGAAGGCGAACTCGAAGCCATGCGCCAGCGCATGCTGGCCATGCGCGCGGGATTGCACGGCGTGATCAGCGCCAAGGTGCCAGGGCGCGACTTCAGCTACTTTCTCAGCCAGCGCGGCATGTTCAGCTACACCGGCTTGAGCCCCGAGCAAGTGGATCGGCTGCGCGACGAGTTTGCGGTCTACCTGGTGCGTTCCGGGCGCTTGTGCGTGGCCGGCTTGAACCCGGGCAACCTGGAGCGCACGGCGCAGGCCATGGCCGCGGTGATGGCTTGATCAAACCGCCGCGTTCACCGGCAGCCACAGCGTCACCCGCGTGGCCTGGCCCGGCGCGCTGAGCACGTCAACCCTGCCGCCGTGCAGCTCGGCGATGCGCTTCACGATGGCCAGCCCCAGGCCCTTGCCGCCCTCGCCCATGGCCGGCGCGGCGTTGTGGCGCGGTTGGTAGAAGCGGTCGAACAAGTGCGGCAGCTCGGCCGCGGCGATGCCCGCGCCGTTGTCAAGCACGCACAGCGTCACCTCCTGCGCGCCGGCCTCGGCGCTCAGGCGAACGGCCACGCCGGGGCCGCCATGCTTGAGCGCGTTGTCCACCAGGTTGGCCACGGCGCGCTCGATGAGTTGCACATCCACCTGCGCCACCACCGGCTCGCTGGGCAGGTCGGCGCCCAGGCTCATGCCCGCGGCCTGCGCCTTGGCGGCAAAACGCAAGGCGATGTCGTCAAGCAGCTCGTTCAGATCGACCCGCTCGAGGTGCAGCTTGAACTGCGGCTCGTCGAGCTGCGCCAGGTCGCCCAGCGACTGCACCAGCCGCGCCGCAGTGCGCGTGTTGCGCAGCGCCACGGCCAGCAAGGCGCGGTCGCTTTCGCGCTGCGGTTGGCCGGCCAATCGAGCATCGAGCGTTTCCAGGCAGGTGGCGGTAGCGGTGAGCGGGCTGCGCAAGTCATGTGAAAGGTTAGACACGCCTTCACGGCGAAAGTGATCCAGCCGCTGCAGCGCCTGCCATTGCTGTTGCAGCGCCGCAAGCATGGCGCTGAAGCCCGTGGCCAGGCGGCCGAACTCATCGCGCCTTGTGCTCGCCGGCAAGGCCGGCAGCGCCGCCGTGGCGCCGCTGCCCAGGCCTTCGCGCGCCACCTTGGCCACGGCATCGCTGAGCTGGCGCAGTGGGCGCGTCACGCTGGCCACCACCGCCGCGGCCAGCAGCGTGGTCAAGCCCACCAGCACCAGCAAGCTGCCCAGGGTGGGCCAGGCCAGGCTGGCGCGCAAGGCCTGCCAGCGGCCCTGCGGCAACACGGGCTTGTGGCACACCAGGTACAGGTAGCCGGCCACCGCCGCACTGGCGCCAATCGTGCTGCGGCGCACCGGCCTGGCGGCGATCACGGCGTCAGCCTCCATGCGCTCGGGGTCGTCGCCCATCACATAGGGCATGGGCACGGGGCCGGCGGCCTGCATCACCGGCTCGAGCTTGACCTTCACGCCCACCAGCGGCGCGCGCCCGCTGGTGGCCAGCACGGTGCCGCTGGCATCCAGCAAATAGAGCTGCGTGTCCGGCTCCAACAACACCAGGCTGCGCAGGAATTCGGTGAGTTCTTCGCCGCGACGTTCATGGGCTTCGAGCATGTCGGGCACCATCACCACCACGCGCTCCAAAAAAGCGCTGGCGCGGTAGTAGCTGCTTTCGTGCTCGAAGCGCTGGAAGCCCACCAACACCGTGGCCACCACGCCCAGGGCGGTGAGCAGCCCGGTGGCCGCGATCGTCCAAGCGATCTTGGCCCGTACGTTCAAGCCACCGCCTCGCGCATCTTGTACCCCGCCCCGCGCACGGTGAGGATGATGCGCGGGCGCATCGGGTCGGCTTCGAGCTTGTTGCGCAGGCGGTTGATGTGGGTGGTGACGGTGTGTTCATAGCCGTCATGGCTGTAGCCCCACACCGCGTCGAGCAACTGGCTGCGCGAAAACACCCGCCCCGGGTGCTGGGCAAAGTACAGCAGCAAATCAAACTCCAGCGCGGTGAAATCGAGCGCCCGCCCGCCCAGGCGCACCTCGCGCTGGGCGCGGCGAATCTCCAACTCGGCGTTGCGCACCACCGGCTCACCCGCGGGCGCTTGCAACGCCGCACGCAGCAGCGTGGCGCGGCGCAGCAAGGCCTTCACCCGAGCCAGCAGTTCGGCCAGCGAGAACGGCTTGGTCAGGTAATCGTCGGCGCCCAGCTCCAGGCCCAGCACGCGGTCGAGTTCGGTCGCCTTGGCCGTGAGCATCAGGATTGGCGTGCTGCTGCCGCGCGCGCGCAGCGCCTTGCACACTTCCAGGCCATCGAGCCCGGGCATCATCAAGTCAAGCAGCAACAGGTCGCGCGGCGCTTCAAGTTGCGCGGCCAGCGCGGCCGGCCCGTCGGCCACGGCCAGAACGTCGTAGCCGGCATGGCGCAGGTTCAACGCCAACAGCTCGCGGATGTCGGCCTGGTCTTCGGCCACGAGGATGGTGTGCGCCATGGCCGGATTGTCGTGGCCGGCCGCTGTTTCTTACGCCGATGTGATCTGCCTGTGAGGTTCGGTGAGCAGCGCGTGAGAACGCTTGCGCACAGTCGGGCCATCGACCCACCGCCCACAGGAGTTCCGCCATGTCCGCCGCCCTTGCTACCGCGCCCGCCGCCGCCACGCCGCACACGTTCGGCTGGAACGAGATGTTTGCCCAGCGCAGCCACCTGGTGCGCTTTGCCCAACGCCGGCTGCATGACGCCGCGCTGGCCGAAGACCTGGTGCACGACGTGTTCGAAGCCGTGCTCAGCGGCCGCGCCCAATTCGCCGGCCGCTCGGGGCTGCGCACCTGGCTGGTGGGCGTGCTCAAGCACAAGATCGTCGACCTGATCCGCCAACGCAGCCGGTATGACAGCTTGGACGCCGATGAAGACAGCCCGCACGCCGCGGCCCTGCTGCCCTGCCCGCAGCCGCAGCCCGACGAAGTGGCCGAACAGCGCCAGCGCCTGGCCAGCGTGCTGGCGCGCATGCAGCAGTTAAGCCCCGGCCTGCGCAAAGCGGTGGAGTTGCGCCTGATTCATGAGCACAGCACCGAAGAGGTCTGCCGCGCCTTGAACATCAGCCAAGAAAATCTGTTCGTGCGCCTGCACCGGGCGCGCCACGCGCTTTTGCATTGACCAGCGCCAGCGCGCCGGACAAAGCGGCTATGCCTTGCGCGCCTGGGCAGACAAGGGCGCGAGCCGGCTGCCTTGCGCCCGGTTCACCGCCGCCGCGGCTTCGTCCAGCTCCGCCAGGGTGGCGGCGTCCACCGGCATGAACTCAGCGCGCTGCACGCGCATGGCGCGTTCCGGGTCGCCGGGCATCAAGATGGCACTGGCCCCAGGTGCCAGCGCGGCGCTTTGCACCCAGGCCACGAACTCGCTCACTTCGGCGCCGAAGGCCGCGGCTGATGTCATGCGTTGCGGGTCGAACACCAGGGCCAGCATGCCGTTCCACACGGCATGCTGCATGGTCAGGTTGGCGGGCCGGCAGGTGGGGCCACCAGTGAGTGCCGCGGCCAACATCTCGCACACCATGGCCAGCGCATAGCCCTTGTGCGCGGCAAAGGGCAGCAAGGCGCCGTGCGGCTGGCCGGGCGGCGGGAACATGCTGGCCGCGTCGGTGCTGGGGCGGCCCTGGGCGTCGATCAAAACGCCCGCGGGCACCGGCACACCCTTGTTGTAGGCCACGCGCACCTTGCCCATGGCGCTGGCGCTGGTGGCGAAGTCCAGCACGATGGGCTCGCGCCCGGCCACCGGTATGCCCACGGTAAACGGGTTGGTGACATAGCGGCCTTCACGCCCGCCATGCGGGGCCACGACGGGCACGCTCACGGCGTTCACGAAATGCACCGAGACCAGCCCCGCGGCCACCGCCTGCTCGGCCCAGTGGCCCACGCGGCCCAGGTGGTGGCTCCAGCGCAGGCCCATGACGCACACGCCCAGCTCCTTGGCGCGCGCAATGGCCAGGCTCATGGCTTCTTGCGCCACCACCTGGCCCATGCCGCAGCGGCCATCCAGGCTGAGCATCGTGCCGGCGTCGTTGACCACCGCGACATGCTCATTGAGCTGGAGCTCGCCGGCCAGAAAGCTCTTCACGTAACGCGGCACCATGCCCACGCCGTGGGAGTCGTGCCCCGTGAGGTTGGCCAGCACCAGGTGGTCGGCCGTCAGCCGGGCCTCGGTGGCGCTGGACCCAGCGGCCAACCACAGGGCGTTGACCCATTCATGCAGGGCGGGTGTGGCGATGAGCGGGTCGGTCATGGCGCGTCGGTCTGGGTTGAGCAAAAGTGGCGGTGACACCGGGCTGGCGACGATTGTGGCGCCGCCTGCACGCGGGTCTAATCAGGCCTGCGAGGTGAACGACCATGAGCCCTGTTGCTGCCGCTGCCCTGCCACCCCCCACGCGCCTGCTGCGCTGGGCGGCCACGAGCCTGACCACGGCGCTGCTGCTGGCCAGCATGTTGGGTTGCGCCCACGCCCCCGCACCGCCGCAACCGCAGCCGCTGCTGCGCGACGCCAGCTTTACCGCGCCGGCCGCGCCTGTTCGGCCCGAGCAAGCGCTGGCGGCCAGCCCGGCCATGCAGCGCTACCTGCGCGAGGACATCGCCAGCCAGTTGCGCCAGCTCGGCCCACAGCGCGGCCTGGTTGATGCGTTGTACAAGCGCAGCCAGCTCAAGGTGGAGTACGACGCCACACAAACCCGCAACGCCGCACAGGCCTTCGAGGCGCGCTCGGGCAATTGCCTGTCGCTGGTGTTGATGACCGGCGCGCTGGCGCGCGAACTGGGCTTGCAGGTGCGCTACCAAAGCGCCTATGTCGATGACGTGTGGAGCCGGCGCGGTGAACTGATGCTGCGCAGCGGCCATGTCAACGTCACGCTCGGGCCCGCGTCGTTGGCCACCACGCGCGGCGTTGACACCACCCGCTTCACCATCGACTTCCTGCCGCCCGAAGAACTGCGCGGCCTGCGCACGCGCGAGATCGGCGAAAGCACCGTGGTGGCGATGTTCCTGAACAACCGCGCGGCCGAGCACCTGGCCGCCGGCGCCGTGAACGAGGCCTACTGGTGGGCCCGCGCGGCGCTGCTGCACGAGCCGGCCTTCCTGCCGGCGACCAACACGCTGGGCGTGATCTACCAGCGCCAGGGCGACCTGGCGGCGGCCGAGCAGGCCTTTGCCACGGTGCTCAGCCGCGAGGGCGACAACACCCGCGCCCTGTTCAACCTGGGCCAGGTGCTGGCCCGCGCCGGCCGGGTTGAAGAAGCGCGTGCGGTGCAGGCCCGCCTGGCGGCCATCGAACCGCACCCGCCGTATCACTTCTTCGACCTCGGCCGCGCCGCCTTGGAACGTGGCGACGCTCTGGCCGCGCGCGCGCTGTTCAACCAGGAGCTGGCGCGCGCCCCGTACCACGCCGAGTTTCATTTCTGGCTGGGCCTGGCCCAGTTCAGGCTGGGCGACGAGAAGGGCGCGCGCGAACAACTTGAACTGGCGCGCGAGCACAGCACACGGGCCGGCGAGCGCGCGCTCTATGCAGCCAAGCTGGCGTGGCTGCGCCACCGGAACTAACGTTTCTCAAGCAAATGTGGCTTTGCCACTTTGCTTGAACCCCCACGGGGGGCGGGCTGGGCGCAGCCCGGCCCTGGGGGCACTCAGATGCAGCGCCCGCCGTCAACTTCCATGCACACACCGGTGATCATCGAGGCTTCGTCGCTGCACAGGAAGCAGGCCGCGTTGCCCAGGTCGTCGGGCCGCGAAAAGCGCCCTAACGGAATGGTTGAGAGGAACTTGGCGCGCATCTCGGGCGTGTCTTCGCCCAGGAAGGTCTTGAGCATCGGGGTGTCGCCGGCCACCGGGTTGAGTGCCACCACGCGAATGCCGAACGGGGCCAACTCCACCGCCATGGCGCGCGTGGCGGTGATGACCCAGCCCTTGCTGGCGTTGTACCAGGCCAGGCGCGGGCGCGGGCTGACGCCGGCGGTGCTGGCCATGTTCAGGATCACGCCCTTCATGCCGGCACCCGGGCGCGCCTTCATGCGCGGCACGGCCTCGCGCGCGGCCAGGTAGATCGCCTTCATGTTCACCGCGAACAGGCGGTCGAACTCGTCTTCGGGCAGGCCTTCCAGCGGCTGCGGCAAATGGCCCATGCCGGCGTTGTTGACCAGAATGTCCGTTGCACCGAAATGTTTTTCGGCGGCCTCAAACATGCGCTTCACGTCGGCGGCCACGGTCACATCCACCTGAATGGCCTGCGCTGCCGCACCCAGGCTGGCGGCCACGCGCTGCGCGCCGGCGGCGTCGCGGTCAGCCACCAGCACGCGCGCGCCTTCGGCCACGAACTTGCGCGCAATGCCCTCGCCAAAGCCCGAGGCCGCGCCGGTGACGATGGCCACTTTGTCTTGCAATCGCATGGTCAGTTCCTTCAGGTCAACAGGTTGTGAAAGGGCTTGCGCTGCTTCCAGCGGTAGGCGCCGAAGTCGCGTTCGTCGGTGGACAGGATGCGGCCGTGGCCCAGGTGCTCGGCCAACAGCACCAGCGAGGCATCGGCCAGATCCATCGGCAGCTTGGCATAGCGTTTCATGAGGCTGCTGGCCTGCGCCACCGCGGCCATGGGCACATCCCACACCACCAGGCCGCCGGCGGCCACGTCATCCATCAGTGCGGCGGCGAACGGTTGGCCGACCCAGCGCTGCATCAGAAAACAGGCTTCAGTGAGCACGGGCCAGGTGGTCACCCAGCCCTCGCTGGCGGTGTGCACCTGTGCTTTGGCGCGCTCGTGCCAGGCGTCGCTGCGATCCACCAGCGCATAGAGAAAGCCGGTGTCGACCGCGATCACGGCGCCTTCAAGCTTTGCGCGCCGGGCGAACCTTGGCCGCCAGGCCTTCGGCCAGCAAGGGCTTGGTTCGGCTGGCGACATCGGCGCGGCCACTGTCGCCCCGGCCAACCAACGCCAGCAAGCCCTTCGGCCCTTGTTCGCGCGCACGCAGCTGCACGTAATACGTGGCCACGCACTCGCGCACGACGTGGCTCACCGCCTGGCCGGTGGTGGCCACGATGTACTCAAGCTGAGCCTGGGTATCAGGGTCGAGGCGGGCATTGACGCGCATGTCATCCAGTGTATGACGGCCTCGGTCAAGGGTCAAGGGTCAAGGGTCAAGGGTCAAGGGTCAAGGGTCAAGGGTCAAGGGTCAAGGGTCAAGGGTCAAGGGTCAAGGGCAGGCAGGGCGGGCGTTTACCCCACTGGCCGCGCCACGCTCCAGCCCCCGCCCAAGGCCCGGTACACCGCCACCAGGGCCACCAGACTGGCCTGCTGGGCTTGCACCAGCGCGTCGCGCGCGGCCAGCACGCTGCGCTCGGCGTCGAGCACGGTGAGAAAGTCGCTCGCCCCGGCCTCGAAGCGCAAGCGCGCCAAGCGCGCCGCTTCTTGCGCTTGCCGCGCAGCGTTTTCCAGCCGCGCGGCTTGCTGCACGCTGCGCGTGTACTGCGACAGCGCCACCTCGGTTTCTTCCAGCGCGAGTTGCACCGTTTGTTCCCAGACCAACAAGGCCTGCTGCGCGCGCGCTTGGCTGGCGCCAATGCGGGCGCGCACGCGGCCGAAGTCGAGCGCCGCCCAGCTCAGGTTGGCGCCCAGGCTGGCGTTGCGCCCGGCGCTGGCCAGCAAGTCGCCCAAGCCGGCACTGGTGAAGCCCAGCAGCCCGACCAGGCTGATGCGCGGGTACAGCTCCGCGCGGGCCAGGTCGATGTTGGCCGTCGCCGCGGCGAGTTGCCGTTCGGCTTGGCGAATGTCAGGCCGGCGCTCCAGCAAGGCTTGTGGCGTGCCTGTGGCCAAGGCGGCGGCCGGCACCACGGGCAAGCTGGGCAGGGCGCGCGGCTCGACCAGCGCCGCCAGCGTGGCGCCGGGGCTGCGCGCACTCAGCGTGGCCAGGCGAAAAGCAGCGCGTTCGATGCCGCCTTGCAGCGCGGGCAGGCTGGCCTGGGTGTTTTCAACCAAGGCATTGGCACGCGCCAGGTCGAGCGCCGTGCCGCGGCCCAGTTCAGCGCGCACGCGCACGATGCGCTGCGCCTCAAGCTGGTTCACCAGGGCCTCACACGCCACGGCCAGGCGCTGTTGCAAACCGCGCAGCACCAGGTACTGCATGGCCAACTCGGCGCCCACCACGCGCTGCGCCACGTCAACACCGGCTTCACTGGCCTGCACCTGCGCCGCGGCAGCGTCGCCCGCGCGCCGGGTGCGGCCAAAGAAATCGAGTTCCCAGTTGAAGCTGCCGCCCACTCTGACGAAGTTGTCCACTGGAAAACCCAGCGTGTTGCCGCGGCCGGCACTGGCCGTCGCGCCCACGGCGGGCTGGCGGTTGGCGTCAGCTTCGGCGGCATTGGCGCGCACCTCTTGCAGCCGCGCTTGGGCCAGGCGCACGTCGGTGTTGGCGCGCGTGGCATCCGCCAGCAGCGCATTCAGCGGCGGGTCGGCCCAGGCCTGCCAGAAAGCGCCCATCGGTTCACCGGGCGCAACGGGCATCACAAAAGACGCCAGCACGGCTGCCACCGGTGTGATGACCGTGGGCGGCTGCGCGCAACCAAACAACAGGCTTGACAGGACAACGCCACGCCACGGCAACAACTTCATGTTGTGCCCCCGACCGCCGCCTTGCTGCGTGCCAGTTTGAACTTGCGCAAGACCACGTAGAACACTGGCGTGAGGAACAGGCCGAAGAAGGTCACGCCCAGCATGCCCGAAAACACCGCCACACCCATGGCGCGGCGCATCTCGGCGCCGGCGCCGGTGGATAGCAGCAGCGGCGTGACGCCGGCCACGAAGGCGATCGAGGTCATGAGGATCGGGCGCAGCCGCAAGCGGCAGGCATGCACTACGGCCTGCACCAGCGACTCGCCTTTTTCTTCCAGGTGGCGCGCGAACTCGACGATCAGGATCGCGTTCTTGCACGCCAGGCCCACCAGCACGACGAGTGCAACCTTCGAGAAGATGTTGTTGTCACCCGGCGCGCCCAGCAGGCCGCTGACCCAGATGCCGAACATGGCCGACAAGATGCACATTGGCACGATCAGGATGATGGCCAGCGGCAGCGTCCAGCTCTCGTACGTGGCCGCCAGCACCAGGAACACCAGCAGCACGCACAGCGGGAACACCACCGCCATGGTGTTGCCGGCAATCTTTTCCTGGTAGACAAGCTCAGTCCATTCGTAGCCGATGCCGCGCGGCAAGGTCTGCGCCAGGATCTGTTCCATCTGCGCCTGCGCCTGGCCCGAGCTGACGCCGGGCTTGGGCGCGCCGTTGATGTCGGCCGCATAAAAGCCGTTGTAGCGCGACACCGCGCCGGGCCCGAAGCTGGGCTCCACCGTCATCAATGACGACAGCGCCACCATCTGGCCCAGGTTGTTGCGCACCTTGAGTTGGCCGATGTCTTCGGCCCGCGCGCGAAACGGCGCGTCGGCCTGCACGATGACCTGGTAGGTGCGGCCGAAGCGGTTGAAATCGTTCACGTACAACGAGCCCAGGTAGGTCTGCATGGTCTCGTACACATCGGTCAGGCTGACGCCCATTTGCTTGGCGCGCGTGCGGTCGATCTGCGTCAGCAACTGCGGCACGTTGATCTGGTAGTTGCTGAAGAACTGCGTGATGCCGCTGTTCGGGTCGCCATAAACACGGCCCATCAGTTGCTGCACCGCGCCTTGCAGCGCGCCTTCGCCCAGCGATGCGCGATCCTGCAATTGCAGCTTGAAGCCGTTGGCACTGCCCAGCCCACTCACCGGCGGCGGCGAGAGCACGAACAGGAAGGCGTCCTGGATCGCGCCCAGGCGCATGTTGACCTGGCCGACGATGGCGTCAGCGCTGAGTTCGGGCGTTTGCCGCTTATCGAATTCATCGAGCGCGAAGAACACGATGCCGGCGTTCGGCGCGGCGCTGAAGCCGTTGATCGACAGGCCCGGAAACGCCACCGCATCCTGGATGCCGGGCACGCCCTTGGCAATGTCGCTCAGGCGGCGGATGACCTCGGTGGTGCGCTGCAGGCTGGCGCCATCGGGCAACTGGGCAATGCCGATCAGGTATTGCTTGTCTTGCTGCGGCACGAAGCCCGGCGGCACACGCATGAACAGCAGCACCGTGGCGCCCAACAGCAGCGCATACACCCCCAGCGCCAGCGTTTTGCGCTTCACCACCACGCCGGTGATGCCGCTGGAATAGCGGTCGGCACTGCGCTTGAAGAAGCGGTTGAACCAGCGGAAGAACCAGCCGAACAGCGCCATCAACACCCGCGTGGGCGCATCAGGCGGCGCGCCACGCGGCTTGAGCAGGATCGCCGCCAGGGCCGGCGACAGCGTCAATGAATTGAACGCCGAGATCAGCGTGGAAATGGTGATCGTCACCGCGAACTGGCGGTAGAACTGGCCCTCCAGCCCGGCCACGAAAGCCAGCGGCACGAACACCGCGCACAGCACCAGGCCTATGGCGATGATGGGGCCCGAGACTTCCTGCATGGCCTGCACCGCGGCCTCGCGCGGGGCCAGGCCGGCCTCGATGTTGCGCTCGACGTTTTCCACCACCACGATGGCATCGTCAACCACGATGCCGATCGACAGCACCAGGCCGAACAGGGTGAGCGTGTTGATTGAGAAACCCAGCGCGTTCAGCACCGCGAAGGTGCCCACGATGCTGACCGGCACGGCCAGCAACGGGATCAGCGAGGCGCGCCAGGTCTGCAGGAAGATCACCACCACGATCACCACCAGCGCGATGGCTTCGAACAAGGTGACGATCACTTTTTCGATCGACGTGCGAACGAAGCGCGTGGGGTCGTAGACGATGGTGTAGTCCACCCCCGGCGGGAAATTCTGCTTCAGCTCGGCCATGGTGGCGCGAACGGTTTCGCTCAAGGCCAGGGCGTTTGAATTGGGCGCCTGGAAGACACCGATGGCCGCCGCTTCCTGGTTGTTCAGCAGCGAACCCAGCGCGTACGTGTTGGGGCCCTGTTCCACGCGGCCCACGTCTTTGACGCGCACCAGCGCGCCGCTGGCGGCGTCGGCGCTGATGATCACATCGGCAAACTGTTCCTCGCTGTTCAAGCGCCCTTGCGTGTTGATGGCGAGTTGAAAGTCGACCCGGCCGGCCACCGGCGGCGCGCCCACCACGCCGGCGGCGACCTGCGCGTTTTGCTCGCGCAGCGCCTTCACCACATCGGCCGAGGTGAGCTTGCGATCAGCGAGCTTGTTCGGGTCGAGCCAGATGCGCATGGCGTAGTCGCCCGAGCCAAACGTTAGAACCGTGCCGATACCGGGAATGCGCAGCAAGCGGTCGCGCACGTTCAGCGCCGCATAGTTGCGCAGGTACAGCGCGTCGTAGCGGTTGTCGGGCGACACCATGTGCACCACCATGATGAAGTTCGGCGAACTCTTTTCGGTGGTCACGCCGATCTGGCGCACGATCTCGGGCAGCCGCGGCAGCGCCCGGTTGACGCGGTTTTGCACCTCGGTGGCGGCGGCCTCGGGCGAGGTGCCGATCTTGAAGCTGATCGACAGCGTCATCGAGCCGTCTGACGTGGCCTGGCTGTTCATGTACAGCATGCCCTCGACGCCGTTGATCTGCTCCTCCAGCGGCGTGGCCACGGTCTCGGCAATCACGCGCGGGTTGGCACCGGGGTACTGCGCGCGCACCACCACCTGCGGCGGCGTCACTTCAGGGTATTCGGAGATCGGCAGACGTTGCAGCGACAAGGCACCGAGCAGGAAGATGATGATCGACAGCACCGCGGCAAAGCGCGGCCGGTCGATGAAGAAACGCGAGATGTTCATGGCCGCGCCTCAGGGCTTTTTGGCCGCCGAGGGGGGTGCTGAAGCAGGCGGTGTCGGTGAGCCTGGCGACATAACCGCTGGCTCCACCGGCATGCCACGCTCATCCACCGCCAGCACCTGCGCGGCCACCGGCGCGCCGGGGC
>JANOXU010000153.1:0-18023 GCA_031418595.1 Burkholderiales bacterium
GCTGAATGAAACACCCCTACGCGCTTCGCGCGCCTTCCGGCAGGCAGGCCGGAAGGCCTTCGCAGGCGAGAAACAGTCCGCAGGGACTGTTTCTCGTCCGGGCTCAGCCCCCTTCAAGGGGGCCGAGGCCCGCGGCTCCAAGCCGACCTGCGTCGGCTTGGACGGGCCGAGGAATGGCCGCGTCTCGCGGCCATGCGGCCTGCAAGGCACGCCAGCGGCCCGGCAGAGCCGGTTCCGCGGCGTTCGCTTGATCCGAGCAGTTTAAGTTTCCAACCAGGCCGCCAGGTCGGCCTTCAGCTTGAGCAGATCGGCCTGGCGCGTGTACATCATGTGACCGGCGTCGTAGTAGTGGTGGGTGACACGGGAACGCACGTCGGCCGGAATGTCGAGTTGCGCCAGGCTCCAGTCGCTGGCGCTGTAGGGCGTGCCCAGGTCGTAGCGGCCGCTGGCGGCCAGCACCTTCAGGTGCGGCGCGCGGCGCAAGGCGCGGCCCAGGTCGGTGCTGGTGCAGGTGTACGACAAGCCCTGCGTATCGCCGCGGTTCCAGTTCCAGTCCTTGTTCACTTCCATCGACAGCACCTCGAACTTCTGTTCGCTGCGAAGGCCCAGGCTCTGCCCGTAGTAGGCCAGTGCGGCCATGGTGTACGGGCCGGCGATAGCGTCGATGCCCGGGTCGAATTCCCACTCGCGGGTGCGGCTGGCGGCCATGGGGCCGGTGATGCGCGCTTCCAGCCGGCCCATGATGCGGCCTTGCTCGCGCATGGCTTCGAAGAAGAAAGTCTCGTCGCTGATGCGCAGGTTTTTTTCTTCCACCAGGCGGCGCGGCAGGCCGGTCAATTCAGACAGCCTGCGTGCCACGCGGCTGCGCCGGGCTTCGCTCACGTTCGAGCCGGCATGCAGCGCCGACAGGTACTCTTCCATCACGAAGCTCTCGGCCGCGGCGCGCGCTGCTTCGCTCGAAGCGCCCAACGGCCCTTTCAACAGGCCGTGGTACTGCGCGGCATTGGCAAAGCCAGGCAGGAACAAGGCATAGGGCAAATCATTGCGTGGCGCGAAGACGATGCTTTGCAAGTCCATCGCGCAGCTCACCAGCACCAGGCCCGACAACGACACGCCCATGGCGATGAGCTTGTCGGCCATGCCCGCGCCGCGCGTGGTGCCGTAGCTTTCGCCGGCCAGGTAGACCGGCGAGCCCCAGCGCTGGTGGCGCGTGAGCCAGACGCGGATGCATTCGCACAGGGCCTCGATGTCGCCATCCACGCTGAGCAGCTTCTTGCGCGCCTCGGCGCTCGCCGCGAGCGACCAGCCGGTGTGCGGCGGGTCGATGAAGACCAGGTCGAAATGCTCGAACCAACTGGCCGGGTTGTCTTCCACCGCATACGGCGGCTGCGGCGCGCTGCCGTCGTCGTTGATGACCACGCGCTTCGGGCCCAGCGCGCCGAATTGCAGCCAGATCGACGCCGAGCCCGGCCCGCCGTTGAAGGCAAAACACACCGGGCGCTGCGCCGGCACCGCGCTGTCCAGCACATAGGCGGTGCTGAACACCGCGGCCTGCGGTTGGCCGTTGGCGGCCAGCACGGGCAGGAAGGCGGCGTCCACGGTGTAGGCCAGCGTGGTTTGCGCCAGGCGCAGCCGTTCGCGGTGGCGCGCGCCGGCGCGCGCCAGCAGTTTTTCAACCTGCTCGCGGGCACGGTTGTCGGCCTCGTTGGTTGACGGCGGGTTGGCCACGGTGGGCGGGTTGGGCGTGGCGTCAGCCAATGGGGTCTCCTCGTTTTGTTGGATTCATTGCAGCAAGGCAGCGTAGCGCGCCAGGTCGACATTGCCGCCGCTGATGATCACGCCCACACGCTGGCCGGCCAGGGGCAGCACGCGCTGCAACACCGCCGCCGCGGCCAGGCAGCCGGTGGGCTCGACCACCAGCTTCATGCGCTCGGCAAAGAAGCGCATGGCCTGCACCAACTGCGCGTCGCTCACCGTGACCACCTCTTGCACCAGCGCCTGAATCACCGGAAACGTTAACTGGCCGCTGTGCTGGGTTTGCGCGCCGTCGGCAATGGTGTGCGGGGTGGCGATGTGGATGATGCGCCCGGCCTTCAGGCTTTGCCGCGTGTCGTCGCCCGCTTCAGGCTCGACGCCGTAGACCTTGATGCCCGGGCTGGCCGCGTGCGCCGCCACGGCGCAGCCGCTGATCAGCCCGCCACCGCCCACGCACACCACCAGGGCATCGAGCGGGCCTGTCTCTTCGATCAATTCCAGTGCCGCCGTGCCCTGCCCGGCCATCACCGCGGCATGGTCGTAGGGCGGCACCAGGGTCATGCCGCGCTCTTGCGCCAGGCGCGCGGCCAGGGCCTCGCGGTCTTCGGTGTAACGATTGAAAAGCATCACCTCGCTGCCAGCCCGGCCTTGCTGGTAGGCACGGGTGGCGGCCAGCTTGGACGGCGGCGCGTCTTCGGGCATCAAGATCACACTGGGCAGGCCCAGCAATTGCGCAGACAGGGCCACCGCCTGGGCATGGTTGCCCGAAGAAAACGCCAGCGCGCCGCCAGCGCGCTGCGCCAGCGTGAACTGGGCCAGCGCGTTGTACGCGCCGCGGAACTTGAAGGCACCCATGCGCTGGAAGTTTTCGCACTTGAAGAACAAACGCGCACCGCTCAAGGCGTCGGCCGTGTTCGAGCGCAACACCGGTGTGCGGTGCGCCACGCCGCGCAGGCGCTGCGCCGCGGCAACCACGTCTTCAATGCTGATGGCCAGGGTCATGGGCGCAGGATAGCCGAGCCCTTGCGCCACACCAGACTGGCCAGCAAACCGGGCCCTGTTTGCGCGACCGGCCAGGGCCCGCTTGCCTATCCTGCACCCGATGCACAAGACCTTGGCACGCCCGCCGCTGCTCACCGCCATGCCGGCCCTGCACCTTCACCCCGAGCCTTACGCCCTGCCCGTTGCCGACTTGCTGGGCGCCGACTACCGCGACCGCATGGCGTTGCTGGACTTTCAGCAATTGATGCGCGCCCAAGGCCTGGCGGTGGATTTGCGGCGCTTGCAGCACGACCCTTGCTACGCCCAGCATTGCCTGGGCCGGGCGATCGAATCACCCGACGCCGAATTGCGCCGCCTGGCGCGCCGGCTGTCCGCCTCGTTCATCCTCGACGCCTGAAGCAAACGCTGGCCGACCGCCGGCACCGCTGCGCCGTCACGGCCCCTGAAAACCGCCGGCTCGATAGGTCAACACCAAGGTGTCGCGCCAGCCGGGCGAATTCGCATCCAGCGGCTGGATCGGCGTGGTTTCGTGGATCACCTTGGCATCGTCGAGCAGCAGGCAGCTCAGCGGCTCGCTCAGCGTGAAGCGTTGGCCCTGCGGGCCGGCAGCGTCAAACACCCGCGTCTCACCGCCTTTCACGCCCTGGCGTGCCAGCAGCATCACCGCCACCAGGTCAACTCCGTCGCGGTGCGCGCCTTCGGGCGTGGGCCGGCCGATGCCGCCGGCCGTGTCGATGCGAAAGGCATGCGCCTCGACAGACCAGGTCTGGGCACCGCGCAAGGCATCGGCGTGCCGCGCCAACCCGCGCAGCAGCGCTAACCATTCAGGTGACTGCGCCAGCGCCGGCTCCAGCGGCTCGAACCAGCGCTCGAAGCCGCCGTGCAGCGCGTTGTAGGCCAGCGGCTGCCAGTGGGCGCGCTGCGGCACGCTCGCCACAGACTGGGCGTCGATGACAAAACAGCCATGGCGGCGGCGCCGGTAGTGGCCGCCGTCACGCAAGTGCGCGTCGGGCGGCAGGTGCGCCCACACCTGCTGCCAACTGGCCAACACGACCGGCGTGATGTGCGACAGCGCCGCCAAGGCGGCCGGTGTGAGCAGCGCAAAGCCCGGGCCGCGCAGTTGCACGTCGACGTCGCCGGCCGGCGTGAACGGGGGTGCAAAGGCCGTGGTCATGGGCGACAAGCGTGCAGCAGATCGAACGTGGGATCGTAAAGGCCCGTGCCCACCTGCAACAGCGCCAAGACCGTGTGAAACAGGTGGTCGTGCGCGGCCGGCGCCGCGGCGCGCTCGCGCACGCAGGCCGGGTTGATGCGCAGCGCCTGTGCGAAACCGGGCGACAGCCAAAGCAACATCGGCACCCGGGTCTGTTCGCGCGGCGCAATGGCGTAAGGCAGGCCGTGCAGGTACAGCCCGTTTTCGCCCAACGACTCGCCATGGTCTGACGCGTAGACCAGCGCCGTGTCGTGGCTGGGCGTGTGGTCGCGCAACTGCGCGATGGTCTGGGCCAGCACATGGTCGGTGTACAGCAGGGCGTTGTCATAGGCATTGCCGATCTCTTCGCGGCTGCAACGCGAAAGGTCCGGGGTGTCGCAGGTGGGTGTGAAGCGCTTGAAGGTAGGCGGGTAGCGGCGGTAGTAGGCCGGGCCATGGTTGCCCAGTTGGTGCAGCACGATCAGCTGATCTTTGCGGGGCTGCACCAGGGCCTTGAAGTCGTGCAGCAGCGCTTCGTCCAGGCAGCGCTCGCCGTCGCACAGGCCGGGCAGTTTGGCCTGGGTCACCGTTTCCTGGCTCAAGCCTTCGCACACACCTTTGCAGCCCGACTGGTTGTCACGCCAATGCACGGCCACACCGGCGCGGGCCAGCACATGCAACAACGACTCGCTGCCGCGGATGCGCGCTTCGTCGTAGTTGCGCCGGCCCAGCGGCGCGAACATGCAGGGCAACGAGACTTCGGTGTTGGTGCCGCAACTGGTCACGTCGGTGAAGCTGATCACATCGTTCATGGCCGCGAGTTGCGGCGTGGTCATGCGCGCGGCGCCATTCAGGCCCCAGTTGGCGGCGCGCGCCGTTTCGCCCACCACCAGCACCAGCAGCAGCGGGCGTTGGCGCGCCGTGGCCGCGGCCAGACGCGCCGCGTCCAGCCCGATGGCCTGGCGTGGCTGGGCGCTGGCCGCGCCCTCTTCCAAGCCAACGCGGGCCAGCGAGTACAGGTAGTTGGCCGGCGTGATGAGAAAGCGCGCCTCGCGCTGGTTGCGCATGGCCGAGCTGAAGTCTTGAAACACCGCCAGCACCGCGCCCACCAGCAGCGCCACGCCGGCCAGCGTGCCGAGCAGCTTGACCACTAGGCTGCGCAGCCACGGCCCGCGCACGATGCGCACGCGCCACAGCAGTAGCAAGGGCAAGCCCGCATAGAGCAGCAGGTGCGGCAGCAGGCCCAGCGTGAACAACTCGCGCGCCTCGTGCAAATCGGTGCGCAGCACGTTGCGCAGCATGCTGGTGTCCAGGTAGACGTTGAAGCGCTGCATGTAGTACACCGCAAAAGCCGTGGCCACGATCAACAACGCCGCCAGCGGCCGCGCCGTGAAGCGGTTGAACAGCAGGTTGAACAGCACGAAATGCAAGGCCCACAACGCCAGCGCCAGCGCCGCCATCCACCACCAGGTTCTCGGCGCATCCAGGGCGCGGCCGTCCAGCATCGCGGCCCAGAAGCGGCCGTTGCAGGCCAGCACCACCAGCGCAGCGGCCAGCGCGGCCAGGGTGTGGCTGCGCAGGCGCGGGCGCCAGCGACTACAACGTTCGATGAAACTCACCAGGCATCCACGAACGCGCGCCGCGGCATTCCGCTAACCGGTGGTGCGGCAGCCAGCACGCGAGCCAGCCAGGCGCGGGTGTCGGCCGGGTCGATCACGTCGTCCACCTCCAGGTGGCTGGCCATGTTCAAAGCCGCGCCGCGCGCGATGGCTTGTTGCAGCAACTGGTTGAACAGCGCTTCGCGTTCAGCCGGCGCTGCCGCCTCCAGCTCTTTGCGAAAGCCCAGCCGTACCGAGCCTTCCAGCCCCATGGCGCCGAACTCGGCGCTGGGCCAGGCCGCGGTGCCCACGGTGGCGTGGAAGTGCCCAGCGGTGAGCGCCATGGCCCCCAGGCCATAGCCGCGGCGCAGCACCACGCTGGCCACCGGCACGCGCAGCGCCGCGGCGGTGACGAACAGCCGCCCCGCATGCCGCACCATGGCCGTTTTTTCCGACGCCGGGCCAACCATGAAGCCGGGCGTGTCCACCAGCGTGACCAGCGGCAAACCAAAGGCATCAGCCAGTTGCATGAAGCGCGCGAGCTTGTCGCACGCCGGGGCGTCGAGCGCGCCGCCCAGGTGGTGCACGTGGCTGGCGGCGATGGCCACGGCACGGCCTTCGATGCGCGCCAGCGCGGTGACCACGCCGGTGCCGAATTCGCGCCGCAGTTCGAGCACGCTCGCAGCATCCACCAGCGTGCGGATGATGGCGCGCACGTCGTACAGCGCATTGCGGTTTTCGGGCACGGCCTGGCGCAAGGTTTGTTGATCGGCGCCGGCCATGCCTGCGGCCAGCAGCGGCGCCTGGAAGTAGGCCAGATATTGCTTTGCCGCGGCCACCGCGGCGGCTTCATCGGCCACGCGCACATCAACCACACCGTTGGCCGCCTGCACGCTGATCGGGCCCACGTCGTCGGCCGCCACGCGGCCCAGGCCGCCGCCTTCGATCATGGCCGGCCCACCCATGCCGATGCTCGAGTTTTCGGTGGCGATGATGACGTGGCAGCAACCCAGCATGGCCGCGTTGCCGGCAAAGCAGCGCCCGGCCACGATGCCCACCAGCGGCACCTGCCCGGCCAGCGCGGCCAGCGCGCCGAAGCTGGTGCAGTGCAGCCCGGCCACGGCGGGCGAATCGACATCGCCCGGCCGCCCGCCACCGCCTTCGGCAAACAGCACCAGCGGCAAATTCAGGCGCCGCGCCACATCGAGCAGCCGATCCGTCTTGCCGTGGTTGAACGAGCCCTGGGTGCCGGCCAGCACGGTGTAGTCATAGCCCATCACCGCCACCTGCGCGCGCGCCGCACCCACCAGCGCAGCGTTGACGCTGCCGGTGCCGGTGATCAAGCCATCAGCCGGCGTGTTGGCCTGCAGGTCGTCAAGCGTGCGCCGGCTGCGCTGCGCGGCCACGGCGAAGGCGCCGTACTCGTTGAAGCTGCCGGCGTCGAGCAGGTCGGCCACATTGGCGCGCGCGCTGCGCCCGCCGCGGGCCTGGCGTTGCGCCATGGCCTGGGGGCGCGCGGCGTCTTGCAGCAAGGCGCGGCGCTGGCGCAGGCGGGCCAGGTCGGCACGTTCACCGGCCGGGGCTTGCGCCGCGGGCCGGGCCAGCGTCACCGCGGCGGGCTCGAAGTCGACCAAGGCCGCGCCTTCGTCCACCGCCTCACCCACGGCCACATGCAGCGCGCGCACATGGCCGTCGGCCGGGGCTTGCAGCGGCACTTCCATCTTCATGGCTTCCAGCACCACCAGCACCTGGCCGGCATGCACCGCCTGGCCGGCGGTGACCTCGATGCCGATCACCGCACCTTGTACGGCGGCCTTCAAGGCCCGGGGCTGTGCGCTCATAGGTGGACACCTTTTGTTGATCGCGCGCCCACCGCGGGCGGCCACCACATTCTCCACGGCCCTTGCTGGCTGGCCCTTGCCCTAGACTGGCCCCCCGCATCACCACCTTGCCCGTGCCAATGGCCCCTGCCTCGCCTTTGCCTGCCTTGGCCAACCTGGGGTTGGGCGAAAGCGCGTTGCAGGCCTGGCTGGAGCACATGCCCAACGCGCTGGCGCTGGTGGACGCCGCAAGCGGCCTCATCCACTGGGCCAATGCCGCGTTTGCCAGTGCCACGGGCCGCGCCCGGCTCGATCTGACGGGCCAAGCAGCCACCGCCTTGTTCGAGCTGGACTTGCCGGCCTTCACCAGCCTGGCCCAGAGCGGCTTGCCGCGCGATGCAGCGCTGCGACGCGCCGACGGGCAGGCCGGCCATGGCCGCTTGCAGTGCCAGCCGCTGCAAGGCAAGCTGTGCGCAATGAGCTGGTGGCCCACGCCGCAGGCGGCCGACGTCGACGACAGCGAAACCATTGCCCGCATGCCGGCACACACGCAGGTTGCCGCGCAGCTGCAGCTCGCGGTCGAACTGGGCAACATCCTGTACTGGCGCACCAACCTCGCCAGCGGCGAGGTGGCATTCAACGATCGGGCGCTGGCCATGATCGGCCACACGGGCCGCACACCGTTGTCGGCTGATGAGCTGCGCCAGATCGTGCATCCCGACGACCTGGCCGAGTACCTGGCTCAGGCCAGGGTCACCATGGGTGATGGCCGCCCCGTCGACATGGAGGTGCGTTTGCGCAGCGCCCACGGCGTCTGGCGCTACGTGCTCACCCGCCGTGTGGCCCAGCATGACGGCCAGGGCCGCGCCGTGGCCATTCTGGGCGTGGGGCTGGACATCACCGAGCGCGTGCAGGTAACCCGCCGCGCCACCGTACTGGCGCAGCGCGTGGAGATCGCCGCCGAGGCCGCGGCGATCGGCTTCGTCAGCATCGACGCCGGCGCCGAGCGGCCGATCTGCAATACCCAGATGCGCCACATCCTCGGCCTGGCGCCCGACAGCCCGCAGCCCACGGTGCGCGAATGGTTGCAGCGTTTCGTCCACGCCGCGGACCGTGACCGGGTGCGCAAGGCGGTGGTGGACATGGCACGCGGCGTGGTACACGAGTTCGACATCGACTTCCGGCTGCACCGGCCCAGTGGCGAGTTGCGCCACGTGCGTTTCCATGCCCGCGCCGACAAACCTGGCGAGCAGACCGTGTTCGAGGGCGTGATGATCGACGAGACCGAGGCTCGCGCCGCCGAACGCGCCTTGCGCACGGCCAACGAGCGTGCCGCGCTGGCCGTGCGCGGCACCGGCCTGGGCACCTGGGAGATCGACCTGCGCAGCGGCATCACCCACTGGGACGAGCAGATGTGGCACTTGCGCGGCCTGGCGCCGCGCGCCACCCCGCTCAATGAACACGAGCGCCGCGAACTCACCCACCCCGACGACCGCACGGGGGTCGACGCCAAGCTGGCGCAGGCCGTCGCTGATGCTGGCCCGGCGTACTACGAATTTCGCTGCCGCCTGCCCGATGGGCAGTGGCGCTGGCTGGCCTCGCGCTCACTGGCGCAGTGCGACGAGCAAGGCCGCACCATCGGCCGCCTGGGTGTGAACTGGGACATCACCGACACCAAGAACGCTGAAGGCGCACGCCGCGAACGCGCCGTGGCCGAACGCGACAGCCGGGCCAAGTCGCAGTTCCTGGCGCGCATGAGCCATGAGCTGCGCACGCCGCTGAACGCTGTGCTGGGCTTCACCCAGATGCTGCAAAACGACGGCGAACGGGTCAGTGCCGAAACCCGCAAGCGCCGGCTCGACCACATTCGCGCGGCCGGGCAGCACCTGCTGTCGCTGATCAACGACGTGCTCGACCTGTCCAGCCTGGAAGGCGGCGAAGTGCGCGTGCAGTTGGGTCCGGTCGCACTGGCCCCGCTGGTCGACGCCACCCTGCCCTTGGTGGAATCGCTGGCGCGCCAACGCAAAGTGAAACTGCGCGCAGGCAGCGTGGCCGGCGTGGCACTGGCCGACGCCACGCGGCTGCGCCAGGTGTTGCTCAACTTGCTCACCAACGCCATCAAATACAACGCTGAAGGGGGCTCGGTCACGCTCAACGCCGAGCCCCGCGCCGAATGGGTGGTGCTGCGCATCAGCGACACCGGCCGCGGCATGAGCGACGAGCAATTGCGCCATGTCTTCGAGCCCTTCAACCGCCTGGGGCTGGAGCATGAAGACATTGAAGGCACGGGCATCGGGCTGGCCATCGTCAAGGCCCTGGTTGAACGCATGGGCGGCTCGGTGCATGTGGACAGCACGCCCGGCGTGGGCACGGTGTTCGAGCTGCGCCTGCCCTTGGCCGTGCCGGCCGCCGAGCCGGCGTGCGGCGCGCCCGACGCCGCGGCGCAGCGGCCGCACCTGGCCAGCACGCGCCGGCCGGGTGAGCGGCCAAGCCTGCTCTACATTGAAGACAACCCGGTCAACGTGTTGATCGTCGAAGAACTGGTCAACCTGCGCACCGGGCTGCGATTCAGCGCCGCCGTTGATGGCACCAGCGGCGTGGCACGCGCGCGCGAACTGCGACCCGACCTGATCTTGGTGGACATGCAGTTGCCCGACTTCGACGGCATTGAAGTGCTGCGGCGGCTGCGCGCCGACCCGTTAACGCAAGACATCACCTGCATTTCGCTCTCAGCCAACGCGCTGCGCCAAGACGTTGACGCCGCGCTGGCTGCCGGCTTTGCCGCTTACTGGACCAAGCCGCTGGACTTCAAGGCCTTTTTGATGGCGCTGGACGACTTGTTCGGCCCGGCCGCGGCGACTGACGTCGCCGGGTTCGATTGACCCCGGGCCGCACGCTCACGCCGGTTGCGTGTCTTCGATCAAGCCGCGCTTGCGCAACATGGGCTGCACCTCGGCCGCGCGGCCCCTGAACGCCGCATAGGCCGCGCCCGGCTCCAGGCTGTTGCCGCTGGCATAGATGTAGCGATGCAGCGCCGCGGCCACCTTGGCGTCGAACGGGCTGCCGGCTTCGGTGAAAGCGCCGTAGCCGTCGGCATCCAACACCTCGGCCCACAGGTACACGTAGTAGCCCGCGGCATAGCCCGAGCCGCTGAACAGGTGCTGGAAGTGCACCAGCCTGTGGTTCACGCCCACAGCCGCGGGCAGGCCCAGCGCACGCAGCGTGTCGGCTTCAAACGCACACAGGTCGGCCGGCGGCTCGGCGTCGGTGAGCGCGTGCGCGGCCATGTCCACCAACGCGCTGGCGGTGTAGCGCACGGTTTCATATCCCTGGTTGAAGCGGCGCGCACGCTGCATGCGTTCGATCAGATCGCGCGGCATGGGTTGGCCGGTTTGGTGGTGCCGCGCATGGCGTTCCAGCACCTCGGGCTCGGTGATCCAGTGCTCGAAGATCTGCGACGGCAGCTCAACGAAATCGCGCAGCACCTGGGTGCCCGACAGACGCTCATACGTCACGTTGCTGAGCATGCCGTGCAGGCCGTGGCCGAACTCATGGAACAGCGTGCGTGCGTCGTCCAGCGACAGCAGCGTGGGCTGCCCCGGCGCACCCTTGGCAAAGTTGTTGTTGTTCAGAATCACCGGCAACGCCGGCGCGCCGCTGGGTTCGTTGCGGCTTTGCCAGCGCAGCGCACTCATCCAGGCGCCACTGCGTTTGGAGGGCCGCGCAAAGTTGTCTTGCAAGAACACGGCCACCAGCCGCCCCTGGGCATCGCTCACTTCATAGGCCGCCACGTCGGGGTGGTACACGGCAATGTCGTCGCGGCGCTTGAAGTGCAGGCCGAACAGGCGCTGCGCGCAGTCGAACGCCGCGGCCACCACCTGGGGCAGCGGAAAGTACGGTTTGATTTCGGCGTCGTCCACGGCGTAGCGCTGCTGGCGCACCTGCTCGGCCCAGTAGCGCCAGTCCCAGGCCTGCAGCGTCTCGCCCACGCCTTGCTCGCGCATCTGCTCTTCAAGCGCTTGCTGCTCGCGCGCCAGCGCCGCCAGCGCGCGCGGCCAAACCTCGCCCAGCAAGCCCTGTACAGCCTGCACCTGGCCGGCCATGGTGTCGGTGAGCGCGTAGTCGGCGTAGCTGGCTTGGCCGTGCAGCCGCGCCTGCTCGTTGCGCAGGCGCAAGATGCTGCGCGCCACCTCGCGGTTGTCGTGTTCACCTTCATGTTCGCCGCGGCCCACCCACGCGGCCCAGGCCTGTTGGCGCAGGTCGCGCCGGGTGGAGAAGGTCAAGAACGGCACCACCAGCGAACGCGACAAGGTGATCACATGCTCGCCTTCGCCGCGGCCACGATCAGCGCCCGCCTGGCGCGCCGCGGCGCGCACCGATTCGGGCAGGCCGGCCAGTTCGGCCTCGGTCTTCAGCACCAGCATGTACGCCGCTTCGTCATGCAGCACGTTCTGGCCGAAGCGCGTGGTCAGCTCGGCCAGCGCCTCCATCACCGCGCCGTAGCGCACTTGCGCCGCGCCTTGCAGCCGCGCGCCTGAACGCACGAAGTCCAGGTGCACGCGCTCGGTGAGGCGAAGTTGCTCTGCCGTCAGGCCCAGCGCCTGGCGCTGCGCATGCACGGCATCGACGCGGGCAAACAGCCCAGCATGCATCGACACCGCATTGCCATGCGCGGCCAGCGGCGCGGCCATCTCGCGCTGCACCTCCTGCAGCGCTGCCGAGGTGTGCGAAGCGGTGAGGTTGTAGAACGTCGCTTCGATGCTTGCCAGCAGGCGGCCGCTGCGGTCGAACGCGGCCAAGGTGTTGTCGAAGTCTGGCGCCGCGGCCTGCGCGGCAATCTCGTCCAGTTCGGCGCGGTGCGCCTGCATGGCCGCCGCAAAGGCGGGCGCGAAGTGGCCGGGCTCGATCAGGTCAAACGGCGGCAGGCCATGCACGGTGTGCCAGTCTTGCAGCAGCGGGTTGGCTTCGGTCATGGCTGGCTCCCTGGTGGTCCCGGTTTCGGGCAGGCGCGCATCATGCCACCGGGCCCTGGCTACACTGCGCCGCCCCCTACTGACCAGACCATGAGCCGGCGCCGATGAGTTCATTGCAAGACATGCTTGACAGCCGCCAGCGCGAAGGCGAACGCATTCACTACGAGCTGGGCGATGCCTGGCTGCAAGGCCGCACCGCCTTCGGCGGCGTGGTGGCCATGCTCGGCGCTGCGGCCATGCGCGAGGTGGCCGGCGCCGCCTGGGGCGCCGAAGTGCGTTTGCGCGCGCTGCAAACCAGCTTCGTTGGCCCGGTGGGTGCGGGCCGGCTCACGGTGGCGGTGGAGCGGCTGCGCCAGGGCCGCAACGTGGCCCAAGTGGCGGCGCGCATCGTCCAAGGCGGCAGCATCACCACTGCGCTGCTGGGCACTTTTGGCGCCGACCGGCCCACCACCCTGCCCGCGCACAGCCTGGCGCAACCCACGCCGCGGCGCCCTGCCCCGCAGGCCTCGCCCAGCAGCGGGCTGCGCGAACCCAGCCCCGGCACGCCGGCCTTCCTGCGCCGTTTTGACATGCGTTGGAGCGACGGCCCGCCGCCCTTCAGCGGCGGCAGCGGCCTGCGCACCGAATTCCACCTGCGCTTGCGCGGCAGCGATGCGCTGGCGCTGAACGCCGAACTGCAGACCGTGTTGCTGGCCGACCTGCCGGCCACGCCGCTGGTGGGCCACCTGCGCGAGCCGGCGCCCAACAGCTCGGTGTCGTGGGCTTTGGAGCTGCCGCAAGCGGCGCCGCCGCCGGGTTTGGGCTGGTGGCAAATGGAGTGCGAATCGGTCGCGGCGTCGGGCGGTTACGTCAACCACACGGCGCGCATGTGGGCGCCGGGCGGCGCGCTGGCCGCGCTGTGCACCCAGGTGGTCGCGGTGTTTGCCTGAAGCGCCGCGCGCACTTGCCCGATGCTGAAGCCAGTTATCCTGTTGATCCATTTGTTTGCCGCCCTGTGCGGCCTGTGCATGCCCATGACCGCTGCCGCGCAAGACGACCCTCACCTGTGGCTGGAAGAGGTGTTGGGCGACAAGGCCCTGGCCTGGGTGCGCGAGCGCAACGCGCAAACGCGCCAGGTGCTGCAAGCGCACCCGCGTTTCGAACGCATGCGCGCAGACATCCTCAACGTGCTGGATTCGAAAGAGAAGATCCCGGCCATCAGCCGCCGCGGCGACTGGCTGTACAACCTGTGGCAAGACGCCGAGCACCCGCGCGGCCTGTGGCGGCGCACCAGCCTGGCTGAATACCGCAAGGCGCAACCGAAGTGGGACGTGGTGCTCGACGTGGACGCCCTGGGCAAGGCCGAAGGCGAGAACTGGGTCTGGGGCGGCGCGGCCTGCTTGCCGCCACGTTATGAGCGCTGTTTGCTGTCGCTGTCGCGCGGCGGGGCCGACGCCAAGGTGGTGCGCGAATTCGACATTGCCACGCGCCAGTTCGTCAAGGGCGGCTTCACGCTGCCCGAGGCCAAGTCCGACATCGACTGGCTTGACCTGAACACGGTCTACGTGGGCACCGATTTCGGCCCCGGCAGCCTCACCGATTCAGGCTACCCGCGCATCGTCAAGCGCTGGCGGCGCGGCACGGCGCTGAGTGCGGCGGTCACCGTGTTTGAAGGCCAGAAAGAAGACGTGGCCGCCGGCGTGAGCGTGGACCTCACACCTGGCTTCGAGCGCACCGTGTTCCACCGCTACCTCGACTTCTACAACAGCGCGCTGGTGCTGCTGCAAGGCGACAAGCTGGTGCCGCTGCCCAAGCCGCAGGATGCATCGTTGAGCTTCATGCGCGACTGGGTGCTGCTTGAATTGCGCAGTGATTGGCAGCAAGGCGACAAGACCTGGCCACGCGGCACGCTGTTGGTGGCGCCGGCCGATTCACTCATGGGCGGCAAGGCCCGGTTCCAGTCCCTGTTCACGCCCAGCGCCACGCGCTCGCTGGCCGGGCACACGCACACACGCAGCCAGGTGCTGATCAACGTGCTGGACAACGTGGCCAGCCGAGTGGAAGAGTGGCGTTTGCAAGACGGGCGCTGGGTGAAGCGCGAAGTGCAGGCGCCGTTCCCCGGCACGCTGGGCTTGCAGGCCTTGCATGACGAGCATGTGGTCGACGATGCTTTGGGCGAAAACTACTTGCTCAGCTACACCGACTTCATCACGCCCGATTCGTTGCTGCTGGCGCGCAGCGGCAGTGACGAGCGTGAACTGTTGAAAGCCCGCCCCGCGTTTTTCAGCGCCGCGGGCATGCGCGTGGAGCAGCGCTTCGCCACATCGAAAGACGGCACCCGCGTGCCTTACTTCGTGGTCTGGCCCGCCGGTGCAAAACCTGACGGCAAGAACCCCACGCTGCTGTATGGCTACGGTGGCTTTGAACAAAGCATGCAGCCGTGGTACTCAGGCGCTTTTGGCAAGGCCTGGTTTGCGCACGGTGGCGTGCTGGTGGTGGCCAACATCCGCGGCGGCGGCGAATACGGCCCGGGCTGGCACCAGGCCGCGGTGAAGGCCACCAAGCAGGCCAGCTTCGACGACTTTGCTGCCGTGGCCGAGGATCTGGCTCGCGCCCACATCACCAGCGCGCAGCACCTGGGCATTGAAGGCGGCAGCAACGGCGGCTTGCTGGTGGGCGCGGTGATGCTGCAGCGCCCGGACCTGTTTGCCGCCGTGGTGTGCCAGGTGCCGCTGCTGGACATGCGGCGCTATCACAAGCTGCTGGCCGGTGCCTCGTGGATGGCCGAGTACGGCAACCCCGATCTGCCCGACGAATGGGCCTATCTTTCAAAGTACAGCCCGTACCAAAACGTCAAGGCGAGCATGAAGTTGCCGGCCGTGCTGTTCACCACCTCCACCCGCGACGACCGCGTTCACCCCGGCCATGCACGCAAGATGGCCGCGCGCATGCTCGAGCAGAGGCACCAGGTGCTGTATTACGAGAACATCGAAGGCGGCCATGGCGGCGCGGCCGACAACGCCCAGCGCGCCGAGTTGATGGCGCTGGAGTTCAGTTTTCTGTGGCAGCAGCTCGCACGCAAGGAGACTCCATGAGCGACATCAACGTTCGACATGAGCCGCAACGCCAGCGCTTCATCGCCGTGGTGGATGGCTTTGATGCGGTGTGCGAATACCGCCTGGCCGGCAACGTGATGCTGCTCACCCACACCGAGGTGGCGCCGGCCCTGGGCGGGCGCGGCATTGCCGGGCAGATGGTGCAGGCCGCGCTGGACCACGCCCGCGCCCAGGGCTTGCGCGTGCGCCCGGTGTGCAGCTATGTGCAGACCTTCATGCGCCGGCACCGCGAGGCGCACGACTTGCTTGAAAGTGCTGGAGCATGACCACGCCCGCCGCCGCGCATGAGGCCATGAGCTTTTGGTTCGGCCAGCCGCCGGCACGCTGGTTCACCAAAGACGCGGCGTTCGACCGGGAGATTGCGCAACGCTTTGGCGCCACCCTGGAACAGGCCTTGGCCGGTGCGTTGGCGCACTGGGCGGCGACGCCGCGCGGCGCGCTGGCGCTGATCGTCGTGCTCGACCAGTTCACCCGCAACACCTTGCGTGGCAGCGCGCGCGCCTTTGCCGGCGACGCCCAGGCTCTGGCTACCGCGCGGGCCTTGGTCGCGGCTGGGCACGATCGAGTTTTTTCCACCGCCGAGCGGCAATTCGCCTACCTGCCGTTTGAACATTCCGAGCTGCTGGCTGATCAGCACGAATGCGTGCGCTTGTTCAGGCAATTGGCGCAAGACGACGCCCAGGCTGCCGGCTTGGTGGAGTGGGCGCAGCGCCACCTCGACATCGTGGCCCGCTTCGGCCGCTTCCCGCACCGCAATGCCGCGCTGCAGCGCGCCTCAACGCCCGAAGAGCTTGAGTTTCTCAAGCAACCCGGTTCCGGCTTTTGAACAAGGTAACTCTCATGAAAATCGACTTCGTCTCCGACGTGGCCTGCCCTTGGTGCGCGGTGGGCCTGACGGCGTTGGAACAGGCGCTGCAGCGCATCGGCCCGGACATCGACATTGAATTGAGTTTCCAGCCGTTCGAGTTGAACCCCGACATGCCGGCCGAAGGCGAAGACGCCATGCAGCATCTGGCGCGCAAGTACGGCCGCACGCCCGAAGAATTGCAGGCGTCACGCGAAACCATTCGCCAGCGCGGCGCGGCCGAAGGCTTTGAGTTCGGCACGCGCTCGCGCATCTGGAACACCTTCGATGCCCACCGCTTGCTGCACTGGGCCGGCCTGCACAGCGCGGCGGCGCAGCGCGCCTTGAAGATGGCGCTGCTCAAGGCCTACCACGGCCAGGGCGAAAACCCGGGTTCAAGTGAGGTGCTGCTGCGCTTGGTGGCCGAACAGGGCCTGGATGTGGACAGCGCCCGCAGCATGCTGCAAAGCGGCCAATATGCAGAAGAAGTGCGCGCGCTGGAACGGCGCTGGCACAGCCTGGGCATCACGGCCGTGCCGTCGGTGATCGTCAACGACCGCCACCTCATCCAGGGCGGCCAGCCCAGCCAGAGTTACGAGCAGGCGCTGCGTCAGCTCGCCGCCGGATAGCCTTCTTCGGCCAGTGCGGCCTTCACCACGCCTTCGGCCAGCGGCGTTTCAATGCGCACGCGGTGGCTGGGCAGGTCGATGTCCAGGCGCGCGGTGGCATCGAGCTTTTGCACCGCGGCGGTGACGCTCTTGACGCAGTGGCCGCAGGTCATGTCGGGCAAGGTGAGTTCAATCATGGTGGGCGCCTTTCGGGGTAGGTGGCAGCCAGGTTGCGGCGGCCGGGCGCATTGTCAAGCCCTGGCCAGGGCCCAGGTTGCGCTGGCGCAGGATTGACCTTCCCCATGCGCACCGCGAACGCGCACCGTACAGTGCCGCCGTGAACACCGCCACCACCCTGACCCTGCCCATCGAGGGCATGACCTGCGCCAGTTGCGTCAAGCGCGTGGAGCGCGCCTTGGCCAAGGTGCCCGGCGTGGTGCAAGCCAGCGTCAACCTGGCCACGGCGCAGGCCCATGTCACCACCCAGCCCGGCGTGTTGCCGGCCGCCTTGCAGCAAGCCGTTGCAGCCGCCGGTTATGAACCCGGCGCCGTGCATGACGACGCTGCCGAACAAGACTTGCAGGCTGAAGCCGAGCGCCGCAGCCGCCGCGCGGCGGCGCACCGCATCGAGGGCCTGGAGCTGCTGGCCGGCATCGCCCTGAGCCTGCCGCTGCTGCTGCCCATGCTGGGCGACTTGCTCGGCCGCCACTGGATGCTGCCCGCCGCCTGGCAGTTTGCGCTGGCCACGCCGGTGCAGTTCTGGCTCGGCGCGCGCTTCTTCCGTGCCGGCTGGAAGGCCGTGCGCGCCGGCAGCGCCAACATGGATCTGCTGGTGGCCCTGGGCACGAGTGCGGCGTATGCTGAGCGAGAACGAAGAAAAAAGGCCGCCCTCGGGCAGCCTTTTGTTACCCGTGAGTTGCCTCGCGCTCAGCGGAAAGACGGCTCCTTCACCGTGCGCAACTCGCCGGGCAAGGACGACAGATACTCGGCGATCGCCTTCAACTCGCCAAGAGTGAACTGCTTGACCTGCGCGCCCATGATGGCGTTGTTGCGGCCGACCTGAGGGTTGCCTTCGGTCTTGTACGCCTTGAGGGCGACGTAGAGATAGTCGCCATGCTGGCCGGCGATCTTCGGGT
>JANOXU010000154.1:0-9034 GCA_031418595.1 Burkholderiales bacterium
GTTTTTCCTGGCTGGGGAATTTCAATGCGGGCCCCCCGCCGGGGGGTACCCGGGGGCGACACCCCGGGGGGGTCGCGCCCGCCTTCGGGCGGCCGGGCGGCGGGCGCGGCGCTTCGTTCATCACCGTTGCCGCAGCGCGCTCAGCGCATCACCCTGGCTAACCGCGATTCGATTTCCGCCACGCCTTCATCGGGCTTCTTGGTGCGCGCCAGCACCGCGCTGGTGGTGGTGCGAATGGCGTCGCTCACCTCGCCATAGCGTTCGCTCATGGGCCGGCTGCGACCGAAGTTCACCACGGCGGCAGCCTCTTTGAACCAGGGCACTTCCTTCAACACCGTGGCGTCGGTGTACACGTCTGCATAGGTGGGCAGCAGCGCGCCTTCAACAGCGAGAAAGCGGCTGGCGTCTTTGCTGGCCAGGTGGGCCACCAGCTTGGCCGCGGCCGGCTTGTGTTTGCTGAAGGCGCTCACCGCCCATTGCCAGCCACCTATGCAGGTGGCGCTTTTGCCGCCGGCCATGGCGGGCAGGGGCATGACACCGACCTTGCCCTTGACCTTGCTGTCAGCGTCATCCTTGAAACGATCCCAGGCCCAGCTCCAGTTGATGGCGAAGACCACCTGGCCAGCCTTGAATTCGTTCACCGTGTCGGGCGTTTTCACCTCGGCCACGTTCTTCTTGATCACGCCTTGGTCCACCAGGCTCAGCCACTGCTGCATGCCCTTGGTGGCGGCCGCTTTGTCCAGCGTCATCTTGCCGGCGGCATCGTTGAATTCCTTGCCCTGGCTCCAGTAGGGCAGCAAGAAGGTGCACACCGCGCCTTCGATCGGCGCGCCCTGAATGCTCAGGCCTTGCAGGTTGACGTCACCTTCTGCCTTTTGAATCTTCTGCGCCGCGGCGGCCAACTCGTCCCAGGTCTTCGGCTCGGGCAGCTTGTGCTTTTCGAGCAGGTCTTTGCGGTAGTACATGAACATGGCGTCGGCAAAGCCGGGCAGGGCAGCGACCTTGCCTTTTACAACGTTTGAAGTCATGTACACCGGCAAGTACGGCTTCAACGCTGTGGCCGCAGTGCCCACATAGGCATCCAGCGGCTCCAGCCAGCCGGCGCCAAAGTACTGCGCGGGGTTGACGATGTCGATGAGGAAGATGTCGATCGCCGGGTCTTTGGCATTCAGCACGGTGCTGAGATATTGGCGCTGCAATTCCGACGTGGCGCCACCGGTTTCGATCTGGATCTTCAAACCCGGGTTGGCCGTTTCGTACTGGTCGAACAGCTTGCGCATCAGGTCGGGCCGCTGGTTCTGGCCGCCCGAAAACACGCGCAGGGTGGTTTGTGCCATCACGCTGTGGCTGAACAACGCTGTGGCCAGGGCCAGGGTGGTGATCCAGTGTTGGGTGCTCATCGCAGTCTCCATCAGTGCGCCATTGAGTGGCCGCCGTCACGGTTGAACAAGTGCAGGTGCCGGGCGTTCAGGTATATGTTCATCGTGCTGCCCACGCCCAAGTGGAACGTGGCACTCACGCGCGCCATCATCTCAGCATCGCCCACTTGCAGGGTGATCAAGGTTTCGGCGCCGAGCGGCTCCACCAGGCTGAGCGTGGCGGGCAACTCTTGGTCACTTTCATGCTGGCGTGCAAGCGTGAGGTGCTCGGGCCGCAGGCCCAGGGTGAAGGCCCCGCTGTGGCCGGCCAGGCGCTCGGGCAAAGCCAGGCGCAAGGGGCCGACGCTGGCATAACCGACGCTTGCGTGGCACGGCACCAGGTTCATGGCCGGCGCGCCAATGAAGCCGGCCACGAACAGCGCCGCGGGCCGGTTGTACACGGCGTCGGGCGTGTCGTACTGGATCTTGTTGCCGGCTTGCAGCACGCAAATGCGGTCGGCCAGGGTCATGGCCTCGGTCTGGTCGTGCGTCACATAGATGATGGTGGCGCCCAGGCGCTGGTGCAGGCGTTTGATTTCGGTGCGCATCTCGTTGCGCAACTGCGCGTCGAGGTTCGACAAAGGCTCGTCGAACAAAAACACCTTGGGCTGGCGCACGATGGCGCGGCCAATGGCCACGCGCTGGCGCTGCCCGCCCGACAACTCGCGTGGCTTGCGTTGCAGCAGGTGTTCGATCTTCAACAGCGCCGCAGCGTCGCCAACACGCTGGTCAATTTCGGCCTGTGGCGTGTGGCGCAAGCGCAGGCCGAAGGCCATGTTCTCGAACAAGGTTTTGTGCGGGTACAGCGCATAGTCTTGAAACACCATGGCGATGTCGCGTGCACGCGGCGGTTTGTTGTTCACCACCTCGCCGGCAATGTGCAGCTCACCGCTGGTGATGGGCTCCAGCCCGGCAATCATGCGCAGCAGCGTGCTTTTGCCGCAGCCCGATGGGCCGACGAAGACGACGAACTCGCCGTGGCCGATGCTCAGGTCGATGCCGTGAATGACCTGCGTCTTGCCGTCGTAAGACTTGGTCACGCCGTGCAGATCGACCTGCGCCATGTCAGTACCCTGGCGGGTTGCCTGGTGTGCTGGATGCCGCCGCTGCGGGTGTGATCACTTGCGCACGCAGCGCCGCCAAGGCCGCCTGGGCCGCACGCATCATCAAGCCCATGTCCGAGGCAATGGCCACGAAGTCATAGCCCATGGCGCGGTACTGGCCCACCACTTCGGGCGTGCCGCCCACCGTGCCCACCGGCATGCCGACAGTGCGGCAGCGGCGCGCGGCGTCAGCCATCACCGCCATCACATCGGGGTGGGTGAGTTTGCCCGGCAAGCCCATGCTGGCCGAAAGATCGCCCGGCCCCATGAACAGCGCGGCCACGCCCGGTACCGCGGCAATGGCTTCGAGCTGCGCCACCGCCTGCGGCGTTTCAAGCTGCAAGATGACTGAGACGCCGGTGTTGGCGGTGGTCAAGTAGTCGGGCGTGGTGCCGAAGCGCGAGGCGCGGCTCATGCCGGCCATGCCGCGCCAGCCGTCAGGCGGGTAGCGCACCGCGCCCACGGCTTGCGCGGCCTCCTCAGCGTTTTGCACGAAGGGCACGAGCAAGGTGGTGGCGCCCAGATCGAGCACGCGCTTGATCGTCACCGCGTCGTTCCAGGGCACGCGCACGATCGGCATCATGCGGGTGCCTGCTATGGCTTGCAGCATGTGTACCACGGTGGTCAGATCCAGCGGCGTGTGCTCCATGTCGACCACGCCGAAGTCGAACCCGACATGGCCCATGGCCTCGGCCACCAGCGAGCTGGCCGACATCACCCAGGTGCCCAAGGGCGGCACCGCGCCGCCGCCCGAGAGCAGTTGCTTGAAGGCATTCATGGTGGTTTAGAAGTCGTAGCGGAAGTTGACACCGAAGTAACGCTTGTCATCACGCGGCACATAACGGTTGATGTGGTTGCCTGAGCTTTGAATGAAGCTGGCGTACGACTGGTCGGTGAGGTTCTTGCCCACCAGCGCCAGGCGCCAGCCGGCCGTGCTTTGCAGCGCGATCGAGGCGTTGACGATGGTGTATTCAGACTGGAACGAATCGGGCTGCTGCTGCAAGTCGAAGTTGGTGCGGCTTTGCCAGCTTGCGTCCACGCCATAGTCAATGCTCAGGCTGCCCGACAAAGGCTGCGAGTACTTCAAGCGCAAGCTGGCCTTCCAGTCGGGCGAGAAGGGCAGGGGCTTGCCGTTGATGTCGCAACTCGCCGCCGCACCCACCGGGCAGGCGAAGGTTTTCACACGGGCCAGGATGTTGGCCAGCCCGGCATTCAGCGTGAGGCTGGGCGTGACGCGGGCGGTGAGGTCGATTTCCACGCCCTTGGTCGAGACCTTGCCGGCGTTGATGAGCCGGGTGACGATGACGCCGTTCACCAGGTCGGGCACGTTGGCCTGGTAGCCGTCGTAGTCGGTCTGGAACGCGGCCAGGTTCAGGCGCACGCGCTTGTCGAGCAGCTCCGTCTTCAGGCCCACTTCATACGACTCGCTTTTCTCTGGCGCCAAGACGTTGTCTTGCGTGGGCGACATGTTGAAGAACACGTTGTACGCCGGGCCCTTGTAGCCACGCGAATAGGTGGCGTAGGCCATCATGTCTTGGGACAGATTGAACTGCGGCCCGATGCGGCCCGACACCGCGTTTTCGCGTGTGGCGCCGTTCACCGTGGCGCGCGTGGCGCCCACACCCGGGACGCCCGTGGCGCTGGCCACGCGGCCGTGGTGGTAAGACAAATCGTCCTGCGTGAAGCGCAGGCCGGCAATGCCGCGCAGCGCTTCGCTGAAGTTGAACGTGCCTTCGCCGAACAGCGCCTTGCTCTTGGTGCGCACGCCGTACGTGGCCACGCCGTTGTCGGTGGTGACGGTGCCGGCTGAACAGGGCACCAGGCCCGAAGGCAGCGCCACGGCCACGGTGGTGGGGCAGCGCGTCACATCACGGCGGTACTGCTCGTCGTTCTTGCCTTCAAAGTAGTACAGGCCGGCCACGTATTCGAGGAACTGCTTGCGCGTGGAAGCCAGGCGCAGCTCTTGCGAGGTTTGGGTGAAGTCGAGGTCGCCACGGTCTGCCGTCTGGTTGAACTGGCGGTACACCATGCTCAGCCGGTCTTGATCCTGGAACTGCGTGTTCTTCCACTTGCGCTGCGCGGTGATGGAGGTGAGCTGTAGGTCGCCCAGCGTCCAATCCACTTGTGCAGACAAGCCCTGGTTTTTGTCGGCCACGCGGGTGTGCATGTCGCTGTTGATTTGCCGGTTGCCGGGCGAAGGCACCACGGGCGATACCGCTGCCGCGAACAGCGGGTTGGCGGTGGTGGCGTTGGTGGGGAAGGTGTGCACGTCGGTGGCATAAGCCACGCCGGTGGGCGTGTCATCGAGCGCCTTGGAATGGTCGGCAATCAGCGTGATCTTCAGGTCTTTGGCGGGGGTGATATCGAGCCGCCCGCGAATGCCCTGGCGGTCGTAGCCGTTGACCTTGCTGCCGTCGAACACGTTGGTCACGTTGCCGTCGAACTTGGCGTCCATCACTGAAAGCGAGCCGCGCACCAGATTGGGCGCGAGTTCACCCGACAAGCCGGCGCGCACGCGGCGTTCACCACCCTGGTACACCGACAGGTCGACATAGCCTTCGGTCTTCTTGCCCGGCGCGCGGGTCACGATGTTCACCACGCCGGCCGATGAGTTCTTGCCGAACAAGGTGCCTTGCGGGCCACGCAGCACTTCGATGCGGTCCACCTCCACCAGGTCGAGCGTGGCCTGGCCGGGGCGCGCGGTGACCACGCCGTCGAGCACCAGCGATACCGTGGGCTCCACGCCAGGCGAGGTGGAAATGGTGCCCACGCCGCGAATGAACAGTGCCGAGTCTTTGTTCGACGCATTGGTGCGGAAGTTCACCGTGGGAATCTGCTGCACGATGGTGGACAGGTTGTTCAGGTTCGCTTCTTCAAGCTGCGCCCCGGTGACCACTGAGACGGCGATGGGTGTGGTTTGCAGCGGCTGTGCGCGCTTGGTGGCCGTGATCACCACGGTTTCGAGCTTGCCGCTGTCGGGCGCGGGCGTTTGCTGGGCCTGCGCGGCGGTGGCGGCAAAGGCGGCCAGGGCCAGCAGGTGCAGGCGGTGCGGCTGGCGAAGTGAGGTCTTGCGCGATGTGGTCATGGGTGTCTCCTGATATGAACGGTGAGGCCGGGCAGTCGTCAAAAGATGTCCGGTTCTGGGGTGGGGTCGTTGCCCTGAAGAAAGTCGAAATCGCAGCCCTCGTGGGCCTGGGTCACATGCTCTTTGTACAAACGCACGTAGCCGCGCGCCGGCGCCGGTGCGGGTGCCCGCCACGCTGCACGGCGGGTGGCGAGTTCTGCGTCACTAACATGCAGGTGCAGGCGCCGTGCAGCCACGTCGAGTTCAATCTCGTCGCCGTTGCGCACCAATGCCAAGGGGCCGCCCACGGCAGATTCAGGCGCGATGTGCAGCACGCAAGCGCCGTAGTGCGTGCCGCTCATGCGCGCATCTGAAAGCCGCAGCATGTCGCGCACGCCGCGTTGCAGCAGCTTGTGCGGGATCGGCAGCGCGCCCCACTCAGGCATGCCCGGCGCGCCCACCGGGCCGGCGTTGCGCAGCACGAGCACGGTGTTCTCATCGCAATCAAGGTTCGGGTCGGCCAGCGTGGCCAGCATCTCGGGCTGGCTGTCGAACACCAGGGCGCGGCCACGGTGTTGCAGGAAGCGCGGCTCGGCGGCCGAAGGCTTCATCACCGCGCCTTCAGGTGCCAGGTTGCCGCGCAGCACGGCCAGCGCATTCGGGCTGACCGGCTGGTCCAGCGGGCGAATGACCTGCGGGTCCAGCACCTCGCGTCCTTGCAGCTCAGTGCGCCAGGTGCGCCCGCTAACCGTACACTCATCGAGCGACAACTGATGCGTGAGCCGCGACATCAAGGCCGGCAGGCCACCGGCGTAGTAGAAGTCTTCCATCAGGAATTCGCCGCTGGGGAACAGGTTGGCCAGCACCGGCACCTGGCGGCCCACGGCATCCAAATCATCGAGCGTGAAGGCCACGCCAGCACGGCGCGCCAGGGCGATGATGTGTACCGCGGCGTTGGTCGAGCCGCCCAGCGCCATTTGCACCGCCGCGGCATTCAAGAACGCGCCGCGCGTGAGCAGCCGCTGCGGCGTGAGGTCCTCAAAAATCATCTGCACGATGCGCTCGCCGCAACTCGTGGCCATGCGGGTGTGCGCGGCGTCCATGGCCGGAATCGACGTGCTGCCCGGCAAGGCCAGGCCGAGCGCTTCCACCAGCGCCGTCATCGTGCTGGCCGTGCCCATGGTGTTGCAGGTGCCGGGCGAGCGCGTCATCTTGGCTTCGAGTTGCTGCCATTCGGCGTCGCTGATGGTGCCGGCCTGGTATTCGTCCCAGAACATGCGCGTGTGCGTGCCCGCGCCGATGCGGCGGGTCTGGCCGCCCTTCACATGGCGGTCGTTCAGCATCGGCCCGGCGCTGCAAAATAGCGTGGGCAGGCCCATGCTGATGGCGCCCATCAGCGTGCCCGGGGTGGTTTTGTCGCAGCCGGCCAGCAGCACCACGCCATCCACCGGGTGCGAGCGCAGCAGCTCTTCCACCTCCATGGCCAGCAGGTTGCGGTACAGCATGGTGGTGGGCTTGACCATCACTTCGCCCAGGCTCATGGCGGGCAGCTCGAAGGGCATGCCGCCGGCCATGAGCACGCCTTTTTTGATGGCCTCAGCGCGCTCACGCAGGTGGGCGTGGCAGGGCGACAAGTCGCTCCAGGTGTTGATGATGGCCACGATGGGTTTGGCCATCACGTCTTCGCGGCGCAGGCCCATTTGCTGCATGCGCTGGCGGTGCGCAAAGGCGCGCATGCCGCTGGCCGTGAACCAGCGGCGGCTGCGCAGGCTGCTCAACGAACGCAAAGGTTTTGTCATCGACCAGGCAGTGATCGAACAAGCGTAGATGTTAGCGGTAACATTAAGATGATCGTATGGCGTCATTCGAGGCGGCACCATCCGGCGCTTCCCTGATCCGTTGCCGTGTTGCCATGCAGCAAACCGACCCCTCTGATCCACCCCTTGCCGTGCGCGCGCGCCGCGGCCATGGCCGCGTCACGCTTGAAGACGTGGCGCTGGCCGCGGGGGTGACCAAGATCACCGTGTCGCGCTATCTGCGCGAGCCGCACAAGGTGGCCAGCGCCACGGCGCAGCGCATTGCCCAGGCCTTGGCCGAGCACGCCTACATGCCCAACAAGCAAGCCGGCATGCTGGCCAGCGGGCGTTCGCGCATGGTGGCGGCCATCGTGCCAACGCTAGCCAATTCTGTGTTTGCCGAAACGGTGCAGGGCTTGGCCGAGGGCCTGCAAAGCGCGGGCTTTGAATTGCTGCTGGCCGCCACGGGCTATTCGCAAGCGCGAGAAGAAGAACAGGTGCGCGCCGTGCTGGGCTGGTCGCCCGACGCGCTGGCCGTGACCGGGCGCCACCACACGCCCGCGGCGCGCGCACTGCTGCGCGCCGCGGTGCAAGCCGGCACACCCATCGTGGAGATGTGGGACTGGCAACCCCGCGCCGCCGAATTCACCCAGGTGGGTTTCAACCATGCTGAAGTGGGCCGCGCGATGGCCCATCACCTGGCCGACGCCGGCCACCGGCGCCTGGCTTATGTGGACACCGGCGTGGCCGACGACTACCGCGCGCATGAACGCGGCCAGGCCTTCATGGCCGCGGCGCGCGCGCGCGGCGCCACGGCGTTGGCCGTCACCGCGCCGCCTGGCGACGCCTTCGATGCCGGCCGCGCTGCGCTGAGCGGCCTGCTCGATGCACGCGGGCGGCCGAAGGTAGACGCCATCGCCTTCGCCAACGACCACCTGGCTTGCGGTGCCTGGCTCGAAGCCCAGGCGCGCAATGTGAAGGTGCCGGGCCAGGTGGCGCTGATGGGTTTTGGCGACTTCCCATTGAGCCGGCAGTTGGGCCAGGGTGTTTCCAGCGTGCGACCGCCGCGCTACGAGATTGGCCGCGAGACGGCGGCCACGCTGTTGCGCGAGTTGCAGGCGGCGAGCCCCGCGCGCGGCGCAGTGGCGGGGCAAACGGTGGCGTGGAGCCTGGTTGAGCGCGGCAGCACGGGGGCGCGAAAGCCGCAGCGATAGGGTGCGGATCAAGCCTGGTCTGAAACGTTAACCAGGCCTTTGTTCAAGCTGAAGTCAATCAGGCTGAAGTCAATCAGGCTGAATCTTCGCTGTGGTGATGATGCGCCCCCAGCGCTCGACTTCATCTTTGAGATAAGGCGCAAACTCGCGCGGCCCGCGCGCATCAACGCGAAAGCCCTGGGTGCGGGCGCGCTCGGTGATCTCGGCGCTGGCCATGATGTTCAGCACCTCGGCACCGAGTTTGGCCACTACGGCGTCGGGTGTGGCCGCGGGCACCATGATGGCCGTCCAGTTTTCCACCAGCAGCTCCGGCAGGCCCACTTCAGCGGTGGTGGGCACGTCGGGCACCAGGGCGTGGCGCTCCTTGCTGGCAATGGCCAGCGCACGCAATTTGCCGCTCTTCACATGCGCGATGCTTTCGGGCATGTTGGAAAAGATG
>JANOXU010000155.1:0-55508 GCA_031418595.1 Burkholderiales bacterium
CACCACGCTCAACCAGGGCCGCGCCCGGCATGCCTTCGCCTTCGACCCCCGCCTGTGCATGGCGCCCTTGCCGCGCGCCTACCAGTGGGCCGACGGCTCGGCCTACATCAACCATGTTGAGCTGGTGCGCAAGGCGCGCGGCGCCGAAGTGCCTGAGAGCTATTACACCGACCCGTTGATGTACCAAGGCGGCAGCGACGACTTCCTGGGCGCCACCGACGACGCGGTATTCGCCAGCACCGACTGGGGCATCGACTTCGAGGCCGAAGTGGCCGTCGTCACCGGCGACGTGCCGCTGGGCGCCACGCCCGAGGCCGGCATCGACAGCGTTCGGCTGCTCATGCTGGCCAACGACTGGAGCTTGCGCAACCTGATTCCCGGTGAGCTGGCCAAGGGCTTCGGCTTCTTGCAAAGCAAACCCGCCACCGCCTTCAGCCCGGTGGCGGTGACGCCCGACGAGCTGGGCGACGCCTGGCACGGCGGGCGCGTGCACCTCAGCCTGCAAAGCACCTGGAACGGCAAGCGCGTGGGCTTGTGCGAGGCCGGGCCGGAGATGAGCTTTCACTTTGGCCAGCTCATTGCCCACGTGGCCAAGACGCGGCGGCTGCGCACGGGCAGCATCGTGGGGTCGGGTACGGTGAGCAACAAAGACTGGGCCCGCGGCTACAGCTGCATCGCCGAGAAACGCGCCATCGAAACCATTCAGGACGGCGCGCCCAAGACGGCCTTCATGGCGCACGGTGACACCATCCGCATCGAGATGAAGGGCCGCGACGGCAGCAGCCTGTTCGGCGCCATCGAGCAGACGGTTCGACCCCTGCCGGGCTAACGGTTGCCGTCAGTCAAACCTCGCATTGCAAATGCACGTGGCCGCTGAACTGCCCGGCACCTGGAAGGTCGTCACGGTCTGGCTCTTGCTGGGCCTGGCCGGTGCACTGGGCGTGAACGCCTGGCAGGCGCAGCGCGAGCGCGCGCAGTTCCACTTCGACGGCCAGCGCATCACGCTGCAACGCGCCGCCGACGGCCATTACCACTGGCCCGGCAGCCTGAATGGCCGCGCGGTGGTGTTCCTGGTGGACACCGGGGCCACGCGCAGCGCCGTGCCCGCCGCGCTGGCGCGCGAGTTGGGCCTGGCCGTGCTGGGCTCGGTGTCGTCCAACACCGCAGGCGGCCTGGCGCAAGGCGAACTGGTGCGCGCCGACCTGGCCTTGCAAGGCGGCGTGGCGGTGCAACAAGCGCGCCTGGTGGCGCTGCCGCGGCTCGATTCGCCCCTGCTGGGCATGGACCTGCTGGGCAAACTCACCCTGCGGCAAAGCGGCGCGGTGCTGAGCATTGAGCCCGGCGCCGTGCCACCCTGAAACCCTGCACCAAGGTCACACCATGCATCCACGACATCCCTTGATCATCCTCACCGCGCTGTGCCTGCTGTTGCTGGCCGGCGGCGCCCGGGCTCAAGCTGCGGCGCCGCCCGCCTGCCCGCCGGCCATCAAGCAGCTTGATGAGTCCGAGGCCGCCACGGCGCAGGCCCGGGCACCGAACCTGGGCCTGATGTGGCGCGCCAGCCGCGACGGGCGCACCTCGTACCTGTTTGGCACCTTGCATGTGGGCAAGCCCGAATGGCTGTACCCAGGCCCGGCGTTGCGCGCGGCGTTCGAAGCCACCGACACCCTGGCGCTGGAACTCGACGTCACCGACCCCCAGGTGTTGCAAGGCCTGCGCGAAGCGATGGCCGCGATGCCCGCCCTGGCGCTGAAGCCGGCAATGCGCAAGCGGCTGGAGCAGCAGGTCAGCGCGGCGTGCTTGCCGGCGCAGGCCCTGGCAGGCTTGCACCCGGTGATGCAAGTGGTGACGCTGACGCTGCTGGCCGCGCGCTGGGAGCAGCTCGACGCGCGCTTCGGGCAGGAGATGGCCCTGGCCGAGCAGGCGCGGGCGCATGGCAAGGCGGTGGTGTCGCTGGAAACCGCGCGCGACCAGATGCAGGCCTTGATTCCGAGCGACGCCGCCGCCGGCCTGGCGATGATGGAAGACGCGCTGGAGCAACTGGAAAGCAACACCGTGCGGCCGATGCTGCGGCGCATGGCGCGCGGCTGGAGCGAAGGTGATCTGGCTGATTTGCAGGCCTTTGAAAGCTGGTGCCAATGTGCCCGCACGCCGGCCGAGCGCGCGGCGCTGAGGCGGCTGAACGATGAGCGCAACCCCGCCATGGCCGAGCGCTTCGAGGCCCTGCATGCGCAGGGCAAGCAGGTGCTGGTGGCCGTGGGCGCGCTGCACATGACCGGCGCGCAAGGCCTGCCGCGGCTGCTGGCGCAGCGCGGCTTTCAGCTTGAGCGCGTGGCCCCGTGACCAGGCCAGCCGGCACAATGGCTGAAGTGCGCCCCCAAACCTGTCGCTACGCGCCAGGCCCCCCGAGGGGGCATGAGTAAAGTAGCCAAGCGACATTTACTCATGAGGAGACCGCCATGACCGATGCCAACGCCTTCACCAAGCTCGTTCCCGGGTTCGACTTCCTGCAAGGCCTGATGAAGAACGCCACCGGCGCGGTGCCGGCCATGGGCCAGTGGATCGCGCCCACGCTCGACCCGGCCGAGCTTGAAAAGCGCATCAGTGAACTGAAGACCGTGAAGTTCTGGCTCGAACAAAACAGCCGCATGCTCGACGCCACCATTCAGGCGCTGGAGGTGCAGCGCATGACCCTGGCCACACTGAAGGGCATGAACATGCCGCTGGCTGAACTGCGCCAGGCCATGGTGGTTCAGCCCGCGGCGGCAGCGCCCGCCACGCCACCGGCCGAGCCACCCACGGCAGCAGCCAAGCCATCGCCGAAGCGCCCGGCCAAGTCAGCCGCCGCAGCCGGCGCCGAGCCGGCAGGCCTGGTCGACCCGATGAAATGGTGGGGCGCCCTGACGCAGCAGTTCAGCGAGCTCGCAAGCAACGCCATGAAGGATGCCGGCGCTGCCGCTGCGAGCCAGGCGCCAGCCCAAGCCGCACCGGCCGCACCGGCCAAGGCCAAGCGCGCCGCGCGCAAGAAAGCCTGAGAGGGCACGATGAACGCCCCCCAGGCCGCCGCCGCGTTGGCCCCGGCGGCGCGCCGGCAGCGCCAGGCCGAAGTGCTGGCCGCCTTGCACGGCCTGTTGCCCGCGCATGCCTTGCTGCACCAGGCCGAAGACACGGTGCCCTATGAATGCGACGGCCTCACCGCCTACCGCCAGGCGCCGCTGCTGGTCGCACTGCCTGAGACTGAAGATCAGGTGGCCGCCGTGCTCAAGGCCTGCCATGCGCTGGCCGTGCCGGTGGTGGCGCGGGGTGCGGGCACCGGCCTGAGCGGCGGCGCCATGCCGCATGCGCTGGGGGTGACGCTGTCGCTGGCACGCTTCAACCGCATCACACGCATTGATGTGTTGGCACGTACCGCCACCGTGCAGTGCGGCGTGCGCAACCTGGCCATCAGCGAAGCCGTGGCCGCGCACGGCCTGTATTACGCACCCGACCCGAGCAGCCAGATCGCCTGCACCATTGGCGGCAACGTGGCCGAAAACTCCGGCGGCGTGCATTGCCTGAAGTACGGCCTGACGCTGCACAACGTGCTCAAGGTGCGCGGCTTCACCGTTGAAGGCGAGGCCATCGAATTCGGCGGCGACGCGCTCGACTGCCCGGGTCTTGATCTGCTGGCCGTGGTGGTGGGCAGCGAAGGCATGCTGGCCGTGACGACCGAAGTCACCGTCAAGCTCACGCCCAAGCCGCAACTGGCGCGCTGCATCATGGCCAGCTTCGATGACATCCGCCGCTGCGGTGATGCGGTGGCCGCCATCATCGCCGCGGGCATCATCCCGGCCGGGCTGGAGATGATGGACAAGCCCATGACCGCGGCGGTGGAAGACTTCGTTCACGCCGGCTACGACCTCGATGCCGCGGCCATCCTGCTGTGCGAAAGCGACGGCACGCCCGAAGAAGTGGCCGAAGAAATCGAACGCATGCTCGACGTGCTGGCCGGCAGTGGCGCCTCGCGGCTCGAAGTGAGCAAAGACGAAGCGCAGCGCCTGAAGTTCTGGAGCGGGCGCAAGAACGCCTTCCCCGCATCAGGGCGCATCAGCCCCGACTACATGTGCATGGATTCCACCATTCCGCGCCGCCGCCTGGCCGACATCCTGGTGGCCATTGCCGCCATGGAACAAAAGTACGGCCTGCGCTGCTGCAACGTCTTCCATGCCGGCGACGGCAACCTGCACCCGCTGATCCTGTTCGACGCCAGTGATGCCGATCAACTGCATCGCGCCGAACTCTTTGGCAACGACATCCTGGAAACCAGCGTCGCCATGGGCGGCACCGTCACCGGCGAGCATGGCGTTGGCGTTGAAAAACTCAGCAGCATGTGCGTGCAGTTCTCACCCGCCGAGCGCGAACAGATGCTGGCGGTGAAGCGGGCGTTCGACCCCGCCGCCACGCTGAACCCGGGCAAGGTGATCCCCACGCTGCAGCGCTGTGCCGAATATGGGCGCATGCACGTCAAGCGCGGGTTGCTGCCGTTTCCCGAACTGGAGCGGTTTTGAGCGCGGCCGCCTCACCCGCCACGGCGCTGGATCAACTGATCGACCGGGTGCGCGCCGCGCGGGCGGGTCGGCAAGTGCTCAACATCCACGGCGCGCGCAGCAAGGCGTTTTATGGCGGCCCCGAAGCGGGCACGCCGCTCGATGTGCGGCCGCTGGCCGGCATCAGCAGCTACGAGCCCAGCGAACTGGTGGTGACGGTGCGCGCCGGCACACCGCTGGCCGAGCTTGAAGCCGCGCTGGCCGAGCAAGGCCAGCACCTGCCGTTCGAGCCGCCGCACTTTGGCCCCGGCAGCACCGTGGGCGGCATGGTCGCCGCCGGCCTGGCCGGGCCGGCGCGCGCCAGCGCGGGCGGCGTGCGCGACCATCTGCTGGGCGCCACCTTGCTCAATGGCCGGGCCGAGGTGCTGAGCTTCGGCGGCCAGGTGATGAAGAACGTGGCCGGGTACGACGTGTCGCGCCTGCTGGCCGGCTCGCTGGGCGTGCTGGGCGTGATCTGCGAGGTCTCGCTCAAGGTCTTGCCGCTGCCCGTGGCCAGCGCCACGCTGCGCTTTGATGTCGATCAGCCCACGGCGCTCAAGCACCTCAACACCTGGGCCGGCCTGGCCCTGCCGCTGAACGCCAGCGCCTGGTGGAGCGGCACCCTGGTGCTGCGCCTGGCCGGCGCCGCCGCGGCCGTGCGCGCGGCCTGCCAGCAACTCGGTGGTGATGTGATCGAGCCCAGCTTGGCCGCGGGGTTCTGGCAGGGCCTGCGTGACCAGCACGATGAGTTCTTCACCAGCGCCGAAGCCGGCACCACGCTGTGGCGCTTATCTGTGCCGCAAACCGCCCCCGCCTTACCCTTGCCCGAAGACACGCTGGTCGAATGGGGGGGCGCGCAGCGCTGGGTGTACAGCACGCAAGGTGCCGCGGTGCTGCGCAGCGTGGCCGCGGCGGCCGGCGGCCATGCCACGGCGTTTCGCGGCGGCGCAGCGGGCGCGGTGTTCACGCCGCTGGCCGGGCCGCTGGTGCGCATCCATGCGGCCTTGAAAGACGCTTTCGACCCCGACCAGGTGTTCAACCCCGGGCGGCTGTTTGAAGCGCCATGAGGGCACCATGGGCACCATGGGCACCATGAACACCGGCCTCGAAGGCCGCATGGCGGCGTACTACGCCCATCGCGCCAACAGCTACGAGCGCGTCTATCACAAGCCTGAGCGCCAGTCTGAGCTGCGTGCGATGGAAGCCTGGTTAACGCTTCAATTCAGCCAGCGCCGGGTCTTGGAACTGGCCTGCGGCACGGGCTGGTGGACGCCGCATGGCGCGGCCCACGCCAAGCGTTGGCTGGCCACGGACCTGAGCCCGCAAACGCTGGCCGTGGCGCGCACCAAAGCCATGCCGCCATGCGTGGAGTTTCGTGAGGTCGACGCCTACAGCCTGGCGCCGCTGAACGGTGAAACCTTCGACGCCGCCTTTGCGGGCTTTTGGTGGAGCCATGTGCCGCTGGCCCGTCTGCAAACCTGGCTGGCCCGGCTGCACGTCCAGCTTGAACCCGGCGCGCGCGTGGTGCTGCTGGACAACCGCTTCGTGCCGGCCAGCAGCACGCCGCTGTCGCGCCGCGACGCCGCCGGCAACACCTACCAATACCGGCCGCTCGACGACGGCAGCACGCACGAGGTGCTGAAGAACTTTCCCACGCCCGAACAGGCCTTCGGCGTGCTGGGCCCGCATGCGCAATCGCCGCAGTGGCTGGCATCTGAGCACTATTGGATCCTTTCCTACACCTTGAGTTAAGCCACTCGGCGCGCACGCATGCAAACCACGCTCAGCCCTCAGTTCAAAGGCACACCCGATGGCGAAGCCGCGCAAGCCATCCTGCGCAAATGCGTGCACTGCGGCTTTTGCACCGCCACTTGCCCCACTTACCAGTTGCTGGGTGATGAACTCGATGGCCCAAGAGGGCGCATCTACCTGATCAAGCAGGTGCTCGAAGGCCACACGCCGACGCAGGCCACGCAGACTCATCTGGATCGTTGCTTGACCTGCCGCAACTGCGAGACCACCTGCCCTTCGGGCGTGCAGTACGGGCGCCTGGTGGAAATTGGCCGGCGCGTGGTGGATGCGCAAGTGCCGCGGCCGGCGCCCGAGCGTGCGCTGCACTGGCTGCTCAAGGAAGGCCTGACTTCGCCGCTGTTCGCACCGGCCATGGCCGTGGGCCGCACGCTGCGCCCGCTGTTGCCGGGCGCCTTGAAAGACAAGGTGCCCGCTGCCCGCCCGCCCCGCGCCAAGCTGTGGCCGCAGCGCGAACACCCGCGCAAGGTGCTGCTGCTGCTGGGCTGCGTGCAGCCGGCCATGCTGCCCAACATCAACAGCGCCACCGCGCGTGTGCTCGACGCCGCCGGCATCCAAACCTTGGTGGCCGATGACGCCGGCTGCTGCGGCGCCATCCGCGCCCACCTGGGCGACCAGGAAGGCGGCCTGGACGACATGCGCCGCAACATCGACGCCTGGTGGCCACTCGTGCAAGGCCCGGCCGGCACGCGCCAGGTCGAGGCGATTGTGATGAACGCCTCGGGCTGCGGCTTGACGGTCAAGGAATACGCCAGCGCCCTGGCGCATGACGCCGACTACGCTGAAAAGGCGCGGCGCGTTGCGGAACTAACGGTTGATGTGAGCGAACTGTTGCCCGACATCACCGCCGCGCTGAAGCCGCGCCTGGCCAAGGTGCCGGTGGCGCAGCGACTGGTGTTTCACCCGCCGTGCACCTTGCAGCATGGCCAGCAGCTGCGCGGTGGGGTTGAGTCACATCTGCGCGAACTCGGCTTTGAAGTCAGCCTGGCCGCCGAAGAAAGCCATCTGTGTTGCGGCTCGTCGGGCACCTATTCGGTGTTGCAGCCGGTGCTGGCCAAACAGTTGCGCCAGCGCAAGCTGGGCCACCTGCAGGCCAGCCAGCCGCAGGCCATCATTTCGGCCAACATCGGCTGCATCCAGCACCTGCAAAGCGGCACCTCCACCCCGGTGAAACATTGGGTGGAGGTGCTGGACGAGGCGCTGCTGTAGCCGCCTGGGCGCTTTACTTCAGCGCTTTACTTCAGCACGTTGCTGGCGTCGGCCCCGGCCACCAGGGCATCGGCGTCAACTTGCAGCAAGAAGCCGCGCTGCACCGCGTTGGCAGCCGCCTTGGCCACCGCCGCCACATAGCCGGCGTGGCTGCCATAGCGCTCTTGCAGCGACAAGCGGGTGTCGCCGCTGGCCAGACGTTCGCCCTTGGTCTTGGCAAACGGCACCATGCCGCCGGTGTAGTTGCAGATCTGGTCTTTGTGGAACGGCCGCGCGCCGCCGGCGGTGACGTTCCAGCCCAGGTAAGTGCCCAGCGGGGCATCGGTTTGCACCGCGGGCACGCCGCCCACTTCGTTGCCGTCGGCATCGGTGCGCGGCACCATCATGCGAATGGCCTGCTTCACCGGCGGCGGCGCGTTGGTCGGCACGCCTGACGCATCTGAATAGTTAAAGTCAGGCCCCCAGTCGTAGTCGAGCACGGGCATGATGAAGTCGGCTTCGGGGATCGTGCTGCGCAAGCCCGGCAGGTTCGGGAAGCCCATGGCCGCCTTGAAGGCGTCCACCAGATCGGGCACGTTTTTGCCGCGCGTGTGCTGGCCGTCGCCCTTCTTGCCGTTCAGCGTGGGGTACACGCTGTCGGGCGGCAAGGTGCCGTTCATCACCCAGTTGCGAAAGTGCACGCGCAGCGCGTTCACCGTGGCGGTGTGCTGCACCGGGTTGGCCGGCAACACGCCGGTGCCAAAATTGTTGCCGGGGCAGCCAGGCGGGGCGAGCAAACTGCCGGCCAGGCTGGCATTGAAAATGGCCCCGCCCACGGCGTTGTTGTTGCCACCGCCGTGCGAGGTGCTGGCAATGTAGTAACGGCGAACGTTAGACGGCAAGGGGATGTCGTTCTTGGCGTCGGTGCCCACCCATTCCGGCGTGAGCTTGAGCGCCCAGACCTCGGCCGAGCCGAAATGCTCGATCACCTTCGGGCAGGTGCCGGTGGCGTCGCAACGGTCGAGGATGCCCGCGGGCGGCAGGCCGCGCACAGGGTCCGGGAACTTGTGCCACCACTGCGGGCCTTCGCTGCCGGCCTGGTACAGCTCCAACACGCCGTCGGGCTGGGCCCAGCGGAAGTTCAGCGCGATGCGCCGCCCGGCGATGATGGGCCACAGGCCGTCGTGCACCTGCGCGGCGCTCTCAGCCTGGTTGAAGCCCAGATGCAGCCAGCCGCGCAGGAAGTTGCCCGACTGCGAATTGCCGCGCGCAATGCTGTGGCTGACCTGGTTGGCCAAAGGGTTGGGCGTGCCCGCGTCATCAGCCGCCGCGGTCTTGAAGAACTGGCCCACGTCGCGCCAGGCCGCAAAGCCCGCGCCCAGCACCAGCGGGTCTTTGGCTTTGAAGCTCACCATGTAAAGCTTGGCCGCATCAAACCCGCCCTTGACGCAAATTTGCGTGGCGTCGGGCGTGCCCGGGAACGGCACGGCCGCGCTGCACCGGGCCCAGGCCCAGTCGGTGCTCGGCACCACGGCCTCGCCCAGGGCGGTGCCGTCTTGCAGCTCGCCCGTTCGGGTGACCAAGCGGGCCTGCGTGGTGTCGAGTGAAACCGGCTTGTACGGCACCGGGTTGGTCTGCACGATCAGCGGCTGCGAGGCCACGCCCGAGCGGTTGACGATGCGGCCAAAGACATTGCCGGTGACGCTGGAGCCATCGGCATTTTTGGCCACCGGCACCTGAACAAAGTGACGCCCGCCCACCAGCATGGTGGCGCGCACGGCGGTGCCGTTGTTGGCATCGATCGCCGCGTTGTCGCCCTGCCAGGCGCTGGCCAGGCCGATGTCGCCGAAGTTGCGCTCGGCCACGCCGATGGTGATGGGCGAGCCGCGGTTGGGCACGTCGTGCCACAGCAGGCCGCTGGCCTTGCTCATGTCCACCGGTTTGGTGAGCACGAAGCTGGCGGTGTAGCGCACTTTGCCGTCGGCACTCTTGCCCAGCTCGATGTCTTGGATGATGGCGTTGAGCGGGTCGCGCGGGTCGAGTTCGCCTTGGGCGCGGCCGGAGATTTGTTCGTAGGTGATGGTCTGGCCGGCGGCCGCGGCCAAGGGCTTGACATCGTCGATGATGATCTTGGTGACCCGCGCCTGCGCCGCGGGCACCATGGCCAGGGCGCAGGCGCTGGCGGCCAGTGCCAGCAGGGTGGGGCGCAGGGAAACCCGGGAACTCAAACGCGGCATGCTTGTCTCCATTGTTGGTGTCGTGGGCATTCAAGCATGCAGTTTCGACATGCTCGGCACAATCCTGTTCGACCCCCTGTTACCTATGCAAACACTTGTCTCCAACCGCCGCGCCGGCCTGACCCCGAGCCGGCGCAGCACGCTGGCCGCCTGCCTGGCCGTGGCGTTGGTGGCTTGCGGCGGCGGGGGCGGTGAGTCGTTGCCGACACCGGCACCGGCGGCGCCGCCCGCAGCCAGCCCGTCTCCGAGCCCGACCCCGAGCCCCACCCCGAGCCCCACCCCGAGCCCATCACCCAGCCCCGCCCCCAGCGGCCCACAAGCCCTGCAGGTGCAGGCCGAAGGCAGCGGGCGCGTCAGCACCGCCTCGGGTGCGTTCGATTGCGCCAGCGATTGCAGCCAGAGCTTCGATGCCGGCGCACAGCTCGCGCTCTCAGCACAACCCGCGGCCAACCAGGTGTTCGTGGGCTGGAGCGGTGACTGTTCCGGCACCGGCACCTGCGTGCTCACCATGTCACAGCCGCGCAGCGTGAGCGCGCGTTTCGTGGCCCTGGCCGGCGGCGCGGCCTGCGTCATTGAGCGCGGCGGCAGTGCACCGCCCGTGGTGGCCGCCGGCCACCCACGCATCTTGCTCAACCATGCCTCTACCCACGCCTGCCTGGTGGGCATGTTGGCCAGCGACCATGAGGCCGCGCAGCGCTTCAAGGAATGGGTTGACAACGCCTTGAATGGCGGCGATGCCTACGGCTTCGAGCCCTGGCATGCTGCGCTGCTGTACCAGACCACCGGCCAGGCGCATTACGCCGCCGCCGCGGTGCAGCGCACCGAGGCCTTCGTGGCCGCCGAGGAAGCCCTGATCGCCAGCGGCGCGCGGCCCGCCGCTGCCTACGACAGTTATCTCGAAGTGGGTGGCCTGGTGGGTGGCCTGGCGCTGGTGTACGACTGGTGTTTCGATCACCTGCTCGCCAGCCAACGCCAACGCTGGCTGGCCTATGCCAACCAGGCGGTGAGCAACGTCTGGAACCCCGACACGGCCAGTTGGGGCGGCCGCCTCACGCCCTGGAGCGGCTGGTCGATAGACAACCCGTCGAACAACTACTACTACTCGTTCCTGCGCGCCACCATGCTGCTGGGCCTGGCCAGCAGCGGCGAAAACGCCCAGGCGGCGGGTTGGCTGAACCGTTTTCGCAACGACAAGATCGCGGCCCAACTGGTGCCCACCTTCAATGCCGAGCTGGCCGGCGGCGGTTCGCGTGAAGGCACCGGTTATGGCACCGCGATGAAGAACCTGTGGCAGCTCTATGACTGGTGGGAACGCTCCACCGGCGAGCGCATCGCCACGCTCGGCGGCCACAGCCTGGCGTCGCTGCCGCACTTCGTGCACAACGTGGTGCCCACGCTGGACCGCATCGCGCCCACCGGCGACCATGCGCGCGACAGCAGCGCCGCACTGTTCGACTACCACCGCGAGTACCTGCTCGGGTTGATCAACCTGTTCCCGCAGGAGCGCGCTGCCGGCGCCGCGGCCGACCTGCTGGCGCAATCGACCCAGCCGCGCATGACCTACGGCTTCGAGCGTGTGTTCGATTTCATCAACGCCGTGCCGCGCCTGCCGGCCACGCGGCTCGATGAGCTGGCCACCACTTATTGGGGTGCGGGCACGGGCCAGTTGTTGATGCGCAGCGACTGGTCGCGCGACGCCGCCTGGGCCAACTTCATCTGCGGCCCCTACACCGAAAGCCACGCCCACCGCGACCAGGGCAGCTTCGTGCTGTACCGCGGCGCCTGGCTGGCCTGGGACGCCAACATCGCCTCGCTCTCGGGCATCGAGCAAGACGAGGAAATGCACAACCTGGTGCGCATTGAATCAGGCGGGCGCACCGTGCGCCAAGAAGGCGGCGCCAACGGCTGCAAGCTGCTGGCCCTGGCGGATCAGGCCCTGTTCACCTACGCCCTGGCCGATGTGACACCGGTGTATGACAGCCACGCCGCGGTGGCCAAGGTCGAGCGTGAATTCCTGTTCATCCGCCCGGCCACTTTCGTGGTCTTTGACCGCGTGCAGTCAGCCCCCGGCACGCGGCGCGTCTGGATGCTCAACCTGCCCGAAGCGCCACAGTTTTCGGGCGCGGGCTTCAGCCTGGTGCAAGGCGGTTCGCGCCTGGATGTGCACCGCCTGGCGCCCAGCGGCGCCACGGCGCAGTGGGTCGGTGGTGCGCGGGTCGAAGTGGCGCAGAGCACAGGCACCGAGTCACTGTTCCTGCATGTGTTGGGCACCAACGGCGCGGTGAGTGCCGCGCAGCGCAATGACCAGCCCGGCCAGACCGGCACTGAGTTCACCCTGGCCGACGGCCGGCGCGTGCTGTTGCGCTTTGACAATGTCGCACGCGGCGGCACGTTAGAGTTGCGCTCTGCTGGCGGCGGCCTGCTGTTCCAAGGCCCCTTGCCCACCACCGTGGTGGCGCCGCCGGTTTTCACTCACTGACCGCGGAGCCCTTGCCATTTCATTCCACGACCCCACCGAAAGCATGCCTGGCACGGTGCGCCGCACCTTGTCAAGCGGGCGCAAGCTCGAAGCCGTGTTGATGCTGCGCGAACTGCGCGACATCGACTTCACGGCCGCCAAAGAAGCGGTCGATCGCCACCTGTCCAAACACCCCGGGCTGGCCCGGCTGTGCGAGCCGCTGTACCGCAACCCCACGCATTGGCTGGGCTGGACCGTGTTGGCCATGGCGGTGGCAGCGCTGCTGGCCTATTTGCGCCTGGGCACGGATTTCTGATGCGCCGGCAGCGCCGTGTCAATGCGGCGCGCCCTCTGGCAGCGGCGGTGTGGCGGCGGCGCGCACGGCCCAGCAGACCCCGGCAATGAGCAGCGCGATGCCCAGCGCCACCGGCCAGGCCGGCCACTGCTGGCGCAGCATGAAGGCATAGGCCAGGGCAGCCAGCGTCTCGAACACGATCAGCTGGCTGCTCAGCGCCGGCGGCAAGCGCTGGCTGGCCTCGTTCCAACACAACGTGCCCAGCCACGAGGCGAGCAGCCCGATGCTCAACATCAACCCCAAGTACAGGCCTGGCGTGGGCCCCAGGGGCATGACAAAGCCCGGCGCGGCGGCGCCTGGCCAAGCCCAGAACAGGGCATAACCGGCCGCTGCAACGGGCAAGGTGGCCAGGCCCTGAGCGGTGGCCCAGACGCGCGCGCTGCGCCCCGGGTGAGCCCGCAGCCAGCGCGCGTTGCGAATCGGATACCAGGTCCAGCAGGCCACCGCGCCCAGCGCCAGCAGCGCGCCCAGCGCATGGCGCTGCGGCTCGAACGTGCCGCCCGCGCGCAGCGCCTGCGCTTCGGCCTGGTTCACCAGCGCCAGGCCGGCGCCGATGAGCAACAACGAAGGCAGCAAGCGCTGCCACGGCGGTTGCGCCTCACCGGCGCCGGCCAGGGCGCGGCTGGCCAGCGCGATCACCACCGGCAAGGTGCCGATGATCAAGGTGGGCAGCGGCGCACCGGCGTGTTGAATGGCGCTGGCCAGGAACAGGTAGTAGACGATGTTGCCCACCAGCGCCAGCTTCAGCGCTTCAAGCCAATCAGCGCGCTGCAACTGCGCCAGGCGCTTGCGATCCCACCAGGCCAGCGGCAAGGCGATCAGGCCGAAGGCCAGGTAGCGGCCGAACGACTGCAGCGCCGCCGGGTACTGCGGCAGCAGCACCGGCGCCACGAAGACCAGGCCCCACATCAACCCGGCGGCCAGCGCAAACATGACACCAGTGAACATGGCCGCAGGCTACCAGTGGTACAAGCTTTGCCCCAGCCCATTGGCTAACAAGCAGCCCGCCATGCCCAAGGATCACCTGCTCGCCCTGGACCAAGGCACCTCCAGTTCGCGTGCCATCGTCTTTCACCGCAACGGCCACATCGTGGCCCAGGCGCAGCGCGAATTCACGCAGATCTTTCCGCAGCCCGGCTGGGTGGAACACGACCCCGAAGAGATCTGGCGTACGCAGCTTGACGTGGCGCGCCAGGCGCTGGTCCAGGCCGGCTTGGGCGCGGCCGACATCGCCGCGCTGGGCATCACCAACCAGCGCGAAACCACCGTGCTGTGGCACCGGCGCACCGGGCAGCCGATCCACAACGCCATCGTCTGGCAAGACCGGCGCACCGAGCCGCTGTGCGCGCAGTTGCGCGAACAGGGCCTGGCTGATGCGGTGCGTGCCAGCACCGGCCTGGTCATCGACCCGTACTTTTCGGGCACCAAGATCCGCTGGCTGCTCGACCAGGTGAGCGGCGCGCACCTGGCCGCAGCGCGCGGCGAACTGGCCTTCGGCACCATCGACAGCTGGCTGCTGTGGAAGCTGACCAACGGCCGCGTGCACGCCACCGACGTGAGCAACGCCTCACGCACCATGTTGTTCGACGTGCGCCACAACGTCTGGGACCACGGCCTGCTCAAGGCCCTGCACGTGCCCGACAGCGTGCTGCCCCAAGTCTTCCCCTCAAGCCATGTGTTTGGCCAGGCCGATGCGCAGTGGCTGGGCGGCGAGATTCCGGTTGCCGGCATCGCCGGTGACCAGCAAAGCGCCCTGTTTGGCCAGGCCTGCTTCAGCCCCGGCATGGCCAAGAACACCTATGGCACGGGCTGCTTCATGCTGATGCACACCGGCGCGCGCTTCGAGGCCTCGCACAACGGCTTGCTCACCACGGCGGCGGCGCAGACCACGGCCGCGCCGCAATACGCGCTGGAAGGCAGCGTGTTCATCGGCGGCGCGGTGGTGCAGTGGCTGCGCGACGGCCTGGGCCTGATCGACAGCAGCGCCCAGGTGCAAGCCCTGGCCGCCAGCGTGGCCGATTCAGCCGGCGTGATGGTGGTGCCGGCCTTCACCGGCCTGGGCGCGCCGTACTGGCAAGCCGATGCGCGCGGCGCCATCCTGGGCCTGACGCGCGGCAGCACGCGCGCGCATGTGGCGCGCGCGGCGCTGGACAGCATCGCCTACCAAAGCGCGGCGTTGTTGCAGGCGATGGACCGGGACGCGCGCGCTGCCGGTGGCGCGGCGGTGCATGAATTGCGCGTGGATGGCGGGGCCAGCGTGAACGACGACTTGATGCAGTTCCAGGCCGACCTGCTGGGCATTCCCGTGCTGCGCCCGGCGGTGACGGAAACCACCGCCCTGGGCGCGGCCATGCTGGCCGGCCTGGGTGTGGGCGTGTATGCGGGCCTGGATGAACTGGCCCAGCGCTGGCGCTGCGAGCGCCGCTTCGAGCCCACCATCACGCGCGAGCGCGCCGCCGAATTGATGGCCGGGTGGGAGCGCGCGGTGCGGCAGGTGGTGGCGACGTAGGTGCCCAATGGTCGCTTGGGTTCAAAGGCGGATCGGAATCAGACCGGCTGCATTCGAGCGGGATCAGGCCGGCGGGGCGCGCTGCTCCACTCATGTCACCCGCTGGCTTCCCTCCGGGGCGCCAGCTCCTTCTTTACTTCGTTGCGCAGCACGCCCCACCGTCCTGATCCTTCGGCAGCGGCTCTTCTCAAACGTTACCCCTGCCAACATGGGTGCCGGCCGAGGGTGTTGGGTGGCCGGCGTAGCGAAGTAAAGGGGGAGGAGGAGGCCGCCAGGCCGACTCCGGAGGACATGAGCGAAGCCGGCCGCCCGACGCCCTTGGCCCGATCAGGCATTAACGATGGGTGCGTTGCTCAAGGGCTTCAAAAACACCCGAACTGGTTCTCGATCCTCGAACGCGAAGAGGCATCAACCAGCCGGCACCTGCTGCCCGATCCAGCGCCCCAGCGTCGCGCGCAGGCGTTGCGCGTCGACCGGCTTGGTCAGGAAGTCATTCATGCCCGCGGCCAGGGCCTGCTCACGCTCGCTCACCAGGGCCGCAGCGGTCAGCGCGATCACCGGCAGGCTGGCTGCGGCGTGCTCGCGGCGCAGGATGCGGGTGGCTTCATGGCCGCTCATGCCGGGCATCTGCACGTCCATCAGCACGGCGTCGAACGGCGTGCCCTGCTGCTGCGCCAAAGCCACCGCGGCCAGCGCACCCTGGCCGTCGCTGGCCTGCGTGACCAGCACGCCCCATTGTTCGAGCAAAGCCACGCCGATCAGCATGTTGACGGCGTTGTCTTCGACCATCAGCACGCGCTTGCCCGTCAGGTCGGCCTGCACCGCGGCGGCGGCCAGCGCATCCACCGCGGCCGCCTGCGCCAGCGGCAGCGGCAGTTCGCACCAGAAGCAACTGCCCGCGCCAGGCTGGCTGATGACGCCGACCTCGCCGCCCATCATGCCGGCCAGCTCGCGGCAGATCGACAGGCCCAGGCCGGTGCCGCCAAAGCGCCGCGTGGTGGATTGATCAGCCTGCGTGAAGGGCTGGAACAGCCTGGCTTGCGTGGCGTCGTCAATGCCCGGGCCGGTGTCGTGCACCTCGAACAACACACGCTGTGCCGACAGGCGGCGCGCGGCCAGCCGCACCTGGCCGCGGGCGGTGAACTTGATGGCGTTGCCCAGAAAGTTGCTGAGGATCTGGCGCAGCCGCAACTGGTCGCCCATCACGCGCGCAGCCACGCCGAGGCCGGGTTCGAGCTTGAACTCCAGCTCGCGCGGCTCGGCCAGCGTGCAGTAGGCGCGGTGCAGGCCGCGCAGCAGCTCGCCCAGGTCGAAAGCCGAGTTCTCCAACTCGAACTTGCCGGCCTCGATTTTTGACAGGTCGAGGATGTCGGAAATGATGGCCGACAGCGACTGCGCGCTTTCGGTGATCTGTTCCAGGTACTGTGTGCGCCGCGCCTCGTCCACGCCCGGCGCGCTGGCCAGACGGGCCAGGCCCAGCAGGCCGTTCAGCGGCGTGCGCAATTCGTGGCTGGTGTTGGCCAGGAACGCGCTCTTGGCGCGGTTGGCGGCCTCGGCTTCATCGCAGGCGCGGGCCAGCGCTTGCTCGACCTGGCGCGCCTCGGTCACGTCGTCGACGATCCAGATCGTGCCGCCCTTGGCCGGGTGGCTGGGGTCGATGGCGCGCGCGGCCACGCGGGCCAAAAAGGTGCTGCCGTCCATGCGCCGGCAACGGCGCTCGAACTCGGCCGATTCGCCGCGCGCAAGCTGCGGGCCGATCTCCAGGCCCACGGCAAAGTAGTCGTCGTCGCTGGCCCAGATCGCCCGCCCGGGCTGGCCCAGCAGGCCGCCCTTGGCCCAACCGAACATTTGCTCGAAGCGCGGGTTGGCCAGCACGAAGCTCTGCTCGCGCGTGACGGCGATGCCCACCGAGGCGTTGTCCAGGATCGCCTCGCGCTCCAGCCGGGCGCGCTCGACCTGCGAGACATCGCGCGCATTGATCACCAGGTACTCGCGCCGGTCCATCGCAAAGCGCGCGCCCGACACCAGCACCGGCACGGCGCGGCCCGATCGGGTGGCAAAGTGGGTCGGCATGTCCAGCACCTTGCCCTGGTGTTCGATCATTTCCAGAAAACGCTGGCGGTCTTGCGCCACGTGCCACAGGCCAAGCTCTTCGGCCGTGCGGCCCACCGCTTCGGCCGCGGCATAGCCGCTCAGCCGCTCGAAGGCGTGGTTGACCATGGTGGTGCGCCCGCTGCCCAGCTCGCTCAGGGTGATGAGGTCGGGGCTGGTGGCCACCAGGTGCGCCAGCATGGCCTCGGAGCGGCGCACCGCGTCTTCGGCCGCCTTGCGCTCGGTGTCATCCACATAGATCGACAGGATGGCCGGGCGGCCATCGGCATCAACGCGCACGCCGGTGGCCCGCACCACCACGCGCCGCCCGCCCTGGCCGATCAGGCGGTACTCAACCACCGGCAGCGCGCGCCCGGCCGGCAGGGCTTCGAGTTCGGCAATGCGCAGCCGCGCCCGTTCGCGCGATTCGCCGCCTTCATAAGCACCCAACAGGTCTTGCCCGATCATGCTTTGCAGGTCGGGGTAGCCGAACAGCGCCACCGCGCTGGGGTTGGCGTCGAGCACGCTTTGGCCGCGGTGCAGCACCAGCGGCGTGGGGATGCGGGCAAACAGCTCCTGGTAACGCAGTTCGGTGGCCACCAGGGCTTCGTTGGCCGCCACCTGCGCGCTCACATCGCGCGCCACGCCCCAGTAACCCACGAACTGCCCGCGCGCGCTGCGCCGCGGCTCGCCGCTGACCATGTAGTGCCGCCAGGCGCCGTCAACACCGCGCCAGCGCACGGGCAGGTCGCGGAAAGGCTCGCGCTGGCCGAGTTGGGCTTGCAGCAAATCGAGCGCCTCAGCCTCGATGCCCACGTGCGGCAGCTCCCACGGCAGCTCGCCCAGGCCGCGCAACGGCACGGCCTGGGCGTCTTGCGCGCGCCGATCGGGCGCCAGCGTGGTCAGCCGGTAGTGCTCGTCGATCTCCCAATAGGCGTCGGCGGCAATGGCCAGCAGGCCGCGAAAGCGCGCCTCGCGCTCATCGGCATCGGCGACCTGGCGTTCCACAACCTGACCGATCATCAACCCGCCCACCAGGCCGGCGGCGATCAACAGCCATTGGATCAGCGCGCGCAGCCACAGCGCCGAACCGTGCAGGCCGGGCAGGCCGGGCAGGCTTTGAGGCAGCCACTCTTGTTGATGCGCCAGGGCCAGCGCCGCCACCCCGGCGGCGGCCCACAACGCCACGGCCAGGCCCAACCCGCGGCGTGACACCGCGCCGGTGATGCACACGAGCAGCGCAAAAAAGCCGATGCCCGGCGCCACCAACCCCCAGCCGAGCAACGCGCTGGCCAGCCCGATCACCAGGATCGCCGCCGCCGCCACCGCGGCCACCCAGCGCTGCGGCTGCTGGCCGCACCATTGCATCGCCACGCCGCAAATCAGCGTCAACGCCAGAAAGGCACCCACCAAGGCCGCGCGCCGAGCATCGGACAACTCGGGCGTGACCAGACCAAAGATCGCCGCGGCCAGCAGCGACACCAGCGCGGCCGTGGCGAAAAAGTGGCGGGCGATGCGGCTGCGCGCGCCTTCACTGGCCGCCCCCCTGCTTGCAGGCGCCGCGGCCAGGGCGCGCGGCGCAGGGGGGGGCACGGGCACGGGGCGCTCGTGCAGGCCCTGGGGTTGGGTGGCCTGGAAATCGGTCATGCCGCGGTTAGATCAGGCGCGCAAGGCTGCATTGAGCTGCGCGCGCGTGGCCTGCGCCGCGCGCCGCGCCGCGGCGGCAAAGTCTTCACCGGCCGAGGCGTACAACACGGCGCGCGAAGAACTCACGATCACCGGCGCCGAGGTGGCCGCGGCCGTGCCGCGCCAGCCGGCGCGCACCGCGGCTCGCGCATCCCCGCCCTGGGCGCCGATGCCCGGTATCAACAGCGGCAGCGTGGGCGCCAGCTCGCGCACCCGGGCCAGTTCTTGCGGGTAGGTGGCGCCCACCACCAAGCCGATCTGGCCGGTGCGGTTCCACTCCCCCGCGGCCAGCCGCGCCACGTGCTCGTACAACAGTTCGCCACCGGCCAGCGCCTGGCCTTGTAGGTCGGCGCCGCCGGGGTTGGAGGTGCGGCACAGCAAGATCAAGCCCTTGCCGGCATGGCGCAGGTAGGGCTCGATGGAATCGAACCCCATGTAGGGCGACAGCGTCACCGCGTCGGCCTGGTAGCGCACGAAGGCCTCGCGCGCGTACTGCTCGGCCGTGGCGCCGATGTCGCCGCGCTTGGCATCCAGAATCACCGGCACATCGGGCGCGATGCGGCGCAGGTAAGCCATCAGCCGTTCGAGCTGGTCTTCGGCGCGATGCGCGGCGAAGTAGGCGATCTGCGGCTTGAACGCCAGCACCAGGTCTTTGGTGGCGTCAACAATGGCGGCACAGAAGTCGAAGATGCGCGCGGGGTCGCCGCGCCACGCCGCCGGGAAGCGCGCCGGCTCCGGGTCCAGCCCCACGCAGAGCATCGATTCATGGCGCCGTTCGGCGGCCAGCAAGGCGGCGGTGAAGTTCAAGTCAAGCTCTCGTGGCCAGGGTGATTAACGTTTCAGATGCGCCGCGCCTGGGCTGCCGCGTTGCCGGTGTAGGTGGCCGGCGTCAGCGCCAGCAGGCGTTTGATCTCGGCTGGCGGCAGCGGCAGCCTGGCGATGAAGCGTTGCAGCGCCGCCTTGGTGATGGGCTTGCCGCGCGTCAGCGCCTTGAGCTGTGCATACGGGTCGGGCAGGCCGTGGCGGCGCATCACGGTTTGCACCGGCTCAGCCAGCACTTCCCAGGCGGCGTCGAGGTCGGCATGCAGCGCCGCGGTGTTGACTTGCAGCTTGTGCTGGCCGCGCAGCAGCGCATCGAGCCCGAGCACGGTGTAGCCCAGCGCCACACCCATGTTGCGCAGCACGGTACTGTCGCTCAGGTCGCGCTGGAAGCGCGAGATCGGCAGCTTGTGGCTCATGTGGCTGAGCAGCGCATTGGCCAGGCCGAGGTTGCCTTCGGCGTTTTCAAAGTCGATCGGGTTCACCTTGTGCGGCATGGTGCTGGAGCCCACTTCGCCGGCCTTCAGCGCCTGCGTGAAGTAACCGAACGAGACATAGCCCCAGACGTCACGCGCCCAGTCGATGAGGATGGTGTTGGCCCGCGCAATCGCGTCGAACAGTTCGGCCATGTAGTCGTGCGGCTCGATCTGGATGGTGAAGTCGTTGAGCACCAGGCCGAGGCGTTTTTGCACCACCTGGCGGCTCAAACGCGGCCAGTCCACGCCCGGGTAGGCGGCCAGGTGCGCGTTGTAGTTGCCCACCGCGCCGTTCATCTTGGCGCGCAGCGGCACCGCGGCGATCGAACCGCGCGCCAGGCGCAGCCGCGCCACCACGTTGGCCACTTCCTTGCCCACGGTGGTGGGGCTGGCCGTCTGGCCGTGGGTGCGCGCCAGCATCGGCTGCGCGGCCAGGGCGTGGGCCACGCCGGCCAGGTGGGTGCACAGGGCGTCCAGCGCCGGCAGCAGCACCTCGTCGCGCGCGCTGCGCAGCATCAAGGCATGGCTGACGTTGTTGATGTCTTCGCTGGTGCAGGCGAAGTGAACGAACTCGGCGGCGGCGCCTAGTTCGGGCAGATCGGCCTGGGCCGCCAGCTTCTGCTTGAGCCAGTACTCCACCGCCTTCACGTCATGGTTGGTGCGCTGCTCGATGGTCTTGATGGCCTGCGCATCGGCCACGCTGAACTGACTGGCCCAGCCGCGCAAGCGGGCCGCGGCGCCGCGCGCCAGCGGCTTGAACTCGGCCAAGCCGGCCTGCGACAAGGCGATGAACCATTCCACCTCGACCCGCACGCGGCAACGCAACAAGCCAAATTCACTGAGCAAGGGCCGCAGGGCTGCCAGCTTGGCGGCGTAGCGGCCGTCCAGTGGCGACAAGGCCAGAAGGGGGGAATCGGTCATGCAGGCGCGGCGCACTCAGCGTGCACTCCGAGGAAGCGAAAGCGGGGAATTTTAGGCGGCCAGTGTCAAGCCGCCTCTTGGCCTGAGGGTTGGGCCCGCGGCACCCCCACGTTCGCCTGGGCTGTGACCCGAAAGTGCCTCGATAGAATGGTTCGAACCCCCGCACTCGTCGACACTGCTCAAACAATGAAACTCATCGGCGCCCTCACCAGCCCCTATGTGCGCAAAGTGCGCATCGTCATGGCCGAGAAGAAGCTCGACTTCCAGCTCGTGCTGGAAGACGTGTGGAGCAGCGACGCGATCCTGAAGAACAACCCGCTGGGCAAGGTGCCGTGCCTGATCATGGAAGGCGGCGAAGTGGTGTTCGATTCGCGCGTGATCGTTGACTACCTCGACACGCTTTCGCCGGTGGGCAAACTCATTCCGGCCAGTGGGCGCGAGCGCGTCGAAGTCAAGACCTGGGAAGCGCTGGCCGACGGCACGCTCGATGCCCTGCTCCAGGCGCGCCTGGAGCAAACCTGGGTCGGGCGCAGCGCGGCGCAACGCTCGCAGGCCTGGGTCGACCGGCAGATGACGAAGGTGGATGCCAGCCTGCAAGCCATGAGCCAGGGCCTGGGCGAAAAAACCTGGTGCATGGGCCACCACCTGACCCTGGCCGACATTGCCGTGGGCTGCGCCCTGGGCTATCTCGACTTTCGTTTCGCCAGCCTGAATTGGCGCGAGCGCCACCCCAACCTGGCCCGCCTGCACGAGCGCCTGAACGCCCGGCCCGGCTTCGCCGAAACGGCGCCGCCCAGCGCCTGAAGGGCCGCCCTCAGGCGGCCAGCGACAGCGCGTTGCTGCTGGCAGCCCAGCGCAACTTGGCGTGGATGGCGCGCACGCGCTGCGCCAGGCCCAACGGCCGCAGCGCTTGCGCCTGCGCAATGGCGTCCAGGCGCTCGCCCTGGGCCAGCAACACCAGCAGGTCGCGCTCGGCGCGGCTCAGCGCCAAGGGGCTGCGCATCTCGTCAAACACGCTGGCCGGGCCGCCACGCGGGTGAAAGTGATCCAGCACGCGCCGCGCCAGGGCCTGCGACAGGCTGGCCCCGCCTTGCAGCACCTGGGCGCTGGCCTGCGCCAGGGTGGCCTGGGCGTCGGGTGTCCAGCAACTGTCGGCACCGGCGCACAGCAAGTCCCACAAGACCTGCGGGCGCACTTCGCTGCGCGCATCGACCAGGATGTTCAGCTTCTCGCCGGCCTCGCGTAACTCACGCACCAGGGCCAGAGTGCTGCCCTGGGCAATCTGCGGCTCGCAGAGCAGCAAGTTGGGGCGGCGGTTGAGCACCATGTCGCGCGCAGCGTCCGCGGTCTGCGCCAGGCCCACCACGGCGAGCCCACTGGCCACGGCCAGGTCATGCAGGCGTTCCAGGTCGGCGCGGCGGCGGCACAGCAAAACAGTGTGGTTCATGGTTGGCCAGGGGTCTTGAACGATGGGTCATTGTGTGAAGCGCCGCCGCGGCCTGCCCACCCCGCGCCTCGGGGCCGGCCGGGGTAACCGCGTGATGCGTGTCACGCCAATGTGGCGCGGCTCAGGCCGGCTCGGCTTGCGGCGTGCGCAAGTCACGCCGTTCGCTCGGCGCCGCGCCGGCCGCTGCGGCCAGCGGCGCAAAGCTGTCGGCCCGGGCCAGCGGCCAGTAGGTGCTGTACACCGCGTGCGGCCAGGGCACGCTGCCCTGCGCGGCGCCAAGCAAGGCGCCGGGCGGCACGAACGGCAGCAAGTTGGACAGCAGCCGCACATCATGGTCAGCGGCGCGGCGCACGATGTGCGCGGCACTCAGTTGCCCCGGGTGTTCCAGCCCCGCGGCCTGCACCAGTTCCTTCAGCGCTTGCAGCGTGTTGAGGTGAAAGCGGTACACCCGCTCGGCCTTGTCGGGCACGATCAGCGCGCGCTGGCGCAACGGGTCTTGCGTGGTCACGCCAGTGGGGCAGGCGCCGGTGTGGCAATGCTGGGCCTGGATGCAACCCAGCGCAAACATGAAGCCGCGTGCGGCATTGCACCAGTCGGCGCCCAGCGCCAGGGCACGCGCCAGATCGAACGCACTGGTCACCTTGCCGGCACAGCCGATACGGATGCGGTGGCGCAGGTTCAACCCGACCAGCGTGTTGTGCACCAGCAGCAGGCCTTCTTGCAACGGCGCGCCGACATGGTCGGTGAACTCCAATGGTGCCGCGCCGGTCCCGCCCTCGCCGCCATCAACCACGATGAAGTCTGGCGTGATGCCGGTTTCTAACATTGCCTTGCACAGGGCAAACCACTCCCACGGGTGGCCGATGCACAGCTTGAAGCCCACCGGCTTGCCGCGCGACAGCTCGCGCAGCCGCTTGATGAAGTGCATCAACTCCAGCGGCGTGCTGAACGCGCTGTGGCGCGCCGGGCTGATGCAGTCCACCCCGACGGGCACGCCGCGCGCACTGGCGATCTCGATCGTTACTTTTGGCCCGGGCAGCACCCCGCCGTGGCCGGGCTTGGCGCCCTGACTGAGCTTGAGCTCGATCATCTTCACCTGCGGCTCGTTGGCCGCGGCGGCAAAACGCTCGGCGTTGAAACTGCCGTCGTCGTTGCGGCAACCGAAGTAGCCCGAGCCGATCTCCCAGATCAAGTCGCCGCCGTGCACGCGGTGGTGTTGGCTGATCGAGCCTTCACCGGTGTCGTGCGCAAATCCGCCGCGCCTGGCACCGGCGTTCAACGCCAGCACGGCGTTGGCGCTGAGTGCACCGAAGCTCATGGCCGAAATGTTGAAGATGCTGGCCGAGTAGGGCTGGGCGCAGTCGGGCCCGATGGTGACGCGAAAGTCATGGCTGGCCAGTTGCGTGGGCACCATGGAGTGGTTGATCCACTCGTAGCCCTGGGCATGCACATCGAGCTGGGTGCCGAAGGGCCGTTTGTCGGGCGCGCCCTTGGCGCGTTGGTAGATCAGCGAACGCTGCTGGCGCGAAAACGGCGCGGCTTCGTTGTCGCTTTCCAGGAAGTACTGGCGCAACTCGGGGCGGATGAATTCGAGCAAGTAGCGGATGTGGCCGATCACCGGGTAGTTGCGCAGCACCGAGTGCTTGCTTTGCAAGGTGTCGCGCAGGCCCAGGCCGGCCAGTGCGGCAAAGGCGGCGAAGGGTGCAACGCCCACATCGGCCCAGTGCCACAGCGCAGCGCACACCAGCGCGCCCAGGCCGCACAGCAGCCACACGCTGTAGCGCAGGGGAAAGTGGTTGTTGAGCTTGTTCAGCCAGGCTTGCATGGGCTCTCCATTGGGCCGCGCGGCCAGCAGCAACCGGGGCTGGGCGATCGTAGTGACGGCGCGCCGCGCCAGGCGCCGGAACTGGCCGGCAAACACCGGGCGAATCTGCCGCGGGCGCGGCGCTGCTGGCTATACTGCCGCCCCTTCAGCGCCGATTTGTCCCCGATTGCGGGCGCTCTAAAAATGCCGCTAAACAGCCTGCACCCGGTGTCTGCCTGTGAAGCGCAACACCGGGTTTTTCATTTCCTGATTCCATGGCATCGGTCGGCAACGTCACCCCCCAGAACATGCACTTCAGCGCGCCGCTGCCGCTCAAGAGCGGGGCCGAGCTGCGCGACTACACGCTGGTCTATGAAACCTACGGCAGGCTGAACGCCGCGCGCAGCAACGCCGTGCTGGTGTGCCACGCGCTGAACGCCAGCCACCATGTGGCCGGCACGTACGCGGGCCTGGACAAGAGCGAAGGCTGGTGGGACAACCTGATCGGCCCGGGCAAGCCGCTGGACACGGATGTTTTCTTCGTCATCGGCGTCAACAACCCGGGCTCGTGCTTCGGCTCCACCGGGCCGGCCAGCACCAACCCGGCCAGCGGCCAGCCCTATGGCGCCGACTTTCCGGTGGTGACGGTGGAAGACTGGGTCGATACGCAAGCGCGGCTCATTGAATCGTTAGGCATCGAGCAATTGGCGGCCGTGATCGGCGGCAGCCTGGGCGGCATGCAAGCGCTGGCCTGGACGCTGCGCTTCCCGCAGCGCCTGCGCCACTGCATCGCGGTGGCCACGGCACCGAATCTCTCGGCACAAAACCTGGCGTTCAACGAAGTGGCGCGCCGCGCAATCATCGGCGACCCCGAATTCCACGGCGGCCACTACGCCGCGCGCGGCGTGATCCCGCGCCAGGGCCTGCGCGTGGCACGCATGATCGGCCACATCACCTATCTCTCTGACGACTCGATGGAAGAGAAGTTTGGCCGCGAGATGCGCAACGCCGAGTTGAACTACAGCACCCAACAAGTCGACTTCCAGATCGAAAGCTACCTGCGCCACCAGGGCGAAAAGTTCAGCGACTACTTCGACGCCAACACCTACTTGCTCATCACCCGCGCGCTCGACTACTTCGACCCGGCGCGCGAACATGGCGGCGATCTAGCCGCTGCCTTCGCGCCGGCGCGCACCAACCGCTTTCTGCTGGTGAGCTTCAGCACCGACTGGCGCTTCGCGCCGGCGCGCTCGCGTGAATTGCTCAAGGCGCTGGTCGATCAGAAGATTGACGTGAGCTACGCCGAGATCGACGCGCCGCATGGCCACGATGCGTTCTTGCTGGATGACCCGCGCTATCACGGCGTACTGCGGGCTTACTTCGAGCGCATTGCCGCTGAGACAGCAAGCGGGCCGAGCGCCGGGCCGCCCCAAGCCGGCCCGCACCCCCACGGGAGGTCGCGCGGCGTACCCGGCGCGCGGGGGGCACCATGAGCGACAAGAGCGATCTCGAAGCGATTGCTGCGCTCGTGCCCCAAGGCGCGCGCGTGCTCGACCTGGGTTGCGGCAGCGGCGAGCTGCTGGCGCATTTGCAGCAAACACGCGGCTGCACCGGCTACGGCGTGGAGATAGACGACGGCAACCTGCTGCAGTGCGTGCAGCGCGGCGTGAACGCGGTGCAGCTCAACCTGGAAGACGGGCTGGCGCTGTTTGAAGACAAGAGCTTCGATGTGGTGCTGCAACTCGACACCTTGCAGCACCTGAAGAACACCGAACGCAAGCTGCAGCAAACGTCGCGGGTGGGCCGCATCGGCATCGTCAGCTTCCCCAACTTTGCGCATTGGCCAAACCGCCTGGCCGTGCTGCGCGGGCGCATGCCGGTGACCAAGACCCTGCCCTACCAGTGGTACGACACGCCCAACATCCGCGTTGGCACGCATGCTGACTTTGAAGTGCTGGCGCGCAAGAACGGCCTGCGCGTGATCGACAGCTTCGGCCTGCAAGACGGGCGCACGGTGCGCACGCTGCCGAATTGGCTGGCCAGTGTGGCGGTGTTCAAGTTCGAGCGGGCTTGAGTGGGCGCGAGCTTGCAGCCGGGTTTCGCGCCCGGCCCGCAGCGAAGGACTGGTGGTGGTGACCAACAACTTGAAAGAGTTCAAGCGCGTGCCGGGCTTGGTCACTGAGAATTGGGTGTGAACCGAACCAGGCCGTTTAATAGGGGGCGATCTTGGCGAGTGTTTTCATCAGTTATCGCGGCGCCGATGTGGCGCCCGCAGAACGCCTGGCGCAGGCGGTGCGTGATGCCGGCCACGCGGTGTTCTTTGCTGAATGGGATATCGGCGTGGGTGACTCCATCGTGGCGCGGGTTGAAGCCGGCCTGCAAGGCGCCAGCTACCTGGCGCTGTGCTTGTCAGCATCGGGTAGCTCAGACTGGCTCAACCGCGAATGGATGTCCGCGCTGTCGCGCCAGCTCGCTGGCAAGGGCGTGAAGGTCCTGCCGGTGTTCCTCACCGGCCGTGAACGGCCGGCACTGTTGGCGGATATCAAATGCGCGGACATGGTGTCCGATTGGGACTGCGGTTTGGCGGCGTTGTTGCGCGCCATTCGGTGACGCCATGAACCGCCAGATTGTCATTGCTCATGATGAAGACGACGCAGCACTCGCCACGCAAGTAGCGCGGCCACTGCAAGACGCTGGCTATGAGCCGCTGCACCTGGGCACGGTGCTGGTCGGAGAATCACTCACCGAGCAGGCCTCCAACCTGCTGGCGGCTGGCGCGCCGGTGGTGATCTGCGCCACCCGTCTGGCCATGGGCAGCGAATGGCCCAAGCGCCTGGCCTTTGCGGCGCGGCAGCGCACGCCGACCCTGCTGTTCGTGGCGCACATGGAAGCCAAGGCCGATGTCAAAGCCGTTGCGCTGGATGACACCGTGGCGCGCTGGCATGACGACCCCGCCTTGGCTGCGCGGCAACTGGTGGCGTCATTGCAAACGCACTGCCCCATCACGGCGCCAGCGGCTCGCGCCGCAGTGGAAGAGACCCTCAACGACGCCCAAGAACAACTCTACAAACACCTGCTCGAACAGGGCCCACCGCCCCCGCCCGAGACCCTGCGTGAACTGGCCCTCAACGCCAAGGCCGTGCGCGGCCTCAAGGGCTACTTGCTGCACCGCCACGCGCACTGGTTGCACCGCGGCGTGACGCAGGCTTTCGTCAACCTCGACTTGATCACCGACCACGGCCCGCTAAGCCCCGAACAGCGCTTCACGCCCACGCGCTACCACTCGCTGCCCGAGCTGCTGGCGCAGGTGGTTGACGCCGGCGGCTGGCTGCTCAAGGGCAGCCCGGGCTGTGGCAAATCCACCTTGCTGCAGCACCATGAATTCACGCAGGCAGTGGCGGCGCTGCGGGCGCTGCATGTGGGCCAGGTGCCTGAAGAAATCTGCATCTGGCAACGCCTGAGTGAATACACCCCCGGCAGCGCCGCGCCGCGTGAATGGTTAGCACAACGCTTCACCGCGCTGTACCCAAACTGGCCGGCTGCGGCGCAGCCCGAACGCCTGGGCCGCGTGCGCTACTTGCTCGATGGCCTGAACGAATTACCCAGCGTGGACGGCACGCCGCGCGGCGAAGTGGTGCAACGCTTTTCACTCTGGGCCTTTGGCCAGCAGGCCCTGATGGAAGCGCCGGTGTTCAGCGTGCGCGAGCAAGACCTGAGCTACAGCCTGGCCCGCCCGGCTGACCATTTCAAGGTGCAGCAAGCCAGCTTGCAGGAATGGAGCCCAGATCAGGTGATGGCGTACTGCGCGTTGCGCCTGGGCGAAAGCAACGCGCTGTGGCCCGTGCTTGCAGCCGATGCCTCGCTGCTGGCGTTTTCACGCCTGCCGCTGAACCTGGCCGCGCAATGCGAGCTGTATGAAAGCCTGGGCCGCGCCGCGCGCCACCGGGCTGAACTCTTCAGCGGCCTGGCCTGGTTGCGGCTGCGCCGCGAGCATGGCCAGGGCCGCTTGAATGCGCCGGGCTTGCTGCCTGCGCACGATGCGCGGCAACTGCTTGATGAAACGCATTGGCGCAGCCATTTGCTCGCGCTGCCCGCCAGGGGCGGGCTGGTGCGCGGGCTCGATGCACAAGGCCTGGCCATGCAGCGCCTGGGCGCGGCCGTGTCGGTGGATGAAGACCAGGTCAGTCTGAACTCGAGCAACCCCGCAGGCTTACCTGAATGGTTGCAAGCGGCCAAAGACCTTGGCGTGACTGAGACTGAACTGAGCGGCCAGGTCCGCTTCAGCCACCAGCTCTGGCAAGAATTCTTTGCCGCGCGCGCACTGAGCAAGGCTGACGAAACCTTGCCTGATGTGAGCGCGCCTGAGTTGGAAGATCTGGCGCGGGTCAAGGCTGGCATGGGTCTGCTCGACCCGCTGCCCGGCCCGGGTGTCTCACCCTGGGAAGAAACCATCAAGATGGCGGCACAGTTGGCGCCGGCACCCAGTGCCTTGCTGCGCAGCGTGATGGCCGTAAACCTGCCCTTGGCCGCGCGCGCCGCGCTGGGCTGCCTGGCCAACATCACGCCCGAGCTGCTGGTGCAATTGCAGGCCCGCCTGCTCGAACGCAGCCGCGACCCGGCCACCGATGTGCGCTTGCGCATCGAGGCCGCCCGCGCGCTCGGCGAATTGGGGGATCCGCGTTATGACGAATCGCAAACCGGTGTGCGCTATCGCTGGCCGAACGACAAACACTGGGTGCGCATTGAAGCCGGCATCTACACCATCGGCAGCCTGGATGGCCATGAAGACGAACGCCCGCTCACGCCCGTGCCGCTGCAAGCCTTTGAAATGGCGTTCGCGCCGGTGACCAATGCCGAGTACCAGTGTTTTGTGGAAGCGGGCGGCTACCAAGACGAGCAGTGGTGGGTGGGCGAACAAGCGCGCCAGTGGCTGCGCGAAGGCTGGCCGATGGAGGGCGAAGTGGCATGGTGGCGACCGCGCCTGCAAGCGCTGCGCGAGCGTGGCCAAGTCGCATTCGACGAAGACTTGTTCGCCGGTCTAACCCCGACTGTCATGAAAAACCTGGAGCAATGCATCGAATGGTGCGAAGAGGATGCTAGGCAGTGGCTTGACGAGCAGTTCAGTGCCAAGGTGGCCACCGAACCGCTGTATGCACACGATGGCCTCTACAGGCACCCTGTCCAGCCCGTGGTGGGCATTTGCTTGGTCGAGGCCCAGGCCTATTGCCGCTGGCTGAGCGCCCAAACTGGCCGCGGCGTGCGCCTGCCTACTGAAGCCGAGTGGGAAGCTGCCGCCCGCGGCATTGAAGCCCGGCCTTGGCCCTGGGGCTACGCTGACATCACCCCCGAACGCGCCAACCATGAAGACACGCGCCTGCGCTGCACCAGCCCGGTGGCCGTGTTTCCGGCAGGTGACGCGCCGGGACCGTTGTGCGACGCGGCAGGAAATGTCTGGGAATGGACGGCCAGCGCATACAGAGCCGAAGGGCATGACCTGGCCGCACTGCAAGGCCAAGTCTCGGATGACGGCCTTCCGCGGGCGGTACGCGGCGGCGGCTGGAACTTCACCGGGCCACATTGCCGCGCCACCTGTCGCGGCAGGCGCGCCTTTAGCCTGCGCAACCGCAACTTGGGTTTGCGCCTGGTGCGTGTTGCCCCATCGACCCCGGCACCCTGACAAGGCGCGCAGCGCACCGTTCAAAAACCGAGCGCTGAAGAAAGCCAAACCATGCCCACAACCCTGTCACGCCAAGCCTTGAGCGCAGATGCGCTGACTGCGGCCATTCAGCAAGAAGCCCACGCCGGCTGGCAACTGGAAGGCGCAGCCGACACCGGCCCCACCAGCCTGACCAAAACCTACATCTTCACCACCTTCGAGCAAGCCATGGCCTTCATGCAAAGCGTGGCCGCGCAGTGCACGGCGCTGAACCACCACCCCGATTGGTGCAACGTGTTCAACCGGGTCACGGTGCGGCTTTCAAGTTGGGAATCAGAACACCGCGTCACCGAATTCGACCTGGCCTTGGCGCGGCTGATGAACGAAGCCGCCGCAGCCCTGTCGGGCTCGCGCTGAACCCGGCCCTCAAGGGTTGGCAATCACACTCAAGTCATCAAACTGCGCCGCCGCTTTGGCCTTCCAGCCGGCAATGGCGCGGCCCATTTCGTCGATGTCGAAGATGGCGCTTTGCAGCAGCGTCATTTGCTCCAAGGCTTCGGCCGTGCTGTGGTCGCGCGCATAGTTGATCGTGCGCTTGCTGCCGGCGATGGCCAGGGGTGATTTGCCGGCGATGCTGGCGGCCAGTTTCATGGCGTGCGCCAACAGCGCGCTCGCATCCGGCAGCACGGTATTCACCAAGCCACCGGCCAAGGCACGCTGCGCGTCAATGCGCTCGCCGCAATAAGCCATTTCGCGCGCCAGGCCTTGCGGCACCAGCTTGGGCAGGCGTTGCAGCACGCCCAAATCAGCGGCCATGCCGATGTTGATTTCTTGCAGCGTGAAGAAGGAATCGGCGCTGCACACGCGGATGTCGCAACTACAGGCCAGATCCAGCCCGCCGCCCACGCAGCCGCCCTGGATGGCGGCAATCACCGGGAAGCGCGCGGCTTCCACCGCATCGAAGCAGGCCATCAGCCGGCGCAAATGGTCTTGAAAGGCCAGGCGCTGGCGCGCGTTGGCGGTGACCAGGGCCGCGGCATCGGCGCCGAATACATCGAGCGCCATCCCGGCCGAGAAATGCTTGCCGGTGGACGAGATGACCAGCACGCGCGTGGCGCCGGCATCGCTGAGTTCGTTGATGGCATCGCGCACGGCCGGGAAGAAGGCCGGCGCCATGGTGTTGAAACGCTCGGGGCGGTTGAGTTGCAGGTGGGCAATGCCGGCTTGGCTGCTGAGCGCAAAGAACTCATTCATGGCGGGCTTCCTGTGGCGTGAGGCAGGCGTGATTGGGAGTGCGGCACGAGCATAAACTGCCCCGCCATGCCCGAGCCCGCCACCCCCGAACCTGCGTTGGCGCCGCGGCCCGACGAGCGCTTCGGCTTCGATGCCTATTCGCCGCGCGAAATCGCGCAACGTGTTGAAGACATCGGCGTGGCCAAGGCGCGCATGCCCTTGGCCACCATGGCGCTGCTGGGCATGCTGGCCGGCGCCTTCATCGGCCTGGGCATGCTGTTCAACCTGCTGGTGGCCAGCGACGCGAGCCTGGGTTTCGCGGCCAGCCGCTTGCTCGGCGGCCTGGTGTTTTCGCTGGGCCTGCTGTTGGTGGTGGTGGCCGGCGCCGAGCTGTTCACCGGCAACAACCTGCTGGCCATGGCCTATGCCGATGGCCGCATCACGCTGTTTGAGCTGCTGCGCAATTGGGGCGTGGTGTGCGCCGCCAACTTGGTGGGCGCGGCAGGCTTGGCGCTGCTGGTTTTTCTTTCCGGCCATGCGCAGATGAACGGTGGCCGCGTGGCGCTGAAGGTGCTGGAGCTGGCCGCGGCCAAGGCCACGCTGTCGCCCACCGAGGCGTTCTTCAAGGGCGTGCTGTGCAACGTGCTGGTGTGCATGGCGGTGTGGATGAGCCTGGCCGCGCGCAGCGTGGTGGACAAGGCCGTGGCCGTGGTGCCGCCGGTGGCCGCCTTCGTGGCGGCGGGCTTCGAGCACAGCATCGCCAACATGTACCTGTTCCCGCTGGCACTGTTGCTCAAGGCGCAGGGTGTGGTGGCCATCGACCCGGCTATTGACTCCACCATTGCCAGCGCCGTCACCTGGGCCGGCTTCGGCCACAACCTGCTGTGGGTGATCCCGGGCAACCTGGTGGGCGGCAGCGTGCTGGTGGGGTTGGTCTATCACTTCATTTATCGCCGTAAACCATGAGCAGTTTCAAGGGGCATGACGGACTCGAATTGCAGGCCTTTGAATGGCCCGTGGCGCGCCCGCGCGGCACCGTGCTGCTGGTGCACGGTCTGGGTGAGCATGCGGGCCGCTATGCGCACTTGGCGGCGCGCTTGAACGCGGCCGGCTGGCGCGTGGTGGCCTACGACCAGCGTGGCCACGGCGCCAGCCCGGGGCCGCGCGGCGCGCTGCCGCTGCCTGAAAGCCTGCTGCTCGACCTGGCCCTGGCCATCGACGCCTTGCGTGACGCCGGCCCGCTGGTGCTGCTGGGCCACAGCATGGGCGGCGCGGTGGCGGCGCGCTTCGTGGCCGAAGGCTTGAGCAGCGCGCCGGCGCTGTGGCAGCGCGAGGTGGATGCGCTGGTGCTGTCTTCGCCCGCCCTGGCCGTGAGCATGAGCGCGGCGCAGCGCGCGCTGCTCGCATTCGGCCTGCGCTTTGCACCCCACCTGGCGGCGGGCAATGGCCTGAAGCCGGCCTGGCTGTCGCACGACGCCGCGGTGGTGGCCGCCTACCAGGCCGACCCGCTGGTGCACAGCCGCATCACGCCGCGCCTGGCGCGCTTCATCATCGACGCCGGCGCCCATGCGCGCGCCCTGGCGCCGCACTGGAAGACACCCACCTTGCTGATGTGGGCCGGCGCCGACCGTTGCGTGGCCCCGGCCGGCAGCGTTGAGTTTGCCGCGGCGGCGCCGCGCGAGCTGCTGCGCGCCCGGCCCTGGCACGGCCTGTTCCATGAGATCTTCAACGAGCCCGAACGCGACGCCGTGCTCACCGCGTTGTGCCGCGGGCTTGACGCCCTGCTGCCGCGCTGACAAGCTCGCCCCAACCCCTACCGAAAGGCCCCCATGAACGCCCGCGACCCCAACCTGCCCGTGCAACCCGATGAAGCCCAGGCCCTGGCCCGCCACAGCGCGCGCCAGTGGGACGAGCAAATCGTGCCGGCCTTGACGCATTACATCGGCATCCCCGCCAAGAGCCCGATGTTTGATGCTGATTGGCAGGCCCACGGCCACATCGAGCGCGTGCTGGTCGATGCCGCGGCCTGGGTGGAAAGCCGCCGCGTGGCCGGGCTAACGTTGGAGGTGATTCGCCTGCCCGGGCGCACGCCGGTGATCTTTTTTGACGTACCGGCCACGCGTGCCGGCGCTGGCAGTGGCAGTGGCACGGGCGACACCGTGCTGCTGTATGGCCACCTCGACAAGCAACCCGAGTTCAACGGCTGGCGCAACGACCTGGGGCCGTGGACGCCGAAGTTTGAAAACGGCCTGCTCTACGGCCGCGGCGGCGCCGACGACGGCTACGCGGTGTACGCCGCGATCAGCGCCATCGAGGCGCTCGATGCCCAGGGCATTGCCCGCCCGCGCTGCGTCGGCCTGATCGAAACCTGTGAAGAATCCGGCTCGCCGGACTTGCCGGCCTACCTTGACGCACTCAAGCCCCGGTTAGGCCAGGTGGGCCTGGTGGTGTGCCTGGATTCGGGCGCGGGCAACTACGACCAGCTCTGGCTCACCACCAGCCTGCGCGGCATGGTCAGCGGTGTGCTGAAAGTGGAGGTGTTGACCGAGGGCATTCATTCCGGCGACGCCAGCGGGCTGGTGCCATCGAGCTTTCGCATCCTGCGCCAGGTACTCGACAGGCTCGAAGACAGCGCCACCGGCCATTTGCTGCCGCAAAGCTTTCACTGCGAAATGCCGGCAGCGCGGCTGGCCCAGGCGCGGGCCACGGCGGCAATTCTGAAAGACGAGGTGCACAAACGCTTCCCCTGGGCCTGCGGCGCCGACGGCGGCCCGGTGCTGCCCACCACCACCGACCCGGTGCAGGCGCTCATCAACCGCACCTGGCGCCCCACGCTGAGCGTGACGGGCGTGGAGGGCTTTCCTGAACTGTCCAACGCCGGCAACGTGCTGCGGCCCTACACCGCATTCAAGTTGAGCCTGCGCCTGCCGCCGCTGGTGGATGGGCACGAGGCGTCGCAAAAACTCAAAGCCCTGCTCGAAGACAATGCGCCGTACAACGCCAAGGTGACCTTCCACCCCGACGGCCGCGCCGGCGCGCTGGGCGCCACCGGCTGGGATGCGCCGGCGCTGGCGCCGTGGCTGGAGCAGGCGTTGAACGCTTCATCGCAAGCGCAGTTCGGCGCGCCGGTGGGCTACATCGGCCAGGGCGGCACGATCCCGCTGATGAGCATGTTGCAGCGCGGCTTCCCCAAGGCGCAGATGATGGTCTGCGGCGTGCTGGGGCCCAAGAGCAATGCGCACGGGCCGAATGAATTCCTGCACGTGCCCTATGGCAAGCGGCTCACCGCGGCGGTGGCGCAGGTGATGGCGGCTTGCCCTTGAGCCCGGAAAACCTGCTGGGTCAGAACGTATGACCGCTGGTTACCGTGTGACCCGACATCGGCTCCAGCAACATTAACAGCGGCTTGAGTGGGCGGTAGCGCAAGGCCACCTTGGTGGCGTAGGTGAAGAAGCGCGGCAGGTCTTGCGCATAGCCGGGCTTGCCGTCGCGGTGTTTCAAGCGGCAGAAGATGCCCAGCACCTTCAGGTGGCGCTGCAAGCCCATCCATTCAAGCGCGCGCCAGAACTCGCCGAAGTCTTGCGCCATGGCGTCACCCAGCGGCACGCCAGCCTTCTTGGCCGCTTCCCAGTAACGCACGGCCCAATCCAACTCGCGCTCTTCGTCCCACGAGATGAAGGCGTCGCGCAGCAGGCTGGCCATGTCATACGTGGGCGGGCCGGCCACGGCGTCTTGAAAATCCAGGATGCCCGGGTTGGGCTCGCACACCATCAGGTTGCGCGGCATCCAGTCGCGGTGCACCGCCACCACCGGTTGGGCCAGGGCGCTGTCGACGAGCAAAGTGCATAGGCCATGCCAGGTCTGCTGCTGCTTGTCGTTCCAGGTGATGTTGAATTCGCGCTGCACGCACCACAGCGCAAACAAGTCCAGCTCGCGTTGCAGCAGCGCGGCGTCATACGGCGGCAGGCCGGCATGGGGCACCTGCACTTGAAACTGCACCAGGGCAGTCACCGCCTGACGCATCAGCGCATCGGCCTGGGCCGTGTCTGCCTGTTGCAGGCGCTTGAGGTAAAGCTCGTTGCCCAGGTCGCTGAGCAGCAAGAAGCCTTGCGCGGCGTCGCTGGCAAACACAGTGGGCGCATGCAGGCCGGCGCTGTGGATGCGCCGCGCCATGTCGACGAACGGGCGCACATCTTCTTGCGGCGGCGGCGCGTCCATGATGATGAAGCTGCTGCCGGCGGCACCGTGCACGCGCAGGTAGCGGCGAAAGCTGGCGTCGGCCGAGGCCGGGGCCAGGGTTTCTGGGCGCAGGCCGTGCGGCGGGCCGATCAGCGCCAGCCAGGTGGTGAAGGCGTTGCGGCGCTGGGCGTCGGGCCAGGGGAGGGTGTGGGGCATGCGCGGGCTCGGCGAGCGGGGCCGGCGAGTCGGTCGTTGGATAATCGATTTTACAAATTGCGCCGGTCGCAACCGCCACAACCCGCTGGCGCGTTGCGCGCCCCTTCCGCCCTTGCACCTTCAGCAGCGACACCGGCCTCATGCATCCACTTGGCAAGCCCACCTGCCGCGCCGCCTTGGCCCTGGCGGCGGGCGCCTGGCTGGGGTTTGCGGCGCAAGCGCAAGTGCAAGTGCCGGAGCAAGTGCCGGCACAGCAGGCCGCGCAAGGGCCCCAGCCGCGTCTGCGCCTGAGCCCAACGCTGGCGCCGCCGCCGCGCGGCCAGGCCGCCGCGCGCACGCCGGTGGTGGTGCAGGCCAGCGAACTGCGCACCCAGCCGGATCGCGGCTTGACGGCGCAAGGTGATGTGGAACTGCGTCGCGCAGGCACGGTGTTGCGCGCCGACACGCTGAACTACGACCAGGCGCAAGACCGCGCCACGGCGCGCGGCCGGGTGCGCATCAGCCGCGACGGCTCGGTTTACAGCGGCCCGGAATTGCAGCTCACCCTGGGCCGCTTCGAAGGCTTCTTCCTGCAACCCGACTATGAGTTCGCAAGCACCGGCGCCGGTGGGCATGCCGCGCGCATCGACTTCATCGACAGTGGCCGTTCGGTGGCGCACCAGGCCACCTACACCAGTTGCGCGCGCGACGGCAGCGGCACGCCCGACTGGTTGCTCAGCGCCGACAAAGTCACCATGAACATCCCGGCCAACGAGGGCATTGCGCAAGGTGCGGTGCTGCGCTTCATGGGCGTGCCGATCCTGGCGCTACCGACGATGAGTTTCCCGATCAACAACGAGCGCAAGTCGGGTTGGCTGCCGCCTAACGTTAACTTGGACAGCCGCAGTGGCCTGGACGTGGCGGTACCGTACTACTGGAGCATCGCGCCCAACCGCGACGCCACCATCACCCCGAAGATCGCCACCCGGCGCGGCACCGGCCTGATGGGCGAGTACCGCTACCTGGAGCCGGCTTACTCCGGCAGCGTGACGCTGGACACCCTGCCCTACGACCGCGCCGCCGGCCGCTCGCGCTGGGCCACGCTGTGGACGCACGACAGCAGCCTGCTGCCGCGAACGCGCTTCGGCGCCAGCGTGGAGCGCGTGTCGGATGACGACTGGTGGAAAGACTTCCCGCGCGCCCACGCCGCCGTCACGCCGCGCCTGCTGCCCAGCCGCTTTCAAGTGCAGCGCGACCTCGGCCGCGGCGCGCTCGACCTGGATGTGTACGCCCAACTGCACTACTGGCAGGTGCTGCAAAACCTGGCCAACCCGGTGATCGCGCCCTACCAGCGCAGCCCGCAGATCGGCCTGCGCGCGGCGCAACGGCTGGACAACGGTTTTGAATGGACGGCGCAGACCGAAGTGAACCGCTTCACGCTGAGTGACGACGCGCCCGTGCTGGGCGGCGCCGCACCCAGGCCCGAGGGCTGGCGCTGGCATGGCCTGGCTGCGCTGTCGCGGCCCTGGCGTGACGGCGGCGCGTGGCTGGTGCCGCGATTGCAAGTCAACGCTGCCAGCTACGCCACCGACCTGGCCATGGCCGACGGACGGCGCCACGCCACGCGCTGGATCCCCACCTTGAGTGTCGACACCGGCATGGAGCTGGAGCGCCAGACGCGCTGGCAGGGCAGGGAGTTTCGTCAAACGTTAGAGCCACGGCTGCTGTACGTGTACACGCCTTACCGGGCACAGAACGGCCTGCCCAACTTCGACGCCGCGGGCAAAGACTTCAACCTCTCGTCGATCTATTCCGAGAACAGCTTTTCGGGTGTGGACCGGGTGTCCGACGCGCACCAAGTCACCGCCGGCGTGAGCACCCGTCTGCTCGACGCCACCACCGGTGCCGAGGCGCTGCGGCTATCGGCCGTGCAGCGCTACTTGCTGCGCGAGCAGCGCATCACGCCCGAAGGCGACACCTTCGCGCGCAAGTGGTCAGACCTGCTGTTGCTGGGTTCGAGCAATGTGCTGCCGCACCTGGCGCTCGATGTGGCCATGCAGTACAGCCCCGACCTGGCCCGCCCGGTGCGCTCCATCGTGGGCGCGCGCTACACGCCCGCGCCGTTCCAAACCTTCAACGCCAGCTACCGCCTGGCCCGTGGTCTGAGCGAGCAGATCGACCTGGGTTGGCAGTGGCCCGTGTACCGCGGCAACCCGGCCAGCGCCAAAGGCTGCACCGGCACGCTGTACGCCGTGGGCCGGCTGAACTACAGCCTGCGCGACAGCCGCATCACCGACTCGGTGGCCGGCGTCGAATACGATTCGGGCTGCTGGATCGCGCGCGTGGTGGCCGAGCGCACCTCCACCGGCCGCAGCGAGGCGACCACACGGCTGCTGTTGCAGCTAGAGCTGGTGGGCCTGTCGCGCCTGGGCTCCAACCCGCTGAAGGTCTTGAAGGACAATATCCCTGGCTACCGACTGCTGCGCGATGACCGTTCCGACGCCGCGCCTGCCCACCTCTATGAATGAAGCTTTTCGAATCCTTGCGCGTGCGTTCACGGCCTGCGCGTTGTTGGGCACCGCGGCCGCCGCGCCGGCCCAAGGCGTGCGCAATGGCGACTACATCGTGGCCGTGGTCAACACCGAACTCGTCACCGCCGGCGAAGTGGCCCTGCGCATGGCGCGGCTGCGTGAGCAGGCCGCCACCCCCGGTGGCCCGCGCCTGCCGGCTGAGGCTGAGCTGCGCAAACAGGTGCTGGACGCCCTGATCGACGAGCGCGTGCTCACCACCCACGCGCGCGACAGCGGCGTGCGCATCGAAGAGCCCGAGGTGGACCGCGCCGTGCAAGGTGCGGCAGCACAGAACCAGTTGACCGTGGCCCAGTTGCGCGAACGGCTGAAGGACGAAGGGCTGGACATGCCGCGCTTTCGCACCAACTTGCGCGACATGATGATGGTGGAGCGCGTGCGCGAGCGCGAGGTGGGCTTGCGTATCCGGGTCAGCGATGAAGACATCGACCGCTACCTGGCCGCACAGGCCGCGGCCAGCGGGCGTCAGGCCGAGTTGAACATTGCGCAGATCTTGGTCACCGTGCCCGAAGGCGCTGGGCCGGATGTGGTGCAACAGCGCCGCGCCCGCGCCGAGCAGGCTTTGACCCGGCTGCGCGCTGGCGAGAACTTCGAGGCCGTGGCGCGCGAGATGTCGCAAGACGGCAACCGCGAAGCCGGCGGCGTGATCGGCCTGCGGCCGACCGAGCGCCTGCCCGATGCCTTCGTGGCCGCCGTGCAAACGCTGAAAGATGGCGAGGTCGCCACCAGCCTGTTGCGCACCGGCGCCGGTTTTCATGTGCTCAAGCTGATCGAGCGCCGTCAGGCCGATGCCACCCGCATCACGCAAACCCGCGCCCGGCACCTGTTGCTGCGCGTGTCGCCCCAGCTCAGTGCTGACGTGGCGGCGCGGCGCTTGAATGAGTACAAAGCGCAGATCGAGTCCAAGCGCAAGACCTTCGAAGAACTGGCGCGCCAGCATTCCGAAGACGGCTCAGCCGCCCAAGGCGGCGACCTGGGTTGGGCCAGCCCCGGGCAATACGTGCCTGAATTCGAAGAGGCCCTGAACCGCCTGCCCACGGGCGGCCTGTCTGAACCAGTGGTGTCGCGCTTCGGCGTGCACTTGATCCAGGTGATGGAACGGCGCGAGACCAAGCTCGAAGCCAAACAGGTTCGTGAACAGGCGCGCGCCGTCTTGCGCGAGCAGAAGTTCGAACCCGCCTACCTCGAATGGACGCGCGAGCTGCGGGCGCGCGCCTATGTCGAGCTGCGCGAGCCGCCGCAGTAAGCACGGCCGCCAACGTGGCCCACATCGCCCGCAAGCGCTTCGGGCAACACTTCCTGGTTGACCGCGGCGTCATCCACGACATTGTTCGCGCCATTGCGCCGCAGCCGGGCCAGGCGCTGGTCGAAGTCGGCCCCGGCCTGGGCGCGTTGACGAACGGCCTGCTGGAGGAACCGGCGCAGCGGCTGACCGTGATCGAGCTTGACCGCGACCTGGCCGCACGCTTGCGCCCGAACCAACGGCTGGATGTGATCGAAGCCGACGTGTTGAAGGTCGACTTCACCGCCCTGGCCACCCGCCTGGGCCAGCCGCTGCGGGTGGTGGGCAACTTGCCCTACAACATCTCCACGCCGATCCTGTTCCATCTGCTGGGCAGTGCGGCCCACATCGCTGACCAGCACTTCATGCTGCAACGCGAAGTGGTGATGCGCATGGTGGCCACGCCGGGCAACAAAGACTACGGGCGCCTGAGCGTGATGCTGCAATGGCGCTACGCGATGGAGTTGGTGCTCGATGTGCCGCCGCAAGCCTTTGAGCCGCCGCCGCGTGTTCATTCGGCCGTGGTGCGCATGCTGCCGCTGGCCGCTGCGCTGGCCCCACCCTTGCTGGCCGAACTGGTGGCCGTGGCCTTTTCGCAGCGGCGCAAGCTGCTGCGCCACAGCCTGGGGCGCTGGCTCGAAGCGCGCCAATTCAGCGGCGCGTTTGACATGCAACGCCGCGCCGAGGAAGTGCCGGTGGCCGAATACCTCGCCTTGGCGCATGCGCTCGAGCCCACGCCTTGAACACGCCATGAAAAACGGCCCCGAAGGGCCGTTTTTTGTTGCTGAGTTCGCGCGCCGTTTCAGGCCGCGTTCAGCCACATGGCGGTGTCAAAGGCACTGCTCATCAGCGGCATGTTCATGCCGAAGTTCGGATTGGCTCCGTTCTTCGGCACGGCCACCTTTGGCGCTGGCTTTTCCACCACTGCTTGGGTCATCTCCGCCCGTTCCCACGACCCGATTTCAAGGGAACGGGCTACTGAAAAGAATAGAAACACCTGAATGGTATTCGTCGTTCCGCCCAGAAATCTGCCGCATCGCGGAAGACGTCGAGCAACTGCTCGCGTGCCTCACGGTCGAAGCGCGGGTTGTCGGGCAACTGCTCGAGCACCACGACGAAGCCGCTTTGCGGCCCGGCCTTGTGCACCGCATCGGTCATGCAGTCGAACAGGGCGTCGAGGTTCTTGCCGAAGTGGGCCGGAAACAAAAATGCCTGGGCAATGCCGTCTAGCACGTCTTGTTTGGTCTGGGCCTGGCCCAGATTGGCATACAAGAAATGCTGGTGATGACTTTGCGCGGCCCCCATCAGGTCTTCAACCCGGTAGGCCCGGATTGCCTGAACGATGTTGGGACGGACAGTCTGCAATTGCATGGTCGCGTTCCTCCTCCAAGTAAAAAGAATCGGCTCAATCTGCCTACGGCACGATGCGGCTGAAGCTCGCATAGTGGTCGGCGGTGTAGTAACAAGCTTCCGGCTGCGTGGCCACCTTGCCGCCGCAAACGATGCGCCGCGCCCCGCGGCTGCGCTCGCCCGGTGTGGGCACGGTGTACTCGCGATAAAAGCCACGCTGATGGGCCGGCAAGATGCGTTCGCGGTTGCCGAACACGACCCCGTCTTTGCTGTACGCAAAAGGCCCGCCGCTGCGGATCAGGGCCTCAACGCGCTGGGCCTGCACCGGCAGGCTGGCCAACGACACCGAGGCCACCCCAGCGCCGGAATCCTTGCCCTGGGCCACGCCGCCGAATGCCAAAGTTCCTGCAAAAATGAAGGCAAGCGCTAACTTAGTTAATGCCCACCCGTTGGCGCTGGAACGAAGCAAGTCCACGGGAATACCCTTAAAACTGAAGGCGTGATGCTACCTGAAGGCCGCAAAAAGCTCAAGCCCAAGCCCCGGGAAATGCCCAGCAATTAAGCATGAGAGTGCACGCTCACATTCAGCAAGATTCAGAACTAAAAAAGGTTTCTGTTTTTTTGCTGCAATGCAATCAAGTTTATACCCGCGCTTGAGGGTTACGCCCGTGGGTGCGCACCATTTCAGCGCGCGGCATTGGCGTCTGCGACGGTCAGCGCCGTCATGTTGATGATGCGCCGCACCGTGGTGGAAGGGGTCAGGATGTGCACCGGCTTGGCCGCGCCGAGCAACACCGGGCCGATGGCGATGCCCCCGCCTGCCGCGGTTTTGAGCAGGTTGTAAGCAATGTTGGCGGCGTCAATGTTGGGCAGCACCAGCAGGTTGGCTTCGCCTTGCAGCGTGCTGCGCGGCATGGTCTCGGCGCGAAAGTTCGCATCCAGCGCACAGTCGCCGTGCATCTCGCCGTCAACTTCCAGCCACGGCGCGCGCGTGCGAATCAAGGCCAGTGCGTCGCGCATCTTCACCGCCGAGGGCAGGTTGCTGGAGCCGAAGTTGGAGTGCGACAGCAACGCCGCCTTGGGCTCGATGCCGAAGCGCTTCAGTTCCTCGGCCGCCATCACGGTGATTTCGGCCAGTTCTTTCGCATCGGGGTCGGCGTTGACGTGGGTGTCGACCAAGAACACCTGGCGCCCGGGCAAGATGAGCCCGTTCATGCAGGCATAGGTGCACACGCCTTCGCGCTTGCCGATGACCTGGTCGATGTGCGCCAGGTGCATGGCGGTGCTGCCCCAGGTGCCGCAGACCATGCCGTCGGCTTCACCCTTGTGCAGCAGCATGGCGCCGATGAGCGTCAGGCGGCGGCGCATTTCGATCTTGGCGAACTGCGCCGTCACGCCCTGGCGCTCCATCATGCGGTGGTAGGTTTGCCAGAAGTCGTGGTAGCGCTCGTCATGGTCGGTGTTGACGACATCGAAGTCGCGCCCAAGCTTCAGGCGCAGGCCGAACTTCAGTACGCGCGCGGCAATCACGTCCGGGCGGCCGATCAGCGTAGGCCGGGCCAGGCCCTCGTCGCACACCACCTGCACCGCGCGCAGCACACGCTCTTCTTCACCTTCGGCATAGACCACGCGCTTGGCCACGGCGCGCTTGGCCAGGTTGAAGATCGGCTTCATCGTCGTGCCCGATGCGTAGACGAAGGTTTGCAGTTTTTCGCGGTAAGCCTGCATGTCGGCGATGGGCCGCGCGGCCACGCCCGAGGCCGCCGCCGCAGCGGCCACGGCTGGCGCAATCTTCATCATCAGCCGCGGGTCGAACGGCTTGGGGATCAGGTACTCCGGCCCGAAGCTGAGCTCCGCGCCCACATAGGCCGCGGCCACCACTTCGCTTTGCTCGGCCTGGGCCAACTCGGCAATGGCATGCACCGCGGCGATCTCCATCGCTTCAGTGATGGTGGTGGCGCCGCAATCAAGCGCGCCGCGGAAGATGTACGGGAAGCACAAGACGTTGTTGACCTGGTTCGGGTAGTCGGTGCGGCCAGTGGCCATCAGCGCATCGCCGCGCACGGCCTTCACTTCTTCAGGCGTGATCTCGGGCGTGGGGTTGGCCAGCGCCAGGATGATCGGGCGCGCCGCCATCGCCGCCACCATCGGCGGCTTGAGCACGCCGCCAGCCGACAAGCCCAGGAAGATGTCGGCCCCGGGCATCACCTCGGCCAGCGTGCGCGCGCTGGTCCTTTGCGCGAACACAATCTTGTCGGCGTCCATCAATTCGGTGCGGCCTTCATAGACCACGCCGGCCAGGTCGGTCACCCAGATGTTTTTGAGCGGCAGCCCGAGCTTGACCAACAGCCCCAGGCAAGCCAGCGCCGCCGCCCCCGCGCCCGAGGCCACGAGCTTGACTTCGGCCATGCTCTTGCCCGCCACCTTGAGCGCATTCAGCACCGCCGCGCCGACCACGATGGCGGTGCCATGTTGATCGTCATGGAACACCGGGATCTTCATGCGCTGGCGCAACTGGCGCTCAACGTAAAAACAATCCGGCGCCTTGATGTCTTCGAGGTTGATGCCGCCGAAGGTGGGCTCCAGCGCGGCGATGATGTCGACCAGCTTGTCCAGGTTCCTTTCGTTGATCTCGAGGTCGAACACATCGATGCCGGCAAACTTCTTGAACAGCACGCCCTTGCCTTCCATCACCGGCTTGGCCGCCAGCGGGCCGATGTCGCCCAGGCCCAGCACCGCGGTGCCGTTGGTCACCACGGCCACCAGGTTGCCGCGCGCGGTGTAGCGAAAGGCATTGGCCGGGTCGGCGGCAATTTCCTCGCACGCCGCGGCCACGCCCGGTGAATAGGCCAAGGCCAGGTCGTGCTGGTTAACCAATTGCTTGGTGGCCACGATGGCCACCTTGCCCGGCGTGGGGAACTCGTGATAGTCGAGCGCCGCGCGGCGCAGTTCGGCGCGTTGTTGTTCAGTGGTGGGCATGGGCCGGGCCTTTGCGGAATGCAGGCGGTGTGACGACAGCAACTGGTGGCCGCAGGGCACACCAGGCCAGTGAGAAGCGGCGCAAATTCTAGTCATGCCCTGCCTGCGCGTTATTGCGTAGCGCTGCCATGCTGCCGCGCGGAATACTCGGCGCATGCTTGCCGCCGAAGCCGAGCCCTCCGCCGCGCCGCCCGGCTGGCGTGGCCGCCGCCTGCTGTTGTGGGCCGCGCTGGTGGCGCTGCTGCTGGTGGCGCAGTCGCTGTTGCTGGCGCTCACCATCAACCAAGAAGCCAGCCGGCTGCAAGACGAAATCGAAAGCCTGGCGCTCGAAACAGTGGGCGACGTGAAGAGCGAGCTGGCCCGCAGCCTGCAAGGTCTGCAGGGCCTGATGTGGAAGCAGCCCGCGCCGCTGCGCTGGCGCGAAGAGGCCACGCAGATCCTGCGCCAACAGCGTGCCGTGCTGCGCCTGGAGCGGCGCGAGAACACGATGGAGATCGCCGACGCGCAAGACTCTGCGCAACATGGCGCGCTGTTCGGACGCCTGCGCCGCCAAGACCTGGAAGTCGAAACCGCCCAGGCCTGTGCGGCCGCGCGCCGCCATGCCTCGCCCGCCTATTCGCGCAGCTTCTTCGTGCCCATGCTCGGCGGCCAAGGCCAGGAGGTGATGGACCTGTGCATCCCGGTGCTCAGCGATGGCCGCGAAGAAGGCTTTCTGGTCGCCACCTTCAGCCTGCAAGCGGTGCTTGAAAGCGTGCTGCCGCGAGAACGCGCACGCGCCTTCGAGTTCAGCTTTGTTGAGGCCGACGGCTCGCGCCTGGCGCGCGCCGGGCTGCCGCGCGGCGCAGGCGTGTACCGGGCCGACCGCCTGGTCGACCTGCCCGGTGCCGGCCTGCTGCTGCGCGTGAACAGCGCCGCCGGGCGGCCCAGCCTGGTGCCCAACCTGACCACGGCGCTGGTGCTGGGGCTGTCGCTGGCCTTGTTCGGCGTGGTCATCGTGTTGGCGCGTGATGTGCGCAAGCGCGCGCAGGCCGAACGCCAACTGGCCGAAGCACTGGCCTTTCGCAAGGCGATGGAAGACTCGCTGAGCACCGGCCTGCGCGCGCGCGACCTGGCCGGGCGCATCACCTATGTCAACCCCGCGTTCTGCGCCATGGTCGGTTTTGCCCCGGAAGCCTTGTTGGGCCAGGCCCAGCCGCCCTATTGGCCACCCGAACTGGCCGCTGAATACCAGCGGCGCCAGGCGCACCGCCTGGCGCCGCCGGCCGCCGGCGATGCGCCTGCGCGCGAAGGCTTTGAAACCCTGTTCATGCGCCAGGGCGGCGAGCGCTTTCCGGTGATGATTTACGAGGCGCCGCTGGTCGACGGCCAGGGCCGCCACACCGGCTGGATGAGCGCGGCGCTCGACATCACCCACCAACGCGGCATGGAAGAGCTGGCGCGCCAGCAGCAAGAAAAGCTGCAAGCCACGGCGCGCCTGGCCACAGTGGGCGAGATGGCCTCGCTGCTCAGCCACGAGCTGAACCAACCCCTGGCCGCCATCGCCAGCTACGCCAGCGGTTCGCTCAACATGGCCGACGAGCCCGATGGCCAGGCCCTGATGCGCCAGGGCCTGCAACGCATTTGCGAACAGGCCGACCGTGCCGGGCGGGTGATCAAGAGCGTGCACGACTTCGTGCGCCGGCGCGAGCAGTCGCGCGAAGTGCTGGATGCGGCCGCGCTGCTCGAAGCCGCCATGCCGCTGGTGCGCATGCAGGCGCGCAAGAGTGGCACGCAGATTGAGCTGGACTTGCCCGCCAGCCCGGCCCGGGTGTGGTGCGACCGCACGATGGTCGAGCAGGTGCTGATCAACCTGGCGCGCAACGCCATCCAGGCCATGGAGTTGCTCGAACCCAGCCAGCGCGTGCTCACGCTGCGGGTGCGCCAGGAGCATGCGCGCTGGGTCGCATTCAGCGTCATCGACCATGGCCCGGGCATCAGCACCGAAGTGGCCGCGCGCCTGTTCACACCGTTCTTCACCACCCGCGCCGAAGGCATGGGCCTGGGCCTGAGCCTGTGCCGCACGGTGGTGGAGCAGCATGGCGGTGAACTGAGCTTTGTCTCGCCACCCGCCGGGCGCACGGCAGGCACCGAGTTTCGGTTTACGCTCGCCGCCCCACCCACTGCGGGCGACTGCGCGTCAACGTGAGTACTTCACCAGCCCCCAGCCTCGGCCTGCCCACCGTTTATTTGGTAGACGACGAAGACGCCGTGCGCGACGCACTGGCCTGGCTGCTGCGTTCGCGCCGCTTGCTCTCGGAAGGTTTCGCCAGCGCGTTTGAGTTTGTGCAGCATGTGCAGCAGCGCCTGGCACCCGGGCAGCCCGACTGGCCGCGCGCGCCGGCCTGCCTGGTGCTGGACATGCGCATGCCCGGCATGAACGGCCAGGCGTTGTTCGAGTGGCTGATAGAGCGCGGCCTGCTGGCCTTGCTGCCGGTGATCTTCCTCACCGGCCATGGCGACGTGGCCACCGCGGTGGCCGCGGTCAAGCGCGGCGCCTTCGACTTTGTGGAGAAGCCGTTTTCCAATAACAGCCTGGTTGACAGGATCGAACAGGCGCTGGTCCTCAGCGCGTGTGAGCTGACGCGCCGGCGCGAACGGGCCACCCGTGCGCACGCCCTGGGTGAACTCACCGAGCGCGAGCGCGAAGTCATGCAGCAAGTGGTGGCCGGGCGGCCCAACAAGCTCATCGCCGACGCCCTGGGCATCAGCGTGCGCACGGTCGAAGTGCACCGCGCCCGCTTGTTCGAAAAGATGGGCGTGAAGTCGGCCGTGGAGCTGAGCAACCTGCTGCGGGCGGATGGATGAGCCCCGTGTCAACCCGTGCGCGGCGGGCCGAGCGCCGGGCCGCCCCAAGCCGGCCCGCGATCCCCTTGGGGGATCGTCGTGCGTACCCACGCGACGAGGGGTGGTCATGAGCATCGGCGAGTTCGATCTGATTGCCAAGTATTTTGAACGACCTGTGCAGCGGGCAGTTAGAGGCATCGGCGACGACTGTGCGCTGCTCGCGCCCACGCCGGGCATGCAGTTGGCCGTGTCCAGCGACATGCTGGTCGAGGGCCGGCACTTCTTGTCCACCGTCGCGCCGCAGCACCTGGGCCACAAGGCGCTGGCGGTCAACCTGAGCGACCTGGCGGCCTGTGGCGCGCAACCGCTGGCCTACACGCTGGCGCTGGCCATGCCGCGGGTGGACGAAGCCTTTCTGGCCGGCTTCGCCCAAGGCCTGCACGCCCTGGCCGATGCACACGGCATTGAACTCGTGGGCGGCGACACCACCGCCGGGCCGCTGGCCATCTGCATCACCGTGTTCGGTGAAGTGCCGCCTGGCCAGGCGCTGTTGCGCAGCGGCGCCACGCCGGGCGATGAGGTCTGGGTCAGCGGCACGCTGGGCGACGCGCGCCTGGCGCTCGAAGCCTTTCGCGGCACGCTGGCCTTGAGCGGCGAAGCCTTCGCGCAGGTGCGCCGCGCCATGGAGTGCCCCACGCCGCGCGTGACCTTGGGCCTGGCCTTGCGCGGCCTGGCCAGCGCCGCCATCGACCTGAGCGACGGCCTGGTGGGCGACCTGGGCCATGTGCTGGCACGCAGCGGCGTGGGCGCCAGCCTGCACACCGCAGCCCTGCCGCGCAGCGCCTGGTTGCGCGCGCAAGAGGCGGCCGTGCAACGGCTGTGCGGCCTGGCCGGCGGTGACGACTACGAGCTGCTGTTCACCGCCCCGGCCCAGCGCCATGCCGCCGTGCTGGCAGCGGGCGTGCAGGCCGGCGTGGCGGTCAGCCGCATCGGCGTGATCGAAGCTGCGCCGGGGCTGCGCTTGCTCGACGAAGCCGGCGCGCCGCTGCATGAGCGCTTCAACGCTTTCGATCACTTCAAAACATGAACACCGGCGCCCGCCGCGCCAGCGTGCGCCTGATGTTCGAGCACCCGGCCCACTTGCTGGCCCTGGGCTTTGGCAGCGGCCTGGCGCCGCGCGCCCCCGGCACCGTGGGCACGCTGTGGGCCTGGCTGACCTGGTGGTTGCTGGCGCGCTGGCTGGGTGATGGAGTGAGTAATGGGAAAAGTGATGGGATGAGCGATGCGCAATGGGCGCTGCTGCTCGCCGCGGCCTTGCTGGTGGGCGTGTGGGCCTGCACCGTGTGCGCCCGCAACTTGGGCGTGAGCGACCCCGGCGCCATCGTCTGGGACGAGATCGTCGCCTTCTGGCTGGTGCTGTGGCTGACCATGCCCATGGGGCTGTGGGGCCAGCTCGCGGCCTTCGCGCTGTTTCGTTACTTCGATGCTGCCAAGCCCGGCCCGGTGGCCTGGGCCGACCAGCATTTCAAGCCCGCACCGGGCGCGCCGATCACCTGGCGCGCCGGCCTGGGCATCATGCTCGACGACCTGGTCGCGGCGGGCTGCACCGTGCTCGTCATCACTCTCGTCATCACCCTGTGGCGCATCCTATGGAACTGAATGTTTTTGGACCCGACCTGCTGGCCTTGGCCGCCGCGATGCGTGCGCGCGGCTGGCTGCTGGCCTGCGCTGAAAGCTGCACCGGCGGGCTCATCGCCGCGGCCTGCACCGAGCTGCCCGGTTCGAGTGACTGGTTCGAGCGCGGCTTCGTCACCTACAGCAACGCCGCCAAGACCGACATGCTCGGCGTGCCCGGCGCCTTGATCAAACGCCACGGCGCGGTCAGCCAGCCCGTGGCGGTGGCCATGGCGCAGGGGGCGCTTAACCACTCAAAGGCGCACCTCGCCGTGGCCGTGACCGGCGTGGCCGGCCCGGCCGGTGGCACGCCGGCCAAGCCGGTGGGCACGGTGTGGTTGGCGCTGGCCGTGCGCGGCAGCCCGGCCCAGGCGCGGTTGCTGCAACTCGGTGGCGACCGCGCCAGCGTGCGTGCGCAAACCGTGAGCGCGGCGCTGCGCGCCTTGCTGGCGCAGGCCGCATGAAGGCGTTGCTGTGCGGCCAGTGGTCTGAAGCTGAAGCGGCCGCCTGGCACGCCGCGCTGAGCCGGGCCGCGCCCGAAGTGGCGTGGTTGAACGACGAGCAAGCCGCCGCGCAAGTGCAGGCCATCGACGCCGCGGTGGTGGCCAACCCCGCGCCGGGCAGCCTGCGCGCCTACCCCCGCTTGCGGCTGATCCAAAGCCTGTGGGCCGGTGTCGACCGGCTGCTGGGCGACCCCAGCGTGCCGCAGCATGTGCCCCTGGCGCGCATGGTCGACCCCGCCCTCACCGCGGCCATGACCGAGACCGCGCTGTGGGCCACGCTGGCCCTGCACCGCGGCTTCTTCAGCTACGCCGCGCAGCAGCGCCAGCAGCGCTGGCAGCCGCTCGAACAACGCCGCGCCGCCGAGGTGAACGTGGCCGTGCTCGGCCTGGGCGTGCTGGGCAGTGCCGTGGTGCGCTGCCTGGCGGCACAGGGCTACGCCGTGGCGGGTTGGGCGCAGCACGCCGGGCCGCGAGCCGGCTTGTTGAACAGCGTGTCGCACGCAGCTTGCGGTGTGGCAGCGCTGCCCGCGCTGCTGGCGCGCAGCCACGTTGTCATCAACCTGCTGCCACTCACACCGGCCACGCGCGGCCTCATCAACACCGCGTTCCTGCACCACCTGCCCCGCGGCGCCGCGTTGGTCAACCTGGCGCGCGGCGCGCATGTGGTCGATGCTGATTTGCTGGCCGCGCTGGACAGCGGCCACCTGGCCCATGCCGTGCTCGACGTTTTTCACACCGAGCCGCTGCCGGCCGCGCACCCGTACTGGGCGCACCCGCGTGTGACCGTGCTGCCGCATGCCGCGGCACTGACCGATGAACGCAGCGCCGCCGCCGTGGTGGCCGCCAACCTGCGCGCGCTGGCGCAAGGCGAGCCGCTGCACCACCTGGTGCAGCGCCAGCGCGGCTACTGAAGCGCGAGGCTCCTGGGCACAATCGCACCACCCACTTGAACCGAAGACACCGTGCAAGACCTTCAAAACTGGATCGGCCTAAGTGAAACGTTAGCGGACGTCATCAGCCCGACCCCCGTGCGCGCCCTGGCCGCCACGCTCGACCACCCCGACGCCGCGGTACCCACCGGCACGCCGCTGCCGCCGCTGTGGCATTGGCTGTACTTCCTGCCGCTGCGCCGGGCCAGCGAGATCGGGCCCGACGGCCACCCGCAACGCGGCGGCTTCATGCCGCCGGTTGAACTGCCGCGGCGCATGTGGGCCGGCAGCCAGTTTGAGTGGCACGCACCCATTTGTGTGGGCGACGCCGTCCAGCGCACATCCACCATTGCCAACGTGAGCAGCAAGGCCGGGCGCAGCGGCAAGCTGGTGTTTGTGAAGGTGCGCCACGAGCTGCATTGCAACGGCGCCGCGCAGCCGGCGCTGGTGGAGTGGCACGACATCGTCTACCGCGAAGCGCGCCAGCCGGGCGATGCCGAGCCGCCGCCGCAAGCCGCGCCCACGGGTGCCGGGTGGCGGCGTGAGATCACGGCCGATGACGTGCTGCTGTTCCGCTACAGCGCGCTCACCTTCAACGGCCACCGCATCCACTACGACCGCCCCTACGCCACTCAAGCCGAAGGTTACCCGGGCCTGGTGGTGCACGGCCCGCTGCTGGCCACCTTGCTGCTCGACCTGCTGCGCCGCCACGCGCCGCGCTCCGAGGTCGCGAGCTTTCAATTCCGCGCCGTGCGGCCCACCTTCGACGGCCAGGCCTTCACGCTCAACGCCCAGCCCGACGGCAAGACTGTGCAGCTCTGGGCGCAAGATCACGCCGGCTGGCTGACGATGGACGCCGTGGCCACGCTGCGCTGAAGGAATGAAACACCCCCTACGCGCTTCGCGCGCCCCCTTCAAGGGGGCAACGCCAGCGGCCCGGCGGAGCCGGTTCCGCGGCGTTCGCTTGGCCCGAGCTGTTCAATACCTCGCGCGCGGCGGCTGGCGCCATGGAGAACCAACATGAACTTGCATCTGACAGGCCGCACCGCATTGGTCACCGGCGCCAGCGTGGGCATTGGCCGCGGCGTCGCGCTGGCCTTGGCCGAAGAAGGCGTGCACCTGGCGTTGACTGCACGGCGCCTGGACAAGCTGGAAGAAGTGGCCGCAACAATCGTTGCCGCGGGCGGCATTGAACCCACGCTCATTGCGCAAGACATGTATGCCGAAGATGCGGCGCAGCGCCTGGCCGCGGCCGCGGTGCAGGGTCTGGGCCAAGTGGACATCCTCGTCAACAACGCCGGCGGCTCGCGCAGCTTCAAAGAGCTGCATGTGAGCGAAGCCCAGTGGCAAGAAGCGATGACGCTGAACTTCCACCGCCCGCGCCAATTGGGCGATGCCTTGATCGACCAGATGATTGCGCGGCGCTGGGGCCGGGTGATCAACATCACCGGCAAGAGCGAGCCCGAGCACATCAACGGCGCGTTCTGCGCCAAGGCTGGCCTGCACAGTTGGGCCAAGGGGCTGAGCCGCATGGTGGGGCCGCATGGCATCACCGTGAACTGCATCCCGCCCGGGCGCATTCACAGCGAACAGATCTTGCGCAACTACACGCCCGAGTACCGCCAGTGGCAGTGCGAAAACGAGATTCCCATGGCGCGCTACGGCGAGCCCGAAGACCTGGCCAACCTGGTTTGCTTTTTAGCCAGCCCGCGCGCCAGCTACATCACCGGGGCGGTGATTCCGGTGGATGGCGGCTTGCGGCGCTATCAGTTTTAACCTTCCACATCAGCCAGTAAACCCGAGCGAGCACCTGCCATGACCCTGACCCGCCGCACCGTGTTGAGTGCTTCCGCCCTGGCCGTGCCGGCCCTGGCCGCGGCGCAAACCGCCTGGCCGCGCCAGTCCATCCGCTTCGTGGTGCCCTTTGCCCCTGGCGGCACGAGCGAGATCGTGGCGCGCACCGTGGCCAATGAACTGAGCAAGCAGCTCGGCCAGACGGTGTACGTTGAAAACAAAGGCGGTGGCGCCGGCCTGCCGGCGATGCAAGACGTGGCCAAGGCCGCGCCCGATGGCCACACCCTCATCCTGGGCCATGTGGGCTCGCTGGCGGTGAACCCGTTCATCTTTCCTAACCAGCCGTTTGACGTGAACAAGGATTTCATGCCCGTCACGCTGCTGGCCAAGGTGCCCAACCTGTTCGTCATTCACCCCGATGTGCCGGCGCGCGACTTCAAGGAATTCGTTGCCCATGTGAAAAAGCACCCGGGCCAGTTGAACTATGGCTCGGCCGGCAACGCCAGCGCCGGCCACCTGGCGATGGAGTATTTGAAGCTGGTGGCGGGCCTGTTCATCACCCACATTCCCTACCGCGGCACCGGCCCGCAACTCACCGACCTGCTGGCCGGGCGCACGCAGGCTTCGTCAGCCGGCCTGCCCGCGCTGTTGCCGCACATCAAGAGCGGCAAGCTGCGCGCCATCGCCGTGGGCACGGCGCAGCGGCTGGCCGCGCTGCCCGACGTGCCCACGGTGGCCGAGATGGGCTTCAAGGGCTTCGAGACTTCGCAGTGGTACGGCATCCTGGCGCCCGCGGGCACGCCGCGCGATGTGGTCAAACGCTTGCAGGAAGAGTCGCTCAAGGCGCTGAAAAGCAACCCGGTCACCGAGCGCTTCACGGCCGACGGCGCCAGCGGCGGCGGCGGCCCGCCTGAAGAATTCGCCGCCTTCATTGCCGAGCAGCAAAAGGTGTGGGGCGACATCGTCAAGCGCGCGGGCATCAAGCCGGACTGAGGCTTGATGCCGCAGCGGCCCCATGAAAGAAGCCGCGCGGCGTGTCAACGCCAGCGCGGCTTGTTGGTTGCCAGCCTGCCATGACGGCAGGCCGATTCAGGGCAACCGCGTCACGCCAGCATCATCGGTTGCCGGTGGCGCGCAACGCCAGGCCCAGCGCGTCGTAAGCCGGCTTGTTGATGCGGATCGACCACATCAACTCGCTGCTGGCCGGCACATGGTCTTTGCCGGCGTACCAGACGCTGCCGTTGTGCTCGGCGTACATGCGCTCGAAGAAGCCGCGGCTCACCAAGCCCGCCGGCATGGCGCCAAACTTCAACACCTTTTTCCCGCCGGTGGTGGCCACCGTGTACGGGGTGTCCAGCAGCGCCACGAAGTTGGTCGGCTTGTCGCCCGCCACCAGCCGGTTGGCGGTGTAGAAGCGGGCCGTGCCGGTGGCCGGGTTGAAGGCGACGCGGTAGTCCACCCGCGTGGTCAGCGTGGCCGAGGGCGCCGCGTCCAGGAAGTACTGGTACATGTGCATGGTGTTGGCGCCTGTCAACGCCGCACCTTGCCAGTCACCCGGATACTTGCCCACAAACTCATCCAGCGTGGCGGCAAACGGCCAGGTGCTGAAGGGCGCCGTGGCGTCAACCGGTGCCACGCGCACCTGGCTGGCGGCGTCGGTGTACAGGTTGATCGGGGTGGCGGTGCGACGCGAGCCGCGGTACTCCATCGTCGAGCCTTCAGGGAAGACGTTGCTGCTCAAGGCAGTGGCCACCGTCAAACCGGTTGCGGCGTCGATGACGGTGCCTGAAGCCGGGCTCACGCCCCAGTTGGCGTAGTCGAACGAGCCATCCTTACTGCCATAGGCACGGATGTCGTTGATGACGTCCGACATCTTGCGCCCCGTCAGGGTGAGCGTGGTGCGGTGCGCACGCTCGTCCACATAGCCCTTGCAGTAGATGCCGTCAAACGGTGCCACGCTGTTGATCAGGTTGATGCCCACGCCGTCGCTGGGGCAGTCGTACCACTCGCTGCCGTTCCACATCAACTGGTTGCGGGCAAAGGTTTGCGCCACGCCGCCGCTCACTTGATCGCGCTGTTCGTTGGCCACGAAGTAAGTGCTGTTCGGCAGCAGCAGGCTGCTGTCGCCTTCGAACGTGCGCGCATTGAAGTTGTTCGGGTCGGTGTAGCTGGCGTTGCGCAGCGTGCCAAACGGCCCGCTGGCAGCGGGCGCCACGGCCGGCACATGGGCTTCAATGCCCAGGGCCGTGCGCAGGGCGTCCCAGGCCGGGCCGTTCATGCGCACGTCGCTGCGCGTGGTTTCCAGGTCGCGCATGCCGCGGAACACGGTGCCGCTGCGCTCGACCCAGAAGCGCAGGCTGCGTTGGCGCTGCGCCAGTTCAGCCGGGTAGCCCGCGGCCACGCGCATGACGCGCGCATCGCCCTGTTCGCCGATGGCCAGGGTGCCGTCGCCGGCCGTCGCGCAGTTCAGCGCCGCCTGGTCGGTCTTGCGCACATCGCACTTGTAAAAGCGCACGCTCAGGTTGGCCACATTGAAGCCGGCGCGGTAACGCTTGAAGGCTTCCAGCGCGGTGTCGAGTTGCTCGGCCAGGGGCAGGTCGGCAACGAACACCGTGTTGGCGTTGGCCGGCGTGGCCGTGGCCTCAACCAGGTTGCCGGGCATGCCGCTGTATTGCTCCAGCGTGCTGGCCTGGCGGTATTTGCCGTCGGGCCAGCGCACCGTGGATTTGTTCTGCAGCTCGATGCGATCGGTGCCGCCGATGTCGCCGCGCGTGCTGCGCAGGTTGAGCTTCGAGCCAGCAGGGAACACGGCCGCGGCGGGCAGCAACTCAGGGTTGGCGCCCCACTTCACCGGCAGGCCCTGGTCGTTCGTGTGGGCGCCCACGCTGTCGGCCAGCGGGTGGGCACGGATCTTCGTGACCACCTCGCGCAGCGTCTTGCCGGCAATGTCTTCGGTGACGATCCTTGATTCGTTGCGCGAGCTGGGGCAGTAGGTCGAGGTCTGCGGCGTGGTGGCCGTGGCCAACTTAACGCGTGAGATCACTTGCCACTGCAAGGCACAGGTTTCCCAGGCGCTGCCGGTCCAATAGGCCTGGTTGCGGTTGAAGGGCACATCTTGGGTGTTGACGATGTTCTTGCGCACCTCGTGGGCGGTGAATTCACCGCTGCCATCGAGCTGGCTGCTGTCGCCGGTGAACAGCGTGTAGCTGTAGTTGCCCGCGTCGGCATAGGCAAAGCGGCGCACGCTGATGAACGGGCCCGGGGCATCGGGTGTGCCGGTGGGCTGGGCCAGCACGTTGGCAATGGCGGCCACGGTGCCGGGGCTCAGGTTGCCTTCGGCCTTCACGGCCGCCACGGCTTCGGCAACACGGGTGGCCAATGGGGCCTGGGGGTTGGCGGCCAGCGCCGCGCCCAAGTGTTGCAGGCCGCTGGTGACGGTTTGCTTGACGAGTGCGGCAATCTGGGCGGCCGACACGCCGCCCTGCTCCGCCAGGCGGGTGGTGTCGACGATCACACCGGTGAGCGCGCGCGCCGCCAGCGCGGCTTCGACACTGCCGCCGGCCTGCACAAAGTTGGCCAACGGTGAACCCGGCAGGTTCAACGCTTGCTGCACCTGCGCCGCCGCCTCGGCGATGGTCTTGCCGTTGTCCTTGGCCACGTCGGCCACGGCGGTGGTCAGGGCACTGACGAACACCTCTTGCGCCGCGGCGCTGCCGCTGGCGGGCGAGCGCAGCGTCATGGCCGCGCCCACGGCCACGCCGGTGTCTTTGTCGATGGCCGTGGCAGGCACCAGGGCAATCACCTCATGCTTGCCGGCATCGGCGGGCTTCACGTCGAGCCGGTAGTTGCCATTGCTATCCGTCAGCGCCGATGTCGGCTCGCCCGCGTCGCAGGCGCCGTTGTTGTTCAGGTCGTAGCACACCGTCGCGCCCTGCAGCGGGCCGTCGGCCACGACGCC
>JANOXU010000156.1:0-12645 GCA_031418595.1 Burkholderiales bacterium
GGCCTGCAAACCCGGCAAAAACTGTCCTCGCTGGGGCCAAATTTCGCTTCGACGCCCCAAGTCCGACAGGCTCCTAGACCTCGGGCTGAATCCATCGTCTTCATCATGTTTTGAAACCCGCAGGCCGGCGTACTAGTACTCCAACCCACAAATTTCGAAGCATGAAAACGCGTCTTCGTCCGCCATGCGTCGTTGCAAATCCGCGCCATAGCGAGAGCTATGGCTGTGGTTTGCGCCTAGCCTGGCAAACGAATCCATCGTTTTCATCGTGTTCCGAAACCTATGGGTTGGAGTACTAGAACCGCTGTGACAGGCGCACACTCAGCGCAGACTCGTTGGTCGGAATGACAACGTTCGAATCGAGCAGCTGGCGGCGCAGGGTGAACTGCAGGCTGCTGCGCGGCGACAAGGTGTAGGTCAGGCTAATGCGCACCGAGTTGTCGTTCGACCACTGCCCTTTGTCTTCAGCCAAGCCCCTGACGCGGTTCATGCGCACGCCACCTTCCACCGCCGTGGTGGCGCTGAGCTTGTGGGCCAGGCGCAGCTCGACGCCGCGCTGTTCGGTGTCACCGATGGTTCCGGTGGGGGGCAGCAGATCCAGGGCCTGGTCGAGCCGGCGTTGGCGTTGCAGGTACACGGTGGCCGAGACCACACTGCGCCGGCCCAGCAGCACCGCGGTGGCCGTGGCGCCTTCATGCAACTGCGCATGCTGCGCGGTCAGGTCGACCGCGCCACTCAGGGTGGACGGCAGGCCCATGCCGGTGACCAGCGACTGCACCGCCCCGGCGCGTGCGGCGGGGTCGGTGACGCGGGTGGTCAGGATGCCGTCGAGGATGGCGTTGACGCCATTGCTGGCCGGGTCGACCAGATAGCGGCCGGCCTGCACCACCGGCTGGCGATTCAGCCGCAACGACAAGCTCAGGTAGGGCGAACGGTGGCGCGCCTCGAAGTCGATGCCGGCACCAAAGAAGCGGTGTTCATAGCTGACGCGGATGTCGCTGCGCTCGCTGGGTCGCCAGCGGGCGCGCAGACCGTACAAGGTGTCCTGGCGGTCGACCAGCGAATATTGCGTGCGCTCGCGGCCCAGGCTGGCGCCCAAGGTGAGCTGCTCGCCCGCGGCATAACTGGCCACGCCGCGCGCGCTGGTCAGGTCGATGGTGTCTTCACTGGCCGACGACAGGCGGCCCGCCTGATGCCCCAGCTCAAGCGCCCAGCCCAGCGGCAAGGGGCGGCTTTCAAGGCGCAGCAACTGGTCTGTGGCGCGGCTGCTTTGCGCCGGGTCGGGCGGGCCGGAGACGTCGACCATGCGCGTCCAGACATGCTCGGAACGCACTTGCAGCGCCAGGTTGGGCGTCAAGGCGCGCTCGAACGACGGCATGACGCGCGTGCGCAGGTAGGTGGCGTCGTTGACCGCACCCAGGCCATCGGGGCGCAGGTCGAAGGCGTTGGCACCGCGCCGCTCGGCCAAGGCCGAGGCCTCCAGGTGCAGCGTGTTCTCGATCGGTGAGACCTTCAAGCTGACCTGGCCCCGTGGCCGCAGCGAGGTGGACGAGTCGCCCTGCAGGTGCGCCACCCCTTCCAGGCTGACGTCGGCCAGGAACTGGGCCTGGGCGCCCACCGCGCGCACGCTCAGGCTGGGCACCAGGGAGACCAAGGTGTCGGTCTTGGCCGTGCTGTCGGCGCGGTGCCCTTGCAACACGTCGGCACCGCTGACCAGTTGCATTTGCACGCGCACGCTCTCGGCGTTGGCGCTGACCATGCACAACGCGGCGGCCAGGGCCAGCGCCGTGCGCCGCGGCGCACGGGTGTCCGGGCCGGCTAGAGCGCGCTCAGTAACCGTAGCCATATGCGTAGCCATAACCGTAACCAGCCATGGCCTGGCTGCGCTTGTTCAGGATTGACAGCACCACCGGGCACTGGGCCACCGCCTCGTAAGCGTTCTGCACCGCGCGGTGAGTGGTCTTGCCGGCCTCGACGACCATCACCACCTGCCCGGCCAGACTGGCCAGGATGCGTGACTCGTTGGTCAGCAGCAGCGGCGGCGCGTCGATGACGATCAGCCGGTCGGCGTAGCGCTGCGACATCTCGTCGAGCAGCCGATCCATCGCCGCGCTGGACACGCGCTCGGCCGAGTCGCTGCGCGGCACGCTGGACGGAATGATCGAGAACTTGGGGATGTTGGTGCGCAGGATGACGTCGCACATCGGCGTGGGCTGGTCGGTCAGCAAATCCAGCAGGCCGCGATGTGGCGGCATGTTCAGGCGCTGCGACAGGGCTGGCTTGACGACGTCGGCGTCAATCAGCAGCACCCGGTTGTCGACCTGAGCGGCCAGGCTCATGGCCAGGTTGATGGCGCAATAGGTTTTGCCTTCCCCCGGTAAGGCGCTGGTGACCAGGATGATGTTGGCGCGGCGAATCGGGTTGGGCGCCTTGGCCATGGCGTTGTTGGCCAAGGTGCGCTTGAGCGCACGGAATTCGTCGATCAGGATGCGGTCGTCGCAGTTGGGCACCAGGAACTTGCGCTGCGCCAGCGCGGCCAGGTCGAAGTCGAACTGCTGCGAGTGGCGGCCACCGCCACCGGGCGGCGCAACACTGGCTCCAGGGGGTGGGGACTCGGCCGCCGCAGCGCGCAACTCAGGCAGCGCCTGCGCGTCGTCGTCATCGTCGTGCAGCGCGCGCTGCGCCGGCATGTCGGCCAGTTCGTCGGCGTCGGCCGGGTCGTCTGCGTCGGGCGCAGCGGGGCCATGCAGCGCCGGCGCGGGTGATAGGGCTGGCTGAGGCGGCGGACTGAGCGCGGCCTGCGCCTCGGCCTGGGCGGGTGAGGGTAGGGAGGTGGCTGCGGGCTCGGCCACCGGCGCTGCTACCGGCTCGGGCCGGCCGGCGATGGGCTCCTGGGCCCAAGGCAGCTCAACCCCGGCCTGGCGCAACTGCTCCAGCCGCTTGCTGGCTTGGTTGATGATGCTCATGTTGCCTTGCTGCTGAAGTAGATCCACAACACCCACAGGGTGGCCGATACCAGAAAGATCACCACCGTGGCACTGAACTGAACCAGTTGCCAGCGTGCGGCCAGCTTGGCCGGGCCGTCCAGCGACAGCGACACCCCGCCCAACACCGGCCGCTTGGTGAGTTGCGCGAGTTCCTGTTCGTCGGCCACCAACGGGAAGGCCATGGCCATGCCCAGGGCCGCGCCAATGCCTGCGGCCAGCGACGCCAGCAACGCGCCCAACGCCATCGCCACGCGGCTGGGGAACACCGGGTTGGGCGACACCAAGGCGGGCTCGATGATGCGGAAGTCGGCCAGTTGCGACGACTCATCGAGCTTGGCGCCCATGGCCGCCGACTCGCGCCGCTCCACCAGCCTTTGGTACGCGATGCGCACCACTTCATAGTCGCGGTTGAGCTGGGCCAGCTCGGCCTCGATTTGCGGCACTTTGCCGGCCTGCGAGCGCACCACGTCGAGCCGGCCTTGCTGCATGGCCAGTTGCGACTGCAGTGATGCGGTCTGGGCTTCAGCGTTGGCCAGTTGCACCCGCAACTGCTGGTACACCGGGTTCGGCGGCGCGGTGCCGACCGTTGGCGTGCGGCGGCGGTTCAGTTCGTCTTCGTCGCGCTTGATGCGTTCCATGTCGGCGATGGCCTTGCGCGCTGCACCCACATCGGGGTGGGCCTCGGTGAAGCGGCGCAGCAGGTCGTCGAGTGCGCGGCGCTGGGCATCCAGGCGGATCTCGGTTTCGGTTGGCCCGCTGCGCTCGCGCACCGGCAGCGCTTCGGCCGGCAGTTGCGGCGCCTCGCTCGACAGCGCCAGGCGCAGCGAGTCGCGCGAACGCTGCGCGGCGGACAAGTCGAGCTTGAGCTTGTTGACCTCGTCAGACAGGCTGGCCATGCGGGCGAAGAAGTCTTGCTGCGTGGCCCCGGACACGCCGAAATGCTTGACCTTGAAATCCTTCAACCGGTTCTCGGCGGTGCTGAGCTTTTCTTCGTACTGGCTGATCTGCTGGTTGATGAAACTCATGGCCTGGGCCGAGTCTTGCTTCTTGCCACCGGTGCTGGATTCGACGAACAGCGTGACCAGGCCTTCGATCAAGGCGCGTGCGCGCTTGGCGTCGTTGTCGCGGTAGATCAGCGTGTACACATTGGGCCCCGAGCCCTGAACGTTGATCGAACGCACCAGGCTGGCGATGAGTTGCTCGCGCTCCTCGGGCGTCGTGACTTCGAAACCCAGTTCCTTCAGGGCGATGAGCTTTTCGACGGTGGGGCGCGAAATCAAAGTGCGCGCCAGCATGCGCACCTGCTGGTCGATGTCGGGCTGCGCAGCCAGTTCCTTCATCAGTGGCTTGAGCACCGTTTGCGTGTCGACATGGATGCGTGCCGTGGCTTGATAGGTGTCGTTCAGGAAGCTGACCAGGATCACGCTCACCACGCCCAGCACCCAGGCCACGCTGACGCCGATCCAGCGGTACTGCCAGGCGGCAAGCAGCTTGTTGCGTGCCTGTCGGACGACTTCATTCATGGCGGGGCCTGCACGATGCTGGGAGAGCGCGACACGCGGTGGTGGTTCAGAACCAGGCCTGCGGCACGATGATCACGTCGCCCGGCAGGATGGCCGCATTGGCCGAGATGTCGCCCCGGCGCAGCAGGTCTTTCAGGCGCACGCTGTATTGCTTGCCGCCTTCAGAGCCGCGCACCAGGACAGCGGCGTTGCCGTCGGCAAAGTCGGTCAGGCCACCGGCCTGGATCATCACGTCGAGCACGGTCATGTTCTGCCGGTAGGCGATCGCCTGCGGTCGCGTGGCTTCGCCGACGATGCGGATCTGGTCGCTGAACACGCCGGTGAAACCGCTGACCACGACCGTGACCGACGGCTCACGGATCACGCGGGCCAGGCCTTTTTCGATTTCGCGCGCCAGCTCCGAAGGGTTGCGCCCGGCGGCCATCAGGTCTTCCATCAAGGGCACCGAAATGCGCCCGTCAGGGCGCACCGTGACTTGCGACGACAACTCCGGGTTGCGCCAGACCAGGATGTTCAACACATCGAGCGGGCCGACCTTGTAGCGGTGGTCCGGCGCCACGGCGTTGGTGGGCGCGGGCGGGTAGCTCCCGCCCGAACGGCCGGCGCAACCGATGAGGCCGGCCGCACTGACGGCCAGGCCCGCAAACAAGGTGATGCCGCGCACGGCGAGGCCGCGAACGGGCAAGGTGGGCAGACGCTTCATACAGGTTCTCCTGGCAGGGCAAGGTGGTTGGCAGGGCAGGGGGCGGCGCTCACGCTGGCCGGCAAGGGGGCATGCTTCATCACTGCCCCTCGCGTTGCAAGACCACGCCGATGGTTTCGAGCAGGATCAACACATCCAGCAACAGCGAGTTGTTCTTCACGTAGTACAGGTCGAACTGGTGCTTGCGGCGCGCATCGTCGAGCGAGGCGCCGTAGGCGTAGCGCACTTGCGCCCAGCCCGTGACGCCGGGCTTCACGGTGTGGCGCAGGTCGTAAAACGGCACCTGCTGGCTGAGGTGCTGCACGAAACCGGGCCGCTCCGGGCGCGGGCCGACCAGGCTCATCTCGGACTTCAACACGCTGAGCAGTTGCGGCAACTCGTCGATGCGCGTCTGGCGCAGGAAGCGGCCCACGCGGGTGACCCGCGGGTCGTCGCGACTGGCCCACTTGGCCACGCCGTCGCGCTCGGCGTCGGTGCCCATGCTGCGGAACTTCAGGCAGGTGAAGGGTGCGCCGTTCAGGCCCACGCGCTCTTGGCGATAGATGATGGGCCCGCGGCTGTCCAGCCGGATGGCCAGCGCGGCCAGCAGCATCACCGGCGCGGCGCCAATCAACAGCGCCAGCGAGATCACGATGTCGAACGCGCGTTTGAGCGCGCGGCGCGCTCGCCCCTGCACGAAGCCCGGGCCGTACACCAGCCAACTCGCCTTCAGGCTTTCCAGCGGCACTTCGCCGTGGGTGCGCTCGTAGAACCCCGCGCTGTCGATCACCGGGATGCCGATGGAGCGGCACAACAGCAACTGATCCATCGGCACCACGCCGCCGCGTTGTTCGCGTGCCGCCACGATGATCTCGCTGACGTTCAAGGCGTGCACGTGCTGCACCAGGGGCACCCTGGTGTCGAGCCGGCGCACGTCGATGCCGTCGCCGTCGGGGCCGTCGGTCGAGGTCGGGAAGAAGCCCACCACTTCGCGCGGCAACGGGCCGTCGAGCAAAGCCAGGTCGCCCACCACGACTTGTGCTTCGCTGGCCGTGCCAACGATGAGCACCTTGGCCGTTCCGGCCAGCGCGCGCAGGCCCACGATCAGGCCGCGCACCATGAACATGGCCAGCAGCAGATTCAGCACCGCGTACACCACCAGCCGGCTGGGGTGCCCGCTGGGGCCCTGGGCCTTCAGGGCCAGGTAACTGAGGTAGCCCCCCACCACCACCGCGGCCACCAGGCGCGTGGCCTGTCCGGCAAAGCCGCGGGCCGAGCCGTGGTACACGCCCAGCAGGTACTGCCAGAGTGCCAGCACCACTGCAAAGCCTGCGGCATTGAGCAACAGGCCCTTGCCGGCCAGGGCCGCGCGCCAGTTGGCGGGCGACCAGTTCTCAACCATGGCCGCGGCGACCAGCAGGGCAGCAAAGCCCAGGGCTATATCGAGCAACATCTCCAGCAACAAGGCGGCCGAGCGGCGGTTTTGAAAGACGCGGAACATGCCAAGGTTTCGGCGCGCATTGCCGATGGCGGGGCTCAGCCGAAGCGACGCAGCGCCCGCCGCCGGCAGCACGGCCGCCCCCGCCACGCAGCTTGCTTCACCGGCCGGGCCGGGCACATCGCTTCGCATCCACTCGCTCCCGTTGGATTCATGGTTGTCGCACCAAGAGGCCGCCCCCATTGGGCCGTTGCATGTGAACCGGGTCAGGTTTGCCAGCTTGTCTGGGCAAGCTAAAACCTCGACCCCCTAAGGTGCGTGATTGTCCTGTTCGAGCGTTGCTTGCCTATCCTTCAACTCGGGGCCTGATGCGGCGCACTGGGCGCGAATCAGCAGGTTGCTGGGTGCATCAGCTCACGGGCATTGAACATGTCTTGCATGCAACGTGCAACCCGGATTTTCCTATGAAAAAGTCTCGACGAAACTGTAACGGTCACGCCAACGCAACACCTGCGCCGCGGCGCGTCGACCGGGCCGACCCCAACGGCCGACCAAGGCCGCAACGACCTCGAATTCTTCGCCACGCCAGGTGCGCAGCAGGATCGTCAATGTTGTATAGGCAAGCGTAAAAACCGCCGCCGCAACCACAAACCCCAAGCTGAAAGTGAGCTGGCGGCTGACCCACCAACCCAGGGCCGCGGCCAACAGCGCGGCCAGCATGCATCGCAGCATGGCCCCCAGCGGCAGCGCCACTTCGGTGTGCTGGCGCACGCGCCAGGCGGCCACGGCGGCCTCGAACGCCATGCTGATGCTGTAGCTGGCCAGAGCGCCGTTCAAACCGTAGCGTGGTATCAGCACCAGGCCGAGCACCAAGTTAACGACCAACATCGCCAGCACGATGCGGATGCGCTCGCCTTGGCGGTCGGTGGCACTCAGTGCCGCGGATGACGCCGCGTTGACGATCAACAGCCCCGAGACGACGAGCATGTAGGTCAGTGCCGGAATCACCGGCTCGAACCGTGCGCCGTACAGCAGGCGAATGGCACCGTCGGTGATGGTGACGCCCAAGCCGGCAATGGCCAGGCCGATGCTCCAAAACAGCCGGGTCGATTCACCCACGAGCCGGCTCATTTGAACCATGCCGCCCTGCCCATAGCGCTTGGACATGGTGGGCAGCAACACCGCAGCCATGCCGCCGGCCAGCAGGTCGACCGCCCCCTTGGTCAGGCTCACCGCGATGGCGAAGAACCCCACCGTGGCGGCATCGGTGTGGGCCTTGAGCAAAGTCATCTCGACCGTTCGGTTGGCCAGCGCGTAGAGCATCAACAGCACGCCCGTCAACGCGAGGTGCCGGTTCAGGCGGCCGGACAATTCTGCGGGCAGCTCGCCGGCGGCGGAGCGAATGCCGTGACGGCGGAGAAAGAAGCGAACCAGCAGACACGAGGCCACGCCAATCGCGGCGTACAGGCTGAAGAAGCCCACCACGCCCTGGCCGCGCCAGGCCAGGTAGGCCACCAACGCCAGGTTGATGGGTGCCATCACCATCAGGGTGAGGTTCTCGGGCACAAACAGCTCGAAGCCTTTGCCCACGGCGCCGCGAAAACGCAAGTCAGCGCGGGTCCAGATGGCCAGCACCGAGATGGCCAGCATCGTCATGGCGGCATCCTTCCAGTCGTCGATCGGAAGGATGAAGTCTTCGACGATGAAGCCGGCCAGGACGATCAAGGCGCTGACAGTTTGCAGCCGCGCCAAGCGGCGAAACAGCGGCCCGGCCAGGCCCGGCGTCTGGGAGCCGCGCGCTTCTGCCAGGAACCGGATCGCCGACAAGGGCAGGCCATGGTTCACCAGCATCAGGATCACGCCGCACAGCCAGATCGAATAGGAGTAGTGACCGTAGTCCGAAGGGCCGAGCGAGCGCGCGATGATCACTCCGGCAACCAGCCCCAGGCCCGACTCCAGCATGCTGGCCACGCCCACCATGGCCGCATTGCGCAGCAGCGCTACTCTGTCTGTCATGCTGAGATTCTTTGTCTAGCCGTCTTTGCTTTGTGCAGGTGCGAAAGCTCGCATGCTGGCTGTGCGGGCCGCACTTTCTCACATTCGTGGCGCCGATCAGCGAGGTCATTCCCGCAATCAGGCGTGCGCCATGGCTCTGACGTGTGCACTACTGACCAGCTTTGCCCTTTGCCGATGGCATGGCCGTTGCCAGCCCGTGACGTCTGGCGCGGCTTTGCATCGACGCCATAGCTCGAAGTGCGTGAATTCATGCCTGTGTGCTGGTGAAGCGGGGTGTTCAGAGGTGACCGGGCTTTGCCGCTCGGGCCAACGGGCGCATCGGCCCACTGAACCGCGGGTGCCCGCTGACGGGGGCGCTGTCAATCAGGGTCAAGTGCTGGTGCAAGATCACAGCCGCAGGTCGCACTGACGTGTATGGACAGGTGCTGTGATGGCGGTTGAAAACAGCGCCTTGATCATAGGCTGGTCGCAACGGTGAACCCCTTGCCGCATCGCCCAAGCAAAATAGCAACCGCCCATGCCCACCCCCTGTTCAACATTGCCGCCCCATGCGCAAGCGCCTGCCGCAGCCCGGCTGTTTGCCCGCCGCGCCGTGGTGGCGCTGGCGTGCATGGGCGCGGTGCTGGCCACGCGCTCGGCCACCACGCCGACCCTTGCGACGCATGGCGCATTGCCCTACGCACCTGTGCGCCCAGTGGCTTATGTGGTGGCGGCCACGCACCCGCGCATCTTGCTCAATGACCACGACTTCAAAGCCCGGCTGATGCAGCGGCTGAACCAGCGCACGCTGGCAGCTTCGCGTTTTTCTAGCATCGTCGACAAGCAACTCCAGGGCGGCAAGGAGTACGGCTTCCAGCCCTGGTTCGCCGCGTTGATGTATCAGCTTGATGGCGACGAACGTTATGCCCGCTTTGCCGTGGCCCAGACCGAGGCCTTTGTGGCCAGCGAGGAAGCGCGCATCGCCCGTGGTGAACGCGCCCACGTCGCAGGTGACAGCTACCTCGAAGTGGGCGACATCATCGGCAACCTGGCCTTGGTTTACGACTGGTGTCATGGGTTGCTCACGCCCGAGCAGCGTGCGCGCTGGGTGGCCTATGCCAACCAGGCCGTGGCCAATGTGTGGGGGCCCAAGACGGCCCGCTGGGGCAGCGGCTTGCACCCCTGGACCGGCTGGTCGGTGGACAACCCGGCCAACAACTACTACTACTCGTTCTTGCGCGCCACCATGTTGCTGGGCCTGGCCACGCATGGCGAGAACCCGCAAGCGCAGGCCTGGCTGAAGCAGTTTCGCCAGACCAAAGTCGAAGAGCAATTGCTGCCCACGTTCGAGCGCGACCTGAACGGTGGCGGCTCGCGTGAAGGCACGGGCTACGGCACGGCGTTGCGCAGCCTGTACTTGCTGTACGACTGGTGGGAACGTTCCACTGGCGAGCGGCTGGCCAGCCGCACCGGGCACACGCTGGCGTCGCTGGCGCATTTCATGCACAGCACGGTGCCCACCTTCAACCGCCTGGCCCCCACCGGCGACCATGCGCGTGACGCCAGCGCGGCGCTGTTCGACTATCACCGCGACATGCTGTTGCTGCTGATGACTTTGTATCCAAACGAGCCGTTGGCGGCAGCCGCGGGCGAGATGCTCGCCGCGTCGAGCGTGCCGCGCGCCCGCCACGGTTTCAACGCCGTCTCAGACTTTCTGTACGAGCCCGCGCCGGCGCCTGCCGTGCCCGTGTTGCCCACCTTGTCGAACACCTATTGGGGGCCGGGAACGGGGCAACTGATGATGCGGTCAGGGTGGACGAGTGATGCCACCTTTGCCAACTTCATCTGCGGCCCATACACCGAGTCGCACGCCCACCGTGACCAAGGCAGCTTCGTCATCTACAAGCGCCAGTGGTGGGCGCTCGATGCCAACCTGTACTCGCAATCCGGCATCGAGCAGGCTGAAGACATGCACAACCTGGTGCGCTTCGATGTGGCCGGCGCCACGATCAAGCAAACCTACGGCAGCAGCTGCCAGCTCGCCGCACTGGCCACCCAGCCGCACTACACCTATGCCCTGGCGCAGATCACGCCGGTGTATCGCGGCCGCAAGCCAGTGGTGAACGCCGAGCGCGAGTTCGTTTTTATTCAACCCGATGTCTTTGTCGTCTTCGACCGCGCCATGGCGCGCCAGGCCGACGTGCAGCGCGTGTTCACGCTCAACCTGCCCGAGACGCCGCAAATTGATGGCACGCGCATCGCCTTGCGCCAGCCGGGCGGCACGTTCGACGTCTTGCGCCTGGCCCCGCAAGGCGTGACCACTTCGGTGCTCGACTGGACGCAGGCCGGCCGCGGCCTGAAGGGCGGCGTGCGTGTCGACGTGGCGCACGCGCAGGGCCAAAGCTCGCAGTTCTTGCATGTGATGGCGCTCGACGGCGCTGTGCGCAACGCCCAGCGTGCCGACGTGGGCGGGCGCATCGGTGCGGCCGTGCTGCTGGCCGATGGGCGCCGGCTGCACTTGCTGTTCAACCCCGACTCGTGGGGCGGCCGCATTCAGTTGCACGACGCCCAGGGCAGCATGCTGGTTGACGAAGCCTTGCCCAGCGGCGTGGCCAAGCTGGCTGTTTTCAAACATTAGGTTCAATCAACAGGACGGTGTGATGTACGAGCCCTTGTTCCGCCACGCCCTGTTCCCGGCGTATGAAACGCTGGTCAAGCGGCGCAGCACGGCGTCGTACGTGGCGCAGTACGAGCAAGGGCAGTGGCTCAAGCACGCTGAGCTACAGCGCTTGCAACTCGACAAACTCAACGCGCTGCTGGCCCACGCCTGGGCCGAGGTGCCGTTCTTGCAGCGCCATTGGCGCGAACACGGCTGCCAGCCCGGCGCGCTGGCCACGCTCGGTGAACTGGCGCGCTACCCGCTGTTGACCAAGGCCCAGATCACGGCGAACTACGCCGACATGGTGGCGCGCAACTGGCGCGGCAAAACCTTGACCAAGACCACCGGCGGCTCCACCGGCGACCCGTTTCGCTTTGAGTACACGATGGACGTCTACGCCCGGCGCACCGCCGTGATGTGGCGCGGCTACGGTTGGGCCGGTGCCAGCCTGGGCACACGCACGGCCTACTTGTGGGGATCCGGGCCGCCCAAGGCCGGCTGGCCCGGCTTGAAAGACAAGCTCTATCACGGCGCCTTCAACCGCCGTTTCTTCGATGCCTTTGGCCTGAGCGATGCCAACGTCGACCAGTACATCGATGACATCACCGCCTACCGGCCCAAGGCGCTGGTGGGCTATGTCGCGCCGGTGGTGCTGCTGGCGCGGCGCATGTTGCAAACCGGCCGCAAGCTCAGCGGCCTGCGCGGCGTGATCACCGGCGCCGAGGCGTTGTTTGATGCCGAGCGGCGCGACATCGAAGCCGCATTCGGCGCGCCGGTGTTCAACACCTACGGCACGCGCGAAGTCATGCTGTTGGCCGCGGAATGCGCCCAGCACAAGGGCCTGCACGTGAGCGCTGACCACCTGCTCGTTGAAACGGTGGCCGAAGACGGGCGCGCGCTGCAAGGTGAATCAGGCGCCGTGGCGGTGACGGACCTGCACAACCTGGGCATGCCCATGGTGCGCTACCTGAATGGCGACCGCGCCACGCTAAGCCAACGCAGTTGTGCCTGCGGCCGCGGGCTGCCCATGTTGGAGTCAGTGGATGGCCGCGTGCTGGACATGATCCGCACCCCCGATGGCCGCGCCTTACTGGGCGAATTCTTCGTCTACGTGATGCTCGAGTGGCCCGAGGTCAAAAAATGGCAGGTGGTGCAGACGGCGCCCGACTGTGTGCAGTTTCGCTTGGTGGTGGCGCAGCCCTGGGCCGAGGATGAGAAAGACAAGCTGCGCCAGCGCGTTCTAACCAAGAGCGGCCCAGGCATGCGCGTGCAGGTGGTGGAGGTGGCCGCGATTGCCAACGTGGGCGCGGGCAAGCGCCGGCTCACGGTGTCGTTGACCCATGCACGCGATCAAGGCCTGG
>JANOXU010000157.1:0-17557 GCA_031418595.1 Burkholderiales bacterium
GTCGCCGAGTTATGAACTACTTGCGGGGCGACGTGAACCAATACCGCTAAAGCGTTCGCCGAATCGTTCTCAATGGTCAGGCCGGCAACGCACTGTGCAATCGACCTAGGAGCATTCAATTGGCGAACGACTTTCTCTTCACGTCTGAATCGGTTTCAGAAGGGCACCCCGACAAGGTGGCCGACCAGATTTCAGACGCCATTCTCGACGCAATCTTCAAGCAAGACCCGCGCAGCCGCGTGGCCGCTGAAACGCTGTGCAACACCGGCCTGGTGGTGCTGGCCGGCGAGATCACCACCAACGCGCACGTTGACTACATCCAGGTGGCGCGCGACACCATCAAGCGCATCGGTTACGACAACACCGAATACGGCATCGACTACAAAGGCTGCGCCGTGCTGGTGGCCTACGACAAGCAAAGCAATGACATCGCCCAGGGCGTGGACCATGCCAGCGACGACCACCTGAACATCGGCGCCGGCGACCAGGGCCTGATGTTCGGCTATGCCTGCGACGAGACGCCCGAGCTGATGCCCGCGCCCATCTACTACGCCCACCGCCTGATGGAACGCCAGGCCCAGTTGCGCAAAGACGGCCGCATGCCCTTTTTGCGGCCCGACGCAAAAAGCCAGGTGACCATGCGCTACGTGGATGGCAAACCGCACAGCATCGACACCGTGGTGCTGAGCAGCCAGCATGCTCCGGAATACAGCCTGGGCCACAAGATGACCGACGCCTTCTACGAGGCCGTGCGCGAAGAGCTGATCAAGCCCGTGCTGCCCAAGGAATGGTTGACTAACGATACGAAGTACTTGATCAACCCCACCGGCCGCTTCGTGGTGGGCGGCCCACAGGGTGACTGTGGCCTGACGGGCCGCAAGATCATTGTCGACACCTACGGTGGCGCCTGCCCGCACGGCGGCGGCGCCTTCAGCGGCAAAGACCCGAGCAAGGTGGATCGCAGCGCTGCTTATGCCGCGCGTTATGTGGCCAAGAACATCGTGGCCGCCGGCCTGGCGCGGCAATGCCAGGTGCAGGTGGCCTATGCCATCGGCGTGGCCCGGCCGATGAACATCACGGTCTACACCGAAGGCACTGGCGTTGTCTCCGACGAGAAACTCAGCGCGATCGTGGCCGCGGGCGACATCTTCGATCTGCGCCCCAAGGGCATCATCCTGATGCTCGACTTGTTGCGGCCGATTTATGAAAAGACGGCGGCGTACGGGCACTTTGGGCGCGAAGAACCGGAGTTCAGCTGGGAGCGCACTGACAAGGCCGCTGCGCTACGCGCAGCGGCTGGCCTGTAAGGCCACCGCGCAGAGCGCGGCTTGTCTGTGCGCTGAGGGAGGCTAACTTCGCGCAGCGAAGTTAAGGGGCGCAAGCCCCGGGCCGACACCAAAGTACCGATAGATCAGGCCGCTGATTTGATGGGCGACGCGAGTCGCCCATCGCCGTATTCAGCGTTCCACAAACCCCGCCTCCTTTTGAGACCGTAGCGCCAGCACGGCCACGGTGTCTTCGATTTCATCGTAGCGATACAGCGCCACATAGCCCCGCGCATCGCGCCCGATCACCAGCTCGCGCTGCCCCTGCGGCGCCGGCCGCCCAATCTTTGGGTGACGAAGCAGGATATCCAGCGCATCGATGATTTGATCGATACGCGCCTGCACGTCTGTAACCTGGTACGCGCACAGGTGCGCAACGATGCGTGCGATGTCCAGCGCCAGTTCAGGCGCCAGCTTTAGCTGGGTCACGCGCGCGTGACCGTACGGGCCGGCGCGCTGCGCGCGCGCGGCTTCGGCTTCGCCGGCTTCTTGCCCGCAACCAAGCCCCCCGCATAAGCGCGAAGGTCTTCCAGGGTGATGTACTCGCCGCTGCGCTGGTATTTCGCCCAGCGCTTCGCAGCTTCTGCCTCAAAAGCCCGCTGGCGTTCCAGCGCGTCGGCCGCCTGCGACAGCGCATCGAGCATGAAGGCGTGGGTCGATTTGCCGCTCGCCGCGGCAAGGGTTTCGATGCGGGCCTTCAACTCCGAAGACACGCGGATCGTGGTTGTGGACATGGCGCCTCCGTTGCGAGCGGCAATGTAGCACAAGCGTGCTATAGCCGTTCCAGCTCGCTCTTCACGTTCGCGCCCCGCACCTGGGCGAACCTTGCCGGGCGGCGCGAGCCGCACGCCGGTGCATTCATCTCAGTGCGCTGTACGGGCACCCGCTCGCGCCAGGTTCAGCGCCAGCAGCCGCCGCAAGATTTCATCGTCGGCCAGCGCGGGCGAATAGTCGGCCCAGCCATAGGCGGCAGCCACTGCGGCATCGAGCGCCTCATGCGCCTGGGCCAGCCAGGCCGGGCGCAGGTTGTACAGGTTGGTGAGCGTGCGCTGGCCCAGTTCTTTCTCGAAACCGGGCTTGGCCACGATGCGGTCGGGGTAGGGCGAAACGGCCAGGCCCAACGGCACGACTTCGGGCACGCGCTCGCTCCATTCAGGCGGGTTGAGCCATACCTCGCGCAAGTCGGTCAGGCGCTTGGCGGCGCTGGCGATGGCGGCGGCGTGCTGCCTGATCTCTTGCGTTAGCTCGACCGGAACCAGCGCGCCGTTGGCCAGGGCTTCGGTGCGCTGGTGGGCGGTGTCGGCGGGGGTCAGGCCGGCGGGGAAGGGGAAGGTTTCGAAGCAGGTGGTGGCGGTGTACCGGGGGCGGTCTTCGAGTGACGTGCCCAGGCGCAGAGACCAGATCTCGTGGCAGCGACTGTGCAGCACGCCCAGCGTTCCGTCGTCGGCGCGAGCGACCACAACCAAGGCTGAGTCGGCTGACACCCTACCCGCGAGCCAACGAAACACACGGTGCTTCGAGTGGCGGACGGTCACGATGCTGCGGTCGAGATTCGCCTGCGCTCCGCGCAGTGCCTCGTTGCTGCGCCCGAACAGCCACCACTTATCGCGGCGCTGGAGATCGCGGTTTTGATCCCGCAACGGCTTAACGTGCTCAAGCACGTACTCGAATGGGGACTCGTGCAATTTGGCCTCGTGAAGCGGCAAGTCGGCGAAGTCGATCACCCAACCGTCATCGCTTCGGCCCGCGAAGTCGCGGCCATTCATGCGAGGAAGCACGATGTCAACGTTTCGACGCCCACCTATCGGTGGCTCGGCGAGCCACAGACGCGCCAACGTTCCCTCTATGTCGAAAGGGCCGTCTTTGCTTATCCCCTTCATCGCGCAGCCCTGGTTTTCGACGAGCCGTCTGGCGACCGTTAAGTCGAGAGCAAATTCTGAACTCGCAGCGCTGCCGGTCAAATCAGCGTTGATGTGGTTGACGGGCTCACCGTTCAGACGTACTTCAGCGGCGTCGTATGCCTGACCGAAACACACCAAAGACACGCGCACGGCGGCGCCGTTGTTCACCCAAGGCTCGTCGTCCCACGCTTCGAAGATGTGCGCTGTCAATACGATTCGTCGCAGCACTTGCCGGTTGCTTCCGCCGCGAATCGAATTTGTAGACACGAGCCCAGCACGTTGAAGCGTGCCGGCCTCGATGGCTGAAAGCGCACGATCGAACCAATAGCAAACCAAGTCAGATGAGCCCGGTACACGCGGCGCATAGGCCTTGTCCAGCGCGGCGAAGTACAAGTCCCCCAGTTCGCGGCGCTTGCGACTCCCGCCCACAAACGGCGGGTTCCCCACCAGCGCATCTACTGCCGGCCATGCCGCTTCACTGCCATCCGCATTCATCAACGCATCGCGGCATTCGATCTGATCCAGCGGCTCCAGCACCGGGTTGAGCTTGAAGCCGTAGCCGCGTTGCACGCGCCATTGCAGCTCGCCGATCCACACCGTCACGCGCGCCAGCTCCGCCGCATATTCGTTCAACTCGATGCCGAGCACGTTGTGCGGGCCGGTGACGTCGTGCTGGCGCTCGAGGCCCATTGCCTCGGCTTCGAGATTGACCTGGTGCTCAATGTCCTTCAGCGCCTTCAGCGCCAGGTACAGGAAGTTGCCACTGCCGCAGGCCGGGTCGAGCACGCGGTAGGCGCGCAGCCGTTCGAGGAAGCCGACGAACGCGGCCTGCGCGTCGCGGTAGGCCTTGTCGTTGTGGCGCTTGCTTTTCGCCAGGGCCTTCTCGATCCGCAGCTTGTGGTCTTGCCATTCGGCCAACAGCGGGCGCTGCACCACCGGTTCAACCAGGCGCAGGATGGTTCCCGCGTCGGTGAATTGCGCGCCGAGCTGGCTGCGCTTGGCGGGGTCCAGGCCGCGCTCGAACAGGGTGCCGAAGATGGTGGCGTCGATGGCGCTCCAGTTCAGCGCGCTGGCGGCCTTGAGCGCGGCCACGTCGGTTGCGGCCAGCGGCGGCACGTCGATCTTTGCGAACAAGCCGCCGTTGAACCAGGGCACCGCCTCGACGCCGAACAGGCCGCCGTCGCGCATGGCTTCAAACAGCTTGCTCAAGTGGCCGCGCATCTGGGCCGGTGTTGCCGCCACGCCCACCAGGCGCTCGAACAGGCGCGCCGGCAGCAGGCCCACGTCTTCGGCGAAGAAACAGAACAGGCATTGGGTGAGGAAGTGGCTCACGCCTTCCGGGGCCACGCCCGCGGCGCGCAGCCGCTCGGCGGTGGCCGCAAAGGTGCGCGCCGCTTCCTCGGTGATTTCGCGGTTGCTGCGCTTGGGCTTGTAGCTGTCGGGTTCCAGCCAGATTGCGCGCAAGCGTTGCTGCACCTCGGGGCGGGCCAGGTCTTCATGGGCAAAGACATGCTTCTCGCTCGGCGTGCCGGTGAAATGCGTGTGCACCTCGATGCGCGAGCGGTCGCTCACCACCAGCAGCGGCGGGTTTTCCAGCGGCAGCGCGTACATCATCAATTGCTTGAGCGCGCCTTCCAGGCTGCGCCCCGGCGCCTTGTATTCCCAGGCAAAGTGGCCGCGCAGCCAGACGTCGGCAAAACCCGTGGTGCGCCCGGCGCTGCCGCCGGTCTTGGACACGCCGCGTTCGAAACAATAACGTTCGGGGTCAGCCGGTTCGGGCACGCCCAGCACGCGGCACAGGTCGATGAAATGGGCCTGCGCGCCGGCGCGTTCGTTCAGCTCATGCGCCGGGCCTTGCGGGCCCCACTTTTGGATGAATGCCTGGGCTTGCATGCGTGCGCGGGCTCCCTGCCGATGCGGGCAGCCTGGGCCCGTTCAGCTTGCGGTTATGGGGTGAGGGTGTGCGAGGGCGGCGGATGGCATCGTTTCCCGCGTACCACGGTGCCAAAACAACAGCAACGTGGGCCCCCTTGGGCCTCGTCACCTCGCACGCAGCACAGTGTAGAGGCCTTACACCCTTCCATTGGCCCGCGCAACCCGGCAAAGCCAGCGGCCCGCGTCGGGCACCAAGCTGGACTGACCGTTCTCGAACCGGGCAGCACCGAACCCGTCCGTGTCGCCCGAGGTAAGGCATACTGCCTTACCCACCCAACGCCTTCCCAGCGCCATGCCCAAGCCTGCCGAACTCCACGCCACGGTTTCCAGCAAAGGCCAGGTTGTCATTCCTGGCGGCGTGCGCCAGCACCTGGGCTTGGTGCAAGGCTCGGTGTTGCGTTTCGTGCTGGATGATTCGGGTGTGCGCCTGCTCGCGCCGGCGGGCGATGTGCGCCGCCTGAAGGGGCGGCTGCCCAAACCGGCTGCGCCGGTGTCGGTGAGCGACATGAACCAGGCCATCACTGAGCGCCGCGCCGCACAGGCCAAGCGCTGATGTTGGCGCTGGATACCAGTGTCTTGGTGCGCTACCTGGCGCAGGACGATGCCAAACAGTCAGCCCTTGCTGCCAAGCTCATTGAGCAACGCCTCAAGCCCAACGAGCGCGGTTTCATCAGCCTGGTGGCATTGCTGGAAACCGTGTGGGTGATGGAAAGCCGCTACAGCGCATCTGCCGAACTGGTGGCCGACATATTGGCCGATCTGCTGGACACAGCCACACTAGAAGTGCAAGACGCGCCAGCCGTGCGCGAAGCCACTCAGCGCTACCGCGAAGGCGGGGTGGACTTGCACGATTGCCTGATCGTGAGCCTGGCCAGGCAGCGCAAGGCTCAGGTGGTGAGCTTCGATGCCCAGGCAGCGAAACGGCTGGGCATGGAGTTGCTGCGCTAAGACGCGACAGGCAGGTTCCAAGCGTTCACACGCTGAACGGCGCCTGCTTCAAAAACGCCGCTGCCTGGCCCAGCACGAACAGGTTGGGTGATTGGCTGCCCGGCAAGCCTGCGCGCACGCGGGTGTGCAAGCTGGCGTAGGTGCCAGCAAATGCGCCGTGGTTCCAGACCTTCAGCAGTTGCTCCGTGAAGGCGCCGTTTTGGTCGCCGTCCATTGAACTCTGGTTGTCCTGGCAGCCTGAAATCAGGATCACCGCCGGCTTGAATTTGCCCACCAGCGCCGTGGCATGCGCCGCGGCGCCCACCTGGGCCAGGGCGGTGTCGGGGTCGACAAAGGCCTTGCCCGCGGCCGCCGCCACATCGGCCTGCAGCTTGTCGTAGAACGCCTTGTGCAAGGCGTAGACGCGCCGGGCGACGGCGTCGGGCATCAGTTTGACGCGCTGCCCGGGCGGCGGCGGTGGTGGCGGCATGTCGCGCGTGACGCTGCCGCTGTGGCAACTGTCCGACAGCACCAGGATGCGCACGCCCGCGGCAAAGCGGCTGAGCTCGAAATACAGTTCGTCATCGATCAACTGGCCGTCGTACAGGCACCAGGTTTCGTCCTTGCGGTCGGGCTCGTCGCCGTTGGCATCGCTCACCTGGCCGCCATGGCCGGAATAGCTCATGAAAAACAGGTCGCCGGCCTTGAGCGCCTTGGCCGCGGCGCGCATCGCCGCCAGGGCCTTGGCGCGCGTGGCCGATTTGGTGAGCAGCACCGTGGCTTTCATGCCCTTGGCCTTGGCCAGGGCGGCCATGTCGTTGGCATCGAACTCACAGGCCGCCAACGGGCCGTCCCAGCCGCCGTATGCGGTGGCGCTGACGGCGTTCAAACCGATGTGCAAGGACAGGGCCTTGGGTTTGCTGGCGGCAAGGGTCTTGTTGGCCACGATGCGTGCTCCAGGTTCGATTGGGTGGTGGATGATGGTTGCGCTGCTGCGCACAGGCCACCCCTAACAAGTCTTTGCACGGGCGTGTGCAATGGTGTGCGCAAAGGTCTGTGCAAAGGTGTCTGCGAGCGCATGGCTGCGCCTCGGGTCGGCGCTTCAGCGCCAGGCGAAGAACGGCTGGTCGAAGTGCGCCACGCGCGTGGCGCGGCCGAGCAGGCACAACTCGCGAAACTGGTACAGAAAGGCCGCTGTGGGCGCGGCGATCCAGTTGGCGCCGATGGGCATGCGCAACACCGGGTGCGCTGCGCCTTTGACCTGGTTGAGCAACGGGGCGTCGGGTCTTAACAGCTCGGTGAAGGGGATGCGGTGCATGCCCGCCACTTCGTCGGCATTGGCCACCACCTCGCGCGCGGCGCCGGCCCACACCACCACGGGCGTGATGACGTAGCCCGAGCGCGTGGCGTAGTCATCGAGCCGGCCGAGCACGGCGCTGGCATCGAGCTGCAAACCCACTTCTTCAGACAGTTCGCGCAGCGCCGCTTGCTCGGGTGTTTCGCCGGCGTCCATGCGCCCGCCGGGCAACGCCCATTGACCGGCATGTTTGCGCAGGGTGCTGGCGCGGCGGGTCAGCAGCAAGGCGGGGGCGGGGCTCCATTCATCAAACCTGGGCATGCCGTCGAGCGCGGCGCCATGGCCTTGCTCCACCACCGGCAAGGCCACGGCGGCGCGGCGGTGTGCGCCCGGCACGATGGCCTGCGCCTCGAATTGCGCCAGACGTTCGCGCAGTTGGGTCAGCAGCTCGGCGGGGTACGTGGTCATGGCCCAAGCATAGACGCCAGAGTGTCGGGCCCTTGTTGGTCATGCATCATTCGCGCATGCCCGCCACCGTCACCCTGGCCATGCTGCGCGCCCATGCCGTGGCACGCTCGCTGTTCACGCCGACCACGCTGCCCAAGGCCATCGCCAGGCTGGGCTTTGTGCAAGCCGACCCGATCCGCGCCCCGGCGCGTGCGCAAGACCTGACGCTGCGCCACCGTGTCAAGGGCTATCTGGCGGGTGACCTGGAGCGGCGCTACGCCAAACTGGGCATTGAAGAGGACTTTTTTGTCAACTACGGCTTCGTGCCGCAAGAGCAAGTGGCACTGATGCATCCGCGCACACCGCGCACGGTGTGGCCCGAAGCGCGCTGGGCCCAGGCGCGTGAGGTGCTGGCCTTTGTGCGTGAACGTGGCGTGGTGCACCCGCGCGAAGTGGACGCCCAGTTCCAGCACGGCAAGGCGCGCAACTGGTTTGGCGGCAGCAGCAATGCCAGCACCCAGTTGCTCGACGGCATGCACTACCGCGGTCTGCTGCGCGTGGCGCGACGCGAGGGCGGCACGCGGGTGTATGCCGCGCGGCAGGCCTGGCTGGACGGCGCCAATGCGCCCGCCAGCGCCCAGGAATGCCAGGCCCGCATGGATGCGCTGGTCGACAAGATGGTGGCCAAGTACGCGCCGCTGCCGGCGGCCACGCTGGGCAAGTTGCTCAGCCACGTGTGCGTCGCAGCGCCGCAATGGCGGGCCGACCGGGCGCGCGCACTGGCCGCGGCGAAGCAGCGCCTGGCGCGGGCACGCATCGAGGGTGTCGATTGGTACTGGCCGGCCGGCGAACGCCTGCGCCGCACCGCCACAGAAGGCGTGCGCCTGCTCACGCCTTTCGACCCCATCACCTGGGACCGCGTGCGCTTTGAGCTGTTCTGGGGCTGGGCCTACCGCTTCGAGGCCTACACGCCGCCGGCCAAGCGCAAGTTGGGCTACTACGCCTTGCCGCTGCTGTGGGGCGACGCGGTGCTGGGCTGGGCCAACGTGGCACTGCAGGGCGATGTGTTGAGCGCCAGCGCCGGGCTGGCCAATGGCAAGTCGCCGGTGGCGGCGCTGCGCCGCGGGCTGGAAGAAGAGCTGCAATGCATGGCCACGTTTCTGGGCCTGCCGGGGGCACAAATCAAGTTGCGCTGGCTGTAGCCGTTGGCGCCGGTGTGAAAAGAGCTGGGTGCAATGAGCCGGCACGATCGAGCCACAACGCCATTCTCAACGTTTCAGATCACTTGCGCGCGGCCAGCAGGGTGCGCACCACTTCGGCAAAGCCGGCGCCACGCTCGCCCTGCGTCAGGTACGCCGGCCAGTCTTGCAGCTGCGCCGCAAAGTCCATCAAATTGGCCACGCCCACGCTGAAGCGGAAGTGGCGGAACATCACCTGGTCATTGGTCGAGTCACCCACGTAGAGCCAACGCCCGGGCGCTGCGTTGGTGTCCAGGCCCAGCAGGCGCTGCGCCGCCCAGCGCGCGCCGCTGCGTTTGCTGTGCGTGCCAAACCAGCCGTTAATGTGGATCGAGCTGACCGTGGCCACCATGCCGGCGCGCTGCATGCGCTGCACCACTTGTTCGATTTGCGCGGCACTGAGGTGGGCGAATTCGCTGTGGTCGATGGCGATGTCGGTGGCGCGTCCGGCACTGTCTTGCGCCAGCGTGGCGCCGGGCACCTCGCGCAGCACCTGTTGCGCCACGGCGCGCAGGCGCGCGGCGTTGTGGTCGCGCGTGGCGGCGTCTTGCGCGTAGGCGGTGTGCAGCATCTCGCCTTCGCGCCACAGCAGCACCGCGCCGTTCTCGGCCACGATGGCGTTCAGCGGCCAGGCCAGTGCGAACGGGCGGCTCCAGCCCAGCGGCCGGCCGGTGATGGCGATCACTGGCACGCCGGCGCTGCGCAACGCCGCCAGCGCGGCCAGCGCCGCGGGTTCGATGGCGCCGGCGCGGGTGAGGGTGTCGTCAATGTCGGTGAGCACGCCGTGCAGCGCGCGCAAGGCCGGCGCGGGCGCTTGGGCCCACGGGCGCGGCGGGGTGGGGGCTTGCGCGGTGCTCATCGGATTTCAGTCTCGATTCAGTCTCGCATAGGGTTTGGCCCCGGTTCGGCGCATTCTTTCGCGGCTTCCTGTGCGCCGCGCTGGTAAACTGCCGGCCTCAGTCCCGAGGAGCGTTGCAAGGCCCGATGGCATCAGCCCAGGGGCCCCAGGCTCGGGACCCTTCACAGGCAACGGCGCTCACCCGCAATGACACTTGCGCGTGAGTGGGCTTGAAGTTCAGGCCTTACCTCTTGTGCGCGGCATTGCGGGCTCAGACACTTTGGAGCCCCTCATGAACGCCGTTCTCAAACCCCTGCACAACGACCCATTCGCCGTTGCCGACCTTTCGCTGGCCGCCTGGGGCCGCAAGGAACTGAACATCGCCGAAAGCGAAATGCCCGCGCTGATGGCCATTCGCCGCGAGCATGCCGCCACGCAGCCGCTCAAGGGCGCGCGCATCACCGGCAGCCTGCACATGACGATTCAAACCGGCGTGCTGGTTGAAACGCTGCAAGCCCTGGGCGCGCAGGTGCGTTGGGCCTCGTGCAACATCTTCAGCACCCAGGACCATGCTGCCGCGGCGCTGGTGGAGCGCGGTACGCCGGTGTTTGCCTACAAGGGCGAATCGCTCAAAGATTACTGGGACTACACCCACCGTATCTTTGAGTTCGGTGCCAAGGGCGCGAAGGGCGAAGGCCCGAACATGATTTTGGATGACGGCGGTGACGCCACGCTGCTCATGCACCTGGGCCAGCGCGCCGAGAAAGATGTCTCGCTGCTGGCCAACCCGGCCAGCGAGGAAGAGCGCGAGCTGTTCGCCGCCATCAAGGCCAAGCTGGCGGTTGATGCCACGTGGTACAGCCGCAAGGCCGCCGAGATCATCGGCGTGACCGAAGAGACGACGACCGGTGTGCACCGCCTGAACGAAATGAGCGCCAAGGGCACGCTGCTGTTCCGCGCCATCAACGTCAACGACTCGGTCACGAAGAGCAAGTTCGACAACCTGTATGGCTGCCGCGAGAGCCTGGTCGATGGCATCAAGCGCGCCACCGACGTGATGGTGGCCGGCAAGGTAGCGGTGATCGCCGGTTATGGCGACGTGGGCAAGGGCTCGGCGCAAGCGCTGCGCGCGCTCAGCGCCCAGGTGTGGGTGACCGAGATCGACCCGATCAATGCGCTGCAAGCGGCGATGGAAGGCTTTCGCGTGGTGACCATGGAATACGCGGCCAGCCGCGCCGACATCTTCGTCACCGCCACCGGCAACAAGAGCGTGATCACGCACGACCACATGGCGGCCATGAAGCACAACGCCATCGTCTGCAACATCGGCCACTTCGACAATGAAATCGACATCGCGTCGGTTGAAAAGTACGAGTGGGAAGAGATCAAGCCGCAGGTGGATCACATCATCTTCCCCGGTGTGGACGGCAAACCGGGCAAACGCATCATCATGCTGGCCAAGGGGCGGCTGGTGAACCTGGGTTGCGGCACCGGCCACCCCAGCTATGTGATGAGTTCAAGCTTCGCCAACCAGACGCTGGCGCAGATTGAGCTGTATGCCCACCAGGACGCCTACGCCGTGGGCAAGGTTTACGTTTTGCCCAAGCACCTGGATGAAAAGGTGGCGCGGTTGCAGTTGGTGACGCTGAATGCGCAACTCACCGAACTGAGCGACGAGCAGGCGGCCTACATCGGCGTGGCCAAGAGCGGGCCGTACAAGCCTGATTCGTACCGTTACTGATTTGACGTAGCCTGCAAAATGGCGCCAAAATAGCGCCACTTTCAATCTTTGGAGCCAATATGACTATCAATTTGTCAGTCAAAGGCGTCCCCGAACCCGTGGCCGATGCGCTGCGCCAGCGCGCCGCGCGCAACCACCGTTCGCTGCAAGGCGAGTTGATGGCGATCATTGAGCGCGCGGCGGCCGAGCCGGCTTGGCCGGCCGCTGTGGGCTCCGGGGCTGCGTTCGCCAGTGCCGCCGCCGCTCGGCCTGGCGTGATTCACCGAGGCAGCAAAACGATTGAAGAAACCGCCGCTGCGCTTCGCGAAAGGTTTCCTGAGCCCATTACCGGCGGGCCGCTAGCGGTAGACATCATTCGCGCCGACCGAGACAGCCGGTGAGCCGCGCTGAAGCTGCGGCGCTGCGCGTGCTTTACGTGGCCGAGCCGCCGGCTCAGTATCTGGTACGGCCGACCTTGGTTCTGGATTGCAGTGTCTTGAGTGCCGTGTTGTTTTCGGAGGCCATGCGTGACGAGGCCTTGCAACGCATGGCCGGCCACGCCCTGAACGCCCCCAGCCTGCTCGACTACGAAGTGGCCAGTGTGGCCGTGAAAAAGCTGGCGCAGGGGTGGCTGCTTGAGTCGGTCGGTGAGGCCGTGCAGCGCTACCAGCAACAGGGTATTGCCCTGCATCCCGTCAATTTGCGCGAGCAATGTGCGCTGGCGCAGCAATACGGCCTGTCGGCCTACGACGCCGCCTACCTGTGGCTGGCGGCCGAGTTGAAGGCACCGCTGGCCACCTTTGACGCCAAACTGGCCAAGGCCGCCATGCGGCATCTCAGCGCGCTTGAATGAGCGCGCAAGCAGACCAACTGAACCGCACCGCATGACCCCCACACCCGCCATCAGCTTCGAGTTCTTCCCACCCAACACACCCGTGGGCAGTGAAAAACTCAAATCCGTGGTGGCCGAACTGGCTACCTTGCGCCCGGAGTTTTTCAGCGTCACCTACGGCGCCGGCGGCGCCACGCGCGACAAAACCTTGGCCACCGTGCGCGACATCGCCGCCTTGGGTTTTGAGGCCGCGCCGCACCTGTCTTGCGTGGGCTCCACGCGCGCAGGCATCGCTGAAATCTTGGCCACTTACCGCGCCCAGGGCATCCGCCGCATCGTGGCGTTAAGGGGTGATTTGCCCAGCGGCATGGCCGTTGCGGGCGAGTTCCGTTATGCCGGCGAACTGGTCGAATTCATCCGCCACACGCAGGGCGCAGACTGGCACATCGAGGTTGCCGCCTACCCCGAATACCACCCACAGCAGCGCTACACGAAACGCGACCTGGAACATGTCGCGGCCCAGGTGAACGCCGGCGCCAGCTCGGCCATCACCCAGTTCTTCTTCAACCCAGACGCCTACTTTCACTTTGTCGATGAGGTGCGTGCGCTGGGGGTGAACGTGCCCATCGTGCCGGGCATCATGCCGATTCAAAGCTACGCCCGCATCGCCCAGTTCGCGCAGCGCGACGGCATCGAGATTCCGCGCTGGGTGGCGCTGAAGATGGAAGGCTTCATGGACGACGCCGCGGCCGTGCGCGCCTTCGGCATCGAGATCGTCACGCGCCTGTGCGAGCGCTTGATTGCTGGGGGCGCACCGGGGATCCACTTCTACACGCTGAACCAGTCAGCGCTGTCGCTTGAAATCTGCCGCCGCCTGGGTTTGGGCGGGCTGGACGCCGCGGCGTAACGCAGCGGCGTAACGCATCAGTAACGCCTGGGTCGGACATTGCTGTCACGCCGCCCCGTGTTGGGGTGGTTTGAAAGGAAAGCACCATGTCCGCCTTCAAGCTCCCCTTCACCCGCCCCCTCACCCCCAAGCGCCGCACCCTGACGCTGTTACTGGCCGCCACCCTGGCCGCGCCGCTGCTCGCGCCGCCGCCCGCCCAGGCCCAGGTGCTGAACCTGAAATACGTGGTCACCGACCTGGGCACCCTGGGCGGCAGCAGCGCCAACGCCAATGGCATCAACGATGCTGGCCAGGTGGTGGGCACGTCCAAGCTGGCCGGTGACGCCGCCAACCGCGCCTTTCGCACCGCGCCCAACAAGCCCATCAATCCGGTCACCGACAACCTAGGCACCCTGGGTGGCGCGAACAGCACGGGCGCGGCCATCAACCGTTCAGGCCAGGTGGTGGGCACGGCCGACTCCAGCCTGCTTCACCCTAACGGTTCTTCAGGTGTGCGCCGCGCCTTCCGCGCCGACCCAGGCGCCGCCATGGTGGACCTGGGCACGCTGGCGAACCCTCTGGTTGGCGGTGCCAACGGCTTCAACAACAGCGGCGCCAATGGCATCAACGACGACGGCAACGTGGTCGGCTTTGCCACCGTGCCGGCTGATCTTTGCGGCTCTGTGTCGCACGCCTTTCGCACCGGGCCCAACACGCCGATCGGCGGCGCTTTCAGCAACCTGGGCACCCTGGTGCCGTTCCCGAATGCGGGTTGCCGCTCCAGCACGGCTTACGGCATCAACAGCGCCAACCTCACGGTCGGCGACAGCGCCACGAACCCGATCACCGGTTTTCCGAACTATGCCTTCCGCTATTCGCTGCTGTTGGGCATGCAAGGTCTGTCCACCATGGGCGGGCGCGACGCCGTGGCCTACGCCGTGAACGATGCCGGTGAAATCGTCGGCAGGGGTGACGTGACCTTCGCGGCCTTCCCCGCCTTCCCGGTCCAGCATGCCTTCCTGGCTTCTGGCTTCCTGGTGCACAGCATCGGCACCCTGGGCGGCAGCTACAGCGCCGCCTTCGCCATCAACCACCGCCCGGGGCAAGACAGCCAGGTGGTGGGCGACTCCAGCACCACGGGTGACGCCGCCATCCACGCCTTCGTGTACAGCGGCAACATCTTCGCCAACGGCCTGATGGTGGACTTGAACACACGCATCGCCGCCAACAGCGGCTGGGAACTGGTGAGCGCACGCGGCATCAACAGCAGCGGGCAGATCGTGGGCACCGCCTGGAAAGACGGCGTGAGATTCGTCGGCCGCGCGGTGCGGCTCGACCCGGTGGACTTGGCGGTGAAGATCCTGTCCAACTCATTGGCCGACTATCCACTGAGCGGCGGGCAGTTCAACAGCCTGACCGACAAGTTGGCCAGCGCCTACGTGTCGATCCAGCAAGGCTTCAACAAGCGCGCGGTGAACCAGTTGACCGCGGCACTGAGCAGCATCGACGCCTGGCAGCGCACCGGCAACCTCGACGCCAGCACCGCGGCCGCGTTGAGCGCAACCCTTCGGGCCGTGATCGCGGCGCTGTAGCGCGTCAGCGCTTCGCGTTCAGGAAAACGCCTGCCAGGCCACGCCGTCTTCGTTCAGCACGGCGTCCAGCGGCACATCGTGCGCCTCGCCCTGCAACCACGGCACAAGTGCGTGGCTGTAGGCCAGGCCCACGGTGAGCGGGCGCGGCTCCAGCGCGGCCAGGGTGCGGTCGTAAAAGCCGCCGCCATAGCCCAGGCGCAGGCCGCCGGGGCCGTAGCCCACGCAAGGCACCAGCAGCAGCGTGGGCGTGAAGGCCTCGGTGTCTTTGGGTTTGGGGATGCCGTAGGCGTCTTCCTCCATCGGGCAGCCCGGGTACCAGACATGAAAGCGCAGGCGCTTGGTTTCGCGGTGGATCACCGGCAGGCCGATGCGCCGCTTGGAATCGGCCTCGCTCCAGCGGTACAGCGCGGGCAAGGCGTCGAATTCACCCTTGATCGGCCAGTACGCGCCAATGGCGACGTCGCTGCGGCCCACCAGCCACACGCGCAGCACTTCTTGCAGTTGCATGGCCAGGCGGTGGCGGTCATACAGCGACAGGCGCTCGGCCTGCAACTGGCGCCGCAGCGCCGCCTTGTCGCGCAGCGGCTCGGTGTTGAGCTTGAAGGGCAGGGTCATGGGGGCTGATTGTCGGCTGCGGCCTGCCAGTTCGCGCCGCACGCTGCAAGGGGCGATGACAAAATGCGTGGCCCATGCGCTGCCCACCATGAAGACTGATCACTCTGCACTGAAGCCAATGCTGCGCGGCCTGGCCGCTGCCACCCTGTGTGCGCTGCTCGGCCTGGGCAGCGTGGTGCCGGTACGCGCCGCGCCCAGCAGCGCCGACGCCAGCATCCTCGACGCCCGCGAAGCCTTTCGCAAGAAAGAGAAATCCAGCCTGGCCGTGGCCCGCCTGGCCAGTGCCGGCCACCCGCTGGCGCAATGGGTCGAATACTGGGAGCTGACCAGCCGCCTGGCCACCACGCCGAACGACGAGGTCGAGGCCTTTTACCTGCGCTGGCCCGGCACGTATGTTGAAGACCGCTTGCGTAACGACTGGCTGCTCGAACTGGGCCGGCGGCGCGACTGGCCGGCGCTGCTGCGCGACCACCCGCGCTTTCGCATGAACGATGACCGCGAGGTGAGCTGCTACGTGCTGCTGGCCCGCCACTTGGCGGGGCAAGACGTGCTCGACGCCGCGCGCACCCAATGGCTGGCCCAGCGCGAGCTTGACGACGGTTGCCACCAGTTGGCCAGCGCCCTCATGGCGGCGGGCCTGTTCCAGGCCGCTGATGCCTGGGCCAAGGCGCGGCAGAGTGTTGAAGTGTCGCGCCCGCGCGGCGCCCGCGCCGCCGCTGAATTGATCGACCCCAGCCTGGGCCAGACGGTGGCCGATGCGTTGGACAAGCCGGCTCGTTGGCTGGCCGGCCCCGGCCCCGCGATGCGCGGGCATGGCGGCGAGCTGGCCACCCTGGCGCTGATGCGCCTGGCCGCCACCGACCTTGACGCCGCGGCGCTGCACATGCAGCAAGGCCTGGCGCAGCGCGTGCCGCGGCCCCTGGCCGCCGTGGCCTGGGCCACCGTGGGCAAGCAAGCGGCGCTGAAGCTGCAACCCGCCGCCGTGGCGCACTACAAGCAGGCGCTGGCGCTGCGCGCGCAACTCTCGCCCCCGCAGCGCGCGGCCGCTCCGTGGAGCGATGAAACCCTGGCCTGGCTGGTGCGTGCCGCGCTGCGCGCCGACGCCGGTATGCCCGAACGCTGGGCCCTGGTTGAAAGCGCCATCGCGGCCATGAGCGAGGCCGAACAAGCCGATGCGGCTTGGGTCTACTGGCGCGCCCGCGCCGCACTGGCCCGCGCCGCGCAGGGCGAAGAAGGCGAGGCGGCCCGCAGTGCCGCGCGCGCCCCGCTCGAAGCCCTGAGCCAGCAACTCAATTTCTACGGCAAGCTGGCCGGCGAAGACCTCGGCCGGGCCATCAATCTGCCGGCCGCCCCCATTGCGCTGAGTGCGGGCGAACGCGCCGCCGCCCAGGCGCACCCGGGCCTGACCCGCGCCTTGCAACTCATCAACCTGGGCTTGCGCAGCGAAGGCGTGCGCGAATGGAACTTCAGCTTGCGCGGCATGGCTGACCGCGAACTGCTGGCCGCGGCGCAACGCGCCTGCGACGCCCAGGTGTGGGACCGCTGCATCAACACCAGCGACCGCACCCGCATCGAGATCGACATGGCGCAGCGCTTCCCCACGCCCATGCGCCGCGAGGTCGTGGCCAAGGCGCGCGAAATCGGCCTCGACCCGGCCTACGTGTACGGGTTGATCCGGCAAGAGTCGCGCTTCATTGTTGATGTGCGCTCCAGCGTGGGCGCGTCCGGTCTGATGCAGCTCATGCCGGCCACCGCGCGCTGGACGGCCAAACGCATCGGCCTGCCCTACAGCGCCGACATGATCAGCGAGCCCGACACCAACCTGCGCCTGGGCACGGCCTACCTGAAGCTGGTGCTCGACGACTTTGACGGCAGCCAGGCGCTGGCCGCCGCGGCCTACAACGCCGGGCCCAGCCGTTCACGGCGCTGGCGCGAAGGGCCGGTGCTCGAGCCCGCCGTCTGGGCCGAGAACATCCCCTTTAACGAAACACGTGACTATGTGAA